>CALYQY010000017.1 GCA_945291235.1 uncultured Gilliamella sp.
ACGGGCGTTACGTTTGCTTGAACATGTAGCGGGTGAGATTTCGCCCGAAATTGTCATTGCGTTACAGTCTCTTGATTCTACTATTGATGATAAACGCAAGCAGGTTGCTTTATTGCGTGATCAACTGGCTCATTTGGACTCGCCTGAAGCAATAGAGTTAATTCAAGATGCGGATTATTTAATCGATAAGTCAGTTTGGGCAATTGGTGGGGACGGTTGGGCATATGATATTGGTTTTGGTGGACTGGATCATGTAATGAGTTTGACCGATAACGTTAATATTTTGGTATTAGATACACAATGCTATTCTAATACTGGTGGTCAGCAATCTAAAGCAACGCCAATGGGAGCCGTGTCTAAATTTGCCGATTTAGGTAAACATAAAGCACGTAAAGATTTAGGCGTGAGTGTGATGATGTATGGGCATGTTTATGTTGCGCAAATTGCATTAGGTGCACAGCTTAATCAAACGTTAAAAGCCCTGCAAGAAGCCGAAGCCTATAACGGCCCATCTTTAGTGATTGCTTATAGCCCTTGCGAAGAACATGGTTATGATTTAGCAAAATCGCATGAACAGATGAAAGATTTAGTTAAATCAGGATTCTGGCCGCTATATCGTTATGATCCACGACGTACAGCAGAAGGTAAACCTGGTCTGGTGCTTGATTCTAAATCACCAAATAGTGAATTATTATCTAGTATTTTATTGAAAGAGCAGCGTTTTAGACGTTTAGAAACGTTAGAACCGGTGATTGCCAATACCTTGCATGAACGTTCAACCAAAATGGTAAACGCTAAATTTAAGTTCTTGCAAATGTTATCGACGTATTCTGATATCGAAACGCCCGCAGACAGCTAATCAATCGCTGTTGTGATTAGAATCATATCATCTTAATTAAGACCATTGCGTATGTTATGCAGCATACGCAATGGCTTTTTATTCGTGATGCGCTTTAGTGCAAACTAGCACCAGTAAAGTGCGTTTTTTTAACCAATTTAATCGTTATCATCTTCAAAATGGACCATTGTTGACCCTAATTAGGGTATCAATACGCTTTTAATGATTATCATTATATTTGGTATGTTTATTGCACTGTTTAATTAGCCTGTAAAGAAATCATTAATCGAGAGGTGAAAAATGGTCGCAAATTTGAATATCAACCGTAGAAAACTATTAACGTTGTCTTCCGCTGCAATTGCAGGTTTGACGGTTAATCAATTACTGGCTAAAGCACATGCACTAGAACAACAAAAAACAGTGTCATATTCGTTACCCATACAAGATAACGTTGTGATACCTAACCTTAACAATCCCGTTAGACTGAACTTTAATGAAAATGCGCTTGGTATGTCAGGCGCAGCTAAACAAGCAGCCATTGATGCGATTCCTAAAGCAAACCGTTATGCTAAAGCTGAAATGCCCCTGTTAAATAGACGATTGGCTCAATATCATCATGTAAGCGATGATCACATTTTGCTAACGGCAGGATCATCTGAAGGTATTCGAAGTTCATTAGCAGCTTATGTGAAACCGGATACACAGTTAGTGATACCAGAATTAACTTATAGTGACGGCGAACATTTTGCTAAAATCTTTAAATTAAAGGTAACCAAAGTGCCTTGCTTAGCCGATTGGCAAATTGATATTAAAGGCTTACAAAAAGCGGTTGAGGATTATCAAGGCTCTTCAATCGTTTATTTAGTCAACCCTAATAATCCTACTTCGACTGTATTTGCCAATAGCAAAATAGAATCATGGTTAACAAGTAAACCCAAAAATACGGTATTTATTGTCGATGAAGCCTATGCCGAATTCGTCAATGATCCAGCTTTTAAGTCGGTTGATTACTTAATATCGAAGGGGTTTGATAATATCGTTTTACTGAAAACGTTTTCAAAAATTCATGCTATGGCTGGTCTACGTGTCGGTTATGTGGTGAGTTCAGCGGATAATATTCGTCATATTGCTCAGTATGTTGCAGGCGAAAAGTTAAATTATTGCGGTGTCTGTGCGGCTTTAGCGTCAATGGATGATGTCCAGTTTTTAACTTATTCTAAAAAAGCGGTTGATGTGTCACGGACGATTATGGAAAAGACTTTGTCAGATTTAGGTTTACATTATCTTAAATCTGAAACGAACTTTTTGTTTCATAAAAGCCCCATTGATTTAAAAAAATATCGAGAACTCATGAAACAAAATTTTATTTTAATAGGTCGAGATTTTGAGCCTGCCACAAATTGGTGTCGAATATCATTAGGGACACCAAGTGAAATGCTTTATGTTGCAAATGTTATGCGAAATTTGAAAAGTCAGTCTTTGATTTAAGTTGAAATTACTGATTGTGCTGATAGTATCATGCTCACTTGTCATGATGTGATGAGTGAGCATTTTAGTCGTTTTTAAATATCATTTATTCGTCTTGCCATCCAATAGCGCTGTTTCCAATAAGACTCATTTAAATTGGAATAGATGACACCTTTCGACGTCGAGGCATGTAAAAATTTTCCATCCGTGTAATAGATGCCGACATGTAATCCACTACCCCGTCCACCGGTTTTGAAAAAGACTAAATCTCCCGCTTTGGGTTTCGTCACTTTATAACCTAGTTTAGCTTGTTCAGCTGCACTTCTTGGCAATCGTTTAGCTAGTTTATTTTTAAAGAAGTTCATGACTAAAGCTGAACAATCGCTCCCGGCTAGGGTTGTTCCACCATAACGGTATGGCGTACCTTGCCATTTTTTGTAATGGGATTCTATTTTAGCTAACATAGCCGTTTCTGATCTGAGCGTATTTGAGGTCACTTGTCCCCGACTACTGCTACAGCCAAATAGCATAAACATAGATAAAATTAACGTGAGAATAAAACAACGTTTCCTTAGACTAAAACAACTGCTTAGCAACGTCACGTATCGTTGATTGCCTTTTTTTGTCATATCTTTTGGTTCCCTTGTTTAAGTTTGACCATTGTGAATAACGTCTTGCAACTTTTAGACTTTTGGGTAATACACCCTTTTCCCATTCGCTATTATCCAAATTAGACAATTGAATCGGGTCGGTATTTGCATGACTACGATTATTCAAATTTTCTTTAAGACGAATTAATCGCAATGAAAGAAAACAGATAATTGCATCGTCAACACTTAATTTACTGTATCCAGATAGCTGGTAGCGCATTCTAGATCCGTAATGTTTGGCCGTTTGCATTAGCGTACCTACAGCACCACCAATTAACGCAGCAGATCCGAAGGTCAATCCTCCGGTTGCTAAGTCGATGCTTGCACCGATAGTGGCTCCCGATACAAAACCTTTGGTTAAATGAACGCCCATGCTTTTTAACGCATCAATATTAAAAAGATCCGCTTTGTAGCGCCCTTTAATTAAGGGTAAACCTTGTTCGCTTTCGTGCTCAGCATCAAATTGATAAAGCGATAATAATTCATCAATTGCTTTTTGTTCTCGCTTTCTTACTTTATTTTGCATATCAACTATGGCTTGTTTATCATCTGTTTTCGCCATTTGATAAAATGCAGTCACATCAACCAGTGTTTCTGCTATAATTAAGTTAGCGCTTTGGTTGCGAGAGTCTCGTAATTCGGTTATCTTATTTAGCCATTCATCTAAAATAGCTTTAGCTGGCTCTATCATAAGCGCAAGGCTTTTGTACAATCTTTCTTCACCGTCCAATGGTGGCACGATCGCGTCGAACCTTATGATAGCATGTATCCCGACTCGTGAAAGTAACATTTTCCATTCTTTTTCATTCTGATTTTGTTGTGCAGTAAAATTTAACACCGCTAAAATAGGTTTATCACTATTGGCTAAGATAGCTAATTCATCATGAAATTTAGGTAGTATAGGCTCTCTCACATCAATAACATAGATAGCTGCATCACTATTTAGGAGTTGTTTTATAACTTTTGCTTCTTGGTTAAATTGGTTTTCTGCCTCTGGACTTTGTAAAAAAATCGTTAATTTATCAATGCCGTCAAGTTTATGATTGGTAGGCAAAAGTTGATTAATGTAGTCGTATAGAGCCAAGCTATCTTCTAAACCAGGTGTATCATAAAAAATAATCGATTTTTGATTGCCTAGTTTTATTTTTATAGATTCGACATGCCTTGTTGTGCCAGGTTTATTCGAAACCTCACCAAAATGACTATTGCGAATTAATGTCCGTAATAATGAGGTTTTACCAACATTAGCATGACCAACAACGGCTAATTTTAATGTTGTTAACATTTTACAGTTCCTCTTTTAACCATGAGGGTTGAGCAAACTCAAACGGTAAAGATTGCCAGTTGTTAAGTTGGTGACCTTGATTGATGAACCAAATACGGTTTTGTTGCGATTTTTCAGTTAATTGACTAAGTAAATTTAATACTCCTCGATCGGGTGATCGGTCGGTATCAATAGCGATTAATAATTTTTTAGCTGGGTTTATTTGAAGATAATCTAAAATTTGTTTGCGCTGTTCACGCGTATTTACAAAACCTAAAAAGGTAACAGATGCTGGCGGTGTCCAGCTTTCAGGAATATCTACCGCAACTAAAAAAATTCCTTCGCCATTGTTTATAAAATGTTTGGTTAAATCAATATTAAGATCTTGTTTATGCGTATCTTCATCCACAACGTGGATTGAAATCGGTTGTAAATCATTAGCCAAAATTTGATATTCAGGTAAATTTAAATTCAATTTTACTTTACGGCAACTGACTATCCAGTTAATACCGCAAATGATCATGCAAATAAAACGTACTGCTAATCCGTAAACAATAAACACGCCAAGTAACCAAATCGCCCACGCCGATCGAACTTCGCTAGCATTAAGTGCGCGTTCACTGTATCGAATAATCTCATCTTGCGGAATTGAAAACCCAAATATTGAAGGTAACAACCCTAGATAATGGGTCAGTTGTATAATTGCATCGGGGTTTAATAGGGTTGATTTCCATTCAAAACTGTAATGTTGTGTCGAAAACAAAACCACCAGTACAACAAGGGCAAAGCTTAATATGATTGTCCAAAAAAGATTAAGGACAAACCCAATTAGCCAGCGGATTTTACCCCCAAACAGTTGTACAAAAGCAGGAATCAGTTCTTGTATGGTCTTTTTTTGAGATAGCTTTTTAGCTAACCATAACCAACAATGAATAAGAATACTTCCGCCCATATTGGAAAAGAAAAAAAAGGAACAAACCCAGATTAAAAAGGTGATGAGGTGAACGCCTAATAAGCTGAAAAGTGCCCAGTATAAATTAACAGGGTTTTGATTGAGTGCGCTAAACGCTAATGTCACGCCTAAAAAAACGGAAAGTAACAGGAGCAGAACAAAAGAAATTTTTATCGCATGCAGTAATAGCGTTTGTGCAGTATAAAGTCCATTTTGCTTAGACAACATCACCGCTCGTAGGATAATTCGATCGGATAATGATGATTGTGTAGCCCTTGCCTTTCGATTGATGTCTTGATCGGCATATCGACCTGATTCATTTTCAATCAAGCGTATCGTTTCAGCAAGCCATAAAGATTTTAACTTTTCTCGCATTATACTTATCTTAAAATGAGATTAATGAAGCATAAAAGAAACGCGACTTAAGTCGCGTTGTGTAAGTTAAATATATTACTGTGCTATTTCACCAATTTTACTTAATAAAGTTTGAATACGTTGTTGCCAAACTTGTTGATCTTGTTTTAATTTTTCGTTTTCATCACGTAGTGCTTTCATTTCGTCTGAACTGTCATTAATCAACTGTTCTAATTCTTGATTTCCTTGTTTTAACGTTGCAATCTCTTGTTGTAATGTACTGATAGTATTCACAGTATGTTGGATTTTATTTTCCAATTGATTCAATATTTCTAATGACATATTTTTCCTCAGACTTTATTTACTTGGTGTATAATGTCTACTATTATAACGAATTCATTCTAAAATCAACACCTTTTTAAAATTTAAGTTGGAGAAAATTATGCGTAAACCTCTCGTGATGGGTAACTGGAAACTCAATGGTAGTATTGAAATGGCTAAAAACTTAGTTGCCGAACTAAGAAATGAGCTATCTACGGATGTCGAATGTGATGTTGCGATCGCTCCACCAGTCGTTTATTTAGATTTTGTTAAACACCAATTAGGTGGATCAAATATTCTTTTAGGCGCTCAAGATGTCGGAATTAATTTATCTGGCGCTTATACTGGTGAAGTATCTGTCAACATGCTAAAAGAAGTTGGGGTCACGCATATTATTATTGGTCATTCTGAACGTCGTACTTATCATAAAGAATCAGATGAATTTATCGCTAAAAAATTTGGTGTCATTAAAGAAGCAGGTTTAATTCCTGTACTTTGTATTGGTGAAACCGAAGCCGAAAACGAAGCGGGTCAAACTCAAACTGTTTGTGCTCGTCAGATTGATGCGGTGATTAATGCATTAGGTGTTCAAGCTTTCAATGGCGCAGTTATTGCTTATGAACCTGTATGGGCAATTGGTACAGGCAAATCAGCGACGCCTGCACAAGCTCAAGCTGTTCATAAATTTATTCGTGACCATATTGCAAAACAAGATGCAAAAGTAGCTGAACAAGTCATTATTCAATACGGTGGTTCGGTCAATGATAAAAATGCCGCTGAGCTATTTACTCAACCAGATATTGATGGTGCATTAGTGGGTGGCGCATCATTAAAAGCAGATGCATTTGCAGCTATTGTTAAAGCAGCGGAAAAAGCAAAGAATTAATTTTTTTAAAACTTAACAATAAGATAAAAGACGCCAGATTGGCGTCTTTCAATAGAAACTTAAATAATTTATTTATATTTAACTTTATTTGATTTTGAGTTATATCGAGAAGGCCAAATTTTTTCAGCAGGAACTTTTAAATATTCTGAAATAATATGTTCATACTTAGGACAATGACGATAAAGTGCGTTTCGTAGAGTATCAGCTTGCAAGCCACTCGCACGAGATAGACCTCTTAAATTTCCACCTCTAATTTTAATTTCGCCTACTACTCTTGATGGAGTCCAGTCTTGATCTTGTTCGCTCATTATGAGATCCTCTATAAGTTTATTTTTATTGCTATCCAAAAGATTATCGGTATACAACACTAGCATGGTGTAAATTCCAAGCAAAAGAATAACACATAAAAAAACGAATTAAAACAAGAAAAATAAAAAATAACGCAAAATGGATTATAAAAATGAAAGAAAGCAACATAAAAACAACTGAAGATCAAGAAAAAACACGAATTCTTAAGGAAACAGGTGTTATCGATTTTAAGCATCGACTTACCTTAGTTTTAGAGAGTTTATCGGGTAATGCCTTTGCCAAAAAAGTGGGAATGTCTGAAGCCGTTATTCGTGACTATTTATCTGGTAAAACTTACCCTTCTCTTAATAGATTAGCAATTATCGCACAAAAATGTGATATCCCTATTGAGTGGTTAGCAACAGGTAAAGGTGAGTGTCGGTTACTTCCCGATACTGAACGTCGTGGTTTTGTCTATATCCCTTTTTATAAATTAAATGAATTCGGTAATAATAAGTCACTTTTACAAATCGAGGCAATACCGTTTGATATCACATTGATTAAACATCAACTTTTTGATAATGATGACTTGCGAGCGGTTTGGGCTAAAGGTGATAGCATGGAGCCGACGATATCCAATCATGATATTTTGATTATTAATACTGCACATAGCAAACCGATTGATGGATATCTTTATGCCGTGCAATATGATGATCAGATAAGTATTAAACGCATCCAAAATCAGGGTTCTAACATTGCTTTGCTCTGTGATAATCAAAAATATCCGTCTATAACTGTAGACAAAAATGAACCTCAAGATTTTAAAATTATTGGTCATGTCGTTTATCTGTTAAAGGATCTTTATTAACAATATTGTGTATTGATTGTATTTTTTTATGGCATATAAAATATGTGGTTTTGTTGATTAATGTTGATAGAACCACTTATTAAGAAATTTAGGCACTCGTTTTTTTTCTTTAGATTTTAGAAAGATTACTGAGTAAAAAAACGTAAAAATGTTTAAGTATCCGTCTATGTTCCAGTAAAAAAAATGTTCTCAATCAGAATTCTTATTGGCATAAATTTATGCTTTTGGGGTCATTTATGCTAAAATTAGCCATTATTTTTTTATAGACAATGTTAGTTATTATGCCAAATATGAATACTTCCCCAAAAGTTGTCGTCGGTATGTCTGGTGGCGTTGATTCTTCTGTTTCTGCATATTTACTTCAGCAACAAGGTTATCAAGTTGTTGGTTTATTTATGAAGAACTGGGAAGAAGACGACACAGATGAATACTGTTCAGCGGCTGTTGACTTAGCCGATGCTCAAGCTGTTTGTGATAAACTTAATATTAAACTTTATACTATTAATTTTGCAGCCGAATATTGGGATAACGTATTTGAACATTTTTTATCAGAATATAAAGCAGGGCGAACCCCTAATCCCGATATTTTATGTAATAAAGAAATCAAATTTAAAGCATTTTTAGAGTATGCAGCGCAAGATCTTGGTGCCGATTATATTGCAACTGGTCATTATGTTCGTAAACGTACCACTGGCGATAAAGTCGAATTATTGCGAGGGGTAGATAATAATAAAGACCAAAGTTACTTTTTATATACGTTAAGCGAAGACCAAGTTAGACAAAGTCTGTTCCCTGTTGGGGAACTTGAAAAACCTCAAGTTCGTAAAATCGCTGAGCAGCTAGGATTAGCTACTGCATCTAAAAAAGACTCTACAGGAATTTGCTTTATTGGCGAACGAAAGTTTAGTGACTTTTTAGCTCGATATTTACCGGCTCAAGCTGGCGCAATTCGTACGGTGGACGGACAGGTTATCGGTAAACATCAAGGGCTTATGTATCATACTTTAGGACAACGTAAAGGGCTGGGAATTGGTGGATTAAAGCAAGCCGATGATACCCCATGGTATGTTGTGGATAAAGATATTAAAAATAATGAACTTATTGTTGCTCAAGGTCATGATCACCCTGCGCTATTTTCAGATGGTCTGATTGCACAACAACTACATTGGGTCGATAGAAAAGCTGTGACCAAATCTTTTACTTGTACGGTGAAAACGCGTTATCGTCAACAAGATATTCAATGCAAGGTCAATCCAATATCAGAAGACAAAATCGAAGTGATTTTTGCTAACCCTGTAGCGGCAGTCACTCCTGGACAATCTGCTGTGTTTTATCAAGACGAAGTGTGTCTAGGTGGCGGCATTATTGAGGAACGTATTATTCGTAGTAAGGAGAGTTCGAGTGACGAATAAGTATTACCATACTACTATTGCCCTTGCCGGTGTGATACAAAGTTCTGTTTTAGTTCCCCAGTTGGCCAATACTGGGGTCTGTAGCTCAACACTTTATGAGCAAACTATACATAGCCTTTTTATTACCTCACCACAAACGACCGAAGAAGTGTATGGTGGTATTCAGAATATTAAAACGGGTTTACAAACATTAGTTTATCTGTTTTCATCAGGGCAAAAAGAACAACTGGATGTTGTTCGCTATCTGTTAAGAACATTAAGTATTACCAGTAGATTAATAAAAAATAATGATGCATTAAATAATATTGACCAGCGTTTAACGCGTATTTCGGGATTGTATCCTATCATGAATGAAGAAACGATTAGTTCACATGTAGATGATCTGTCTTATTCGTTAGCCGGTATTTATTCCGATATTATTAGCCCATTAACCACTAAAATTAAAGTGATGGGTAAAATTGAGTATTTACAAAATTCTTTAGTTCAAGCAAAGGTGAGAACGTCGTTGTTGGGTTGTATTCGTTCTGCTATTTTATGGTACCAAGTAGGAGGAAGCCGTTTACAGCTATTTTTTCAACGAAAACGCTTAATAAAAACGGCTCAGGCGCTTTTGCAAGAAATTGAAAAAGCAAATTCACTTTAATTTTTTATTACTATTTTAACATCGTAACGGAGTTATCCCGATGGAATTATCTGCACTTACCGCCCTTTCGCCTATTGATGGTCGTTATGGAGATAAAACGACAGAATTACGTACTATTTTTAGCGAATATGGTTTATTAAAATACCGTGTACAAGTCGAAGTTCGTTGGTTACAAAAATTAGCTTCACACCCCGAAATTATTGAAGTGCCTGCACTCAGCCAATCGGCTTTGGCGCATCTTAATCAAATTGTTGAACAGTTTAACGAAGATGATGCTAAACGTATTAAAGCGATCGAAAAAACAACCAATCACGATGTTAAAGCGGTTGAGTATTTTCTTAAAGAAAAAGTGAAAACGAATGAAGAGTTGCATGCCGTCAATGAGTTTATTCATTTTGCATGTACATCCGAAGATATCAATAATTTATCATATGCTTTAATGTTAAAAACGGCGAAAGAAAGTGTTTTAATCCCGTATTGGAAAAAAGTAATTGATAAAATTACTGACCAGGCTAAAGCGTATCGTGATTTACCTTTACTTTCCAGAACTCATGGTCAACCAGCTACTCCATCAACCATTGGTAAAGAATTTGCTAATGTCGCTTATCGCTTACAGCGTCAATTAAAACAGCTACAATCGGTAGAAATACTAGGTAAAATCAATGGGGCTACCGGTAACTATAATGCGCATATTGTGGCTTATCCTCATATTGACTGGCATCAATTTAGTGAAGAGTTTGTCTGTTCTTTGGGTTTACAATGGAATCCGTTTACAACTCAAATCGAACCACATGATTATATTGCCGAATTTTTTGATTGTGTTGCTCGATTTAATACTATTATGATCGACTTTAATCGTGATATTTGGGGTTATATTTCACTAAATCACTTTAAACAAAAAACGGTAGCTGGCGAAATCGGTTCGTCAACCATGCCACACAAAGTCAATCCAATCGATTTTGAAAACTCTGAAGGCAATCTTGGCATAGCTAATGCCATTATGAATCATTTAGGTAGCAAATTGCCAATTTCCCGTTTTCAACGTGATTTAACAGATTCAACCGTTTTGCGTAATCTTGGTGTAGGTATTGGTTATGCAATCATTGCTTATCAATCAACCTTAAAAGGATTAAGCAAACTTGAAGTGAATCAAGAGTACTTGTTGGATGAGCTCAATCGTAACTGGGAAGTCTTAGCTGAACCCATTCAAACAGTGATGCGACGTTATGGTATTGAAAAGCCTTACGAGAAACTAAAAGAATTGACGCGAGGAAAACGTGTCGATGCCGAAGGAATGAAGCAGTTTATTGATTCGTTAGATTTACCAGAAAATGAAAAATCACGTTTGAAACAGTTAACACCAGCCAACTATATTGGTTACGCATCAACGTTTATTGATAAACTTTGATTATCTTTTGTTGGTTAATAATCTGAAACATCATTGAATAATGTTTCAGATTATATTGAATCACAATACATGATTGAATGATGTCAATTTGTGATTAAATAACAAACGGTTATTCTTATTCACCTTTAAGACATCAATAATAAAATAACATTAAAAGTATTTATAGGAACATCCATTGAAAATCCGCATTGCAACAAGGAAAAGCCCTTTAGCTCTTTGGCAAGCTAACTATGTTAAACAGCAGCTATTAGCCATTCACCCTGATTTGTCTGTAGAGCTTATCCCTATGGTTACAAAAGGTGATATATTACTTGATAGCCCATTATCAAAAATAGGTGGCAAAGGATTATTTGTTAAACAATTGGAAGAAGCCATTTTAAATAATGAAGCTGATATTGCAGTGCATTCTATAAAAGATATTCCCGTGCATTTTCCCAATGGACTCACACTTGCAACAATCTGCAAACGGGATGATGTCCGAGATGCATTTATTTCAAATCGCTACGAAAATTTATCACAGTTACCTTCTGGTGCAGTGGTTGGTACTTCAAGTTTACGACGACAATGTCAATTACGTGCGCTTTACCCACATTTGCATATTAAAGATTTGCGAGGCAACATTGGTACCCGTTTAGCAAAATTAGACAATCAAGAATATGATGCAATTATTTTAGCCGCTGTAGGATTAAAACGTTTATCATTGCAAGACCGTATTAAACAATATATTGATACTGATGTAATCTTACCTGCTGTCGGTCAAGGGGCAATTGGTATTGAAACACGTGCTAATGATAAGCAAATTTTAGCTTTACTGGCCCCTTTAGATGACCAACATAGTCGAATTTGCATACAAGCTGAAAGAGCAATGAATCAACAATTGCAAGGTGGTTGCCAAGTTCCTATTGCTTGTTATAGCCAAATTTTGGATGACAAGCTATTTTTAAAGGGTTTAGTTGGCAAAACAGATGGTTCTACAATAATCAAAGTCCCTTTGTCCGGTAGCATTACTCAAGCAGAACAGTTAGGACGAGATGTCGCTAATAAATTGTTAATGCTTGGTGCTAAAGCAATTTTAGAGGAATTGAATAGCGAATGATTTTCGTCACCCGCCCTTCACCGCAAGGTGAAGCATTGACTAAATTATTAAATCAAGCCAATTTACAGGCTACCCATCTTCCTTTATTTAGGATTTCAGCAGGTAAGGATCTGCTGAATTTACAATATAATTTAAACCAGTTGTTACCAAATGATATTGTTATTGCAGTGTCGCCACAAGTCGCAAATGTTATTACCACATTTAATCCGCATCTTAATTTTCCTAAACATTTACAGTATTTTGCCATAGGAAATAAAACGGCGGAACTGATTCGTCAATTAGTCCATAAATCGGTAAGTTTTCCAAAGCAAGAAAATAGTGAAGGATTACTTGCCTTCTTTGATGCTGATATGGTGAAAAACCGAAGAGTTTTAATTTTACGCGGTGATTCAGGAAGACAGCTAATTGCCGATACATTAAGTGCCAAACAAGCCCAAGTCAAACTGGTAGAGTGTTATTCTCGTCATGCTATATCCTATCCGTTGGACATACTGAGTAATTCCATTGAGCATCAGCTCGTTATCATTACCAGTATTGAACATTTACATCAACTTGAGTTGTATTGCCAAACAGAACATAAAAAACAAGCTTGTTTAGTGGTGACCAGTCTAAGAATTTTTGAGGAAGCTAAGCGCCTAAACTGGCAAAATATTGTTTTAGCCAAAAGCGCAAATAATCAAATTTTATTTAAAACAATGATAAGTCTATGTCATAATAATATCAATTATATAAAATCATCTAAATGAGGTTTTTATGCCGATTCGATTTTATGGAGCTAATGCAACCAGTTCAACGATTAGTACCACCTCATTTAGCAAACCTTTTACAACCGATGCACTAACACAAGTGAACAATATTATGAAAGAAGAAAAAAATACGATGACGACAAATTCAAGTCTAACAACAGAAAAAAAATCGACTTCTTCATCCAGCAAAAATAATGTCAATAAAACACCCATTTCAAAACTATCGCTTGTAGCTATTGCTTTAACTTTAGGCTTAGGTGGCTTTGTTTTTTATCACGGCCATGAACAAATTGAAAAACAAAATAGCACTATTTCAATGCTCGAAATGGAAATAGCCAATTTAAAACAAACTACCAAGCAGAGTATTGTTAAGGATTTAGAAAGTAATATTAATGATGCAGTAACCAAACAAGACCAGCAGTTTTCTTCGCTTGAAGAGCGTGTTACTAATCAGTTAAATGAGCAACAAAAGTTACAACGACAGTTAACCAATCAAATTAATGACACAATTAGGTTAAATGAACAAAATCTTCATAACTTTAACGAACGATTATCAGCAATGTCGAGCACTGATAATAATGTTTGGCTGATATCGCAAGCTAACTATTTAGTCCATTTAGCAGCTCGAAAAATTTGGAGTGATCAAGATTATACCACTGCCCGTTTGTTGTTAAGAAATGCAGATGAAAGTTTAGCACAAACAAATGATCCCAGTTTATTGCCTGCCAGACAAGCCATTAATAAAGATATCAGTTCGCTTTCTGAATTGAGTTTTATCGATTCTGACGGTATTGTTTTGAATTTAATTAGTCTTTCGGATTCGTTGACCGATCTTCCTTTGGTTGAGAATTATAATGATATTGATCTTGGCTTAACGCAGTATAATGATGCTTTGCCAGTTGATGATTCTCACAGCGCATCTTCAGATACTGATTCAGAAAATAAAATTGACCCAACTAAAAGTTCCGATAATGTGGTCACTTCGTCAATTTCTGATTGGTCACATAATTTATGGGCAAACATTGATTCTTTTATGCAAAAATTTATTACCATTGAAAAATTGGATAAAAATGACAATAACTTTGCGACCTGTTTGTCACAAGCAGGCAAAGATGAAAAACAGATCGTTAGATGCCATATTTTAAGTACCCCACTAAATTTAGAACAATCACTGTATCTTCGTGAAAATATTCGTTTCCGTCTGTTAATAGCCGCACAAGCTGTACCTCGACATCAAGAGTTGATTTATCAGCGTTCGCTTAATGATGTTGCTGTTTGGGTTAATGCCTATTTTGATAATAATTCGCCAAGTGTTAAAGCCTTCTTAAGTGATCTTGATAATTTGCAAAATCAAACAATTAGTAATAAAAGTGTTCCTGACAGATTAGCTAGCTTAAGTGAACTTGAGAAGTTAATGCAAACTCGTGTTCGTTCTATGTTGGCTAAATAGGAGAATAATAATGATTAAAATATTAGTTATTTTCTTAGCATTAGTTGGGGGATTCTTTTTAGGGCCTTTATTGCAATTCAATCAAGGTTCAGCTGTATTTATCATCGCCAATTATAAAATTAGCATGTCCTTCAATTCGTTTGTTATTTTATTATTGTTGGCGCTTTTTTGTCTTTATTTGATTGATCGATTATTTAAAAAAATCTTCAATTCTAAAACAGCTTTCGGTAATTGGCTTCGTTTAAAATCGCCGCATAAAGCAAAAAAATTAATTGAACAAGCACAATTTTTATTACTTGAAGGTAACTACCAACAAGCAGCTAAACTTTTCATGAAAAGTGCTAAGGGTGCAACCAATACAACATTATCTTATTTATTAGCGGCACAAGCGAATATTGATAATGATCAGTTGATTCAAGCTAACCAAATGCTCGAAGCAGCCGCAGCGACTTGCCAACCTAGCGAAAAATTTGCTTTCCAATTGGTTCAAGTTCGCTTACAGCTTAAGAATCATGAATATGATAGTGCTCATACTATTATTGAAAGTTTGTTAAATGAAAAGCCACGTAATGCCGAAGTATTAAGGCTTGCAGATCAACTTTATTATGAAATGGGTAATTATCAAGCTGTTATTGATTTATTACCTATTATGTATAAAGTAAAAACATATAGTGATTCTCAATTAGATCAGTTTAAACAAGCTGCTTATATTGCTCGAATCAAACAGTTATCAACCGATAATGATCCGCTCGCATTAATTAAATGGTGGAAATCACAGCCAAAAGCAATACTTAATAATACTGCGTATCAAAAAGCAATGGCTAACTACCTTAAACAACTTGGCCAAACTGTCGAAGCAGATAAATTGCTGGAATCAGTGGCTAAAATTAAAGATCAAGAAAGAACGTAAAAACAGGGCGACAAGCCCTGTTTTTTTAGGTATAAAATATTTTGTATTATAAAAAATATCGAATCAACGCCATAAAGCACATCCCTGTCACAACAATGCACATCAGATTTTTCGTCAATAAAGCCACTAAAATAGTGGGAAGACTAGCTAAACAGTATTCGATCTTAAAATCAGGAAAATGCCCCTGTTTTGCAATAAATAGGTTTTGTACAAAAAGTGCCGTTAATATACAAAGTGGAACATACGATAAAAATCGAATCACGATATCAGGCAAATGTAACTTTCTAACAAGTATAAAAGGAATAATTCGAGGTAACCATGTTACCAATCCACATCCTATAATGATGAGTAAACTATAAGTAGTCATACTTTACGCTCCATCGCTATTCCCATAAAACATCCAGCAAATGTGCTAATTAATATTGCCATTTCAGGGGATACAAATCGCATTAAGATGATCAGCAGTACTGAAACAGTGAGCATAACAAGAATCTTGTTATACATACTTTTTGTTTTGTCACCTATCAACTGTAAATATAGTAAACCGATAAACATAGCCACTAAAGCATAATCCAGACCAAACATAGTGGGATCGGGTAACCACTCACCGATTAAAGCACCTATTAAGCAGGATAATATCCAAGCAATATAAGCTGTGACATTCAGTCCATGCATCCATACGGCGTTGACAGGTTTATGATTGGCAATTGCATTCATGGCCACTGCAAAACTCTCATCTGTGAGCAAACTACCAATACCAATATTATCCAGTAATGAAAAACGGCGAAAAGAAGGCGCAGTTGCCATGCTCATTAAAAAATGGCGGGAATTAACCAGAAAAACAGTAAAAATAATGGCTGTAATGGGTGTAGCAACTAACATTAACCCAGCTATGATAAATTGAGCCGCTCCAGCATAAACAATCACAGCAAGTAGAGTTACTTCTAAAATCGTTAAATTTGCCGATTTTCCTACAACGCCAGCAGCAATACCTATACCAACGTAGCCTAATAACGTTGGAATACAAGCATAAACACCATCTTTAAATGTGAGTGACATATCGCATTCTCTTGATAAAAACTTCATCATAATTATTAACACGGTACTGTCAAACAATAAATGATTAATCTTAAAATTTATTTTAAATGAAATGATTGACCAGTTTGTTATGCGTTTTCAGTCTAGGCAAAATATTCACTTATTTTAACAAGGATCACATTAACGTAATTACACTCAGTAATGTAGTTTGATCGGGTTAATAGTAATTATTAAGATAAATAGTTCGACTATGCACCACTCCGCCTGTAAATTTGTTATAATCCTTTAAATTGTTTTTTAAGATAATCAAAATCGATTTTATATGAAAAATAACATATCAAACCAGTATACGGGTACACTTTTTATTATTTCGGCTCCGAGTGGAGCAGGAAAGTCAAGTTTGATTCGGGCTTATTTAGAGCAAAAAAATCAGTATCCGGCAAAAGTTTCAATTTCGCATACCACCCGAGCGCCAAGACCAGGCGAAGAACATGGTGAAGATTATTATTTTGTGGATCATGACCATTTTGAGTCATTGATTAGTCAGCAGGCATTTGTCGAATATGCAAACGTATTTGATCACTATTATGGTACTTCGAAAGCAGAAATTGAGCAGAGCTTATTACAAGGAGTTAACGTATTTTTAGATATTGATTGGCAAGGTGCACAGCAAGTTAGAGAAAAAATGCCACAATCCAAAAGTATTTTTATCTTACCGCCCTCGTTAGCAGAACTTGAACATCGTCTTATTAAGCGAGGACAAGATACCGAACAAGTTATTCGTAAAAGAATGGCAAAAGCACAAGCTGAAATTTCACATTATCATGAATATGACTATGTGATTATTAATGATGATTTTAACACTTCATTAAACGCCCTTAATTCTATCATTATTGCAGCAAGTTTAGAGCGTGATAAACAAGAAGTCATTCATCAATCATTCTTCACAAAACTTTTAACGCACAATAATTAATAATCATGCTGATATAGTTGAGTACTAATCATTTCATACTTATTTAATACACATATCGCCGATGTTATCGGCGATATATAAAAGCGTTAGAGTTAATTACCTAGTCCTTGATCAGCCTGATCATTCTGAATAAGTTCTATCTTATAACCGTCGGGATCTTCAACAAATGCTATAATGGTCGTTCCACCTTTCACGGGACCAGCTTCACGGGTTACGTTACCACCAGCAAGTTTAACATCTTCACACATTTTGGCGACATCATCAACACCAATAGCAATATGACCAAATGCATTACCAAGGTCATACTCTTGCGTTCCCCAGTTATACGTTAGCTCAATAACGGAACTGACAGATTCATCATCATAACCGACGAAAGCTAACGAATATTTGTATTCTGTATTTTCACTTGTTCTTAATACTTTCATTCCCATAACTTGAGTATAAAAATCAATAGAACGTTGTAAGTCTCCTACACGTATCATCGTATGTAAAATGCGCATTGCTAAAATATTCCTTTTTATTAGTGAAATTAATATTGAGTTTATATGTTCATATTTAGTGACGCAAATTTTTTTGATGTCATAGCAGGCAAAACATTATCAACCGCGTGATAAAACGTTTAGTAGTTTAGATGAAGTAGAGTATGAAATCGCTTTCATATAAAATAGATAGAAAGACTTTTATTTATACAAGGTATAAACAAAAGTCTTGGAATGTAAACTAATAATAAATGGGTTAGTAACTTTTAATGACAACTATTGTGTTGAAGTAGTATAACGAGGAGAAGCACTTATCTGCCTTCCATTACTCACTAATCTAACTTGTTGACCAACATAAAACTCTTTGGTTGTGCCTTTTTGCACAATCACAATATTTGCACCATTTGCTTGCTTAATTTCTAATTCAACCGCATTTGATTGGCTTGCTTTATCCTCGATTGTGTTACCAATTAAAGCACCACCAATCGCACCTGTTGCAACGGCTAAAGCTCTACCGGCTCCATCACCAATGGTGTTACCAAGTACACCACCAATCACAGCACCACCTAACGAACCTACCACATTTTCACTTCGTCCATTAGATGCATTTGTTTGAATTTTAACTGGTCTTACTGAAACAACAGTGCCATAACTTACTTGTTGAACTTGTTTCGCTTGATCGGTTGTATAAACATCGCCAGAATAGATATCACTATTACTACATCCCGAAAGGATAGCAACTATGATACTTGTTAAAACAATTTTTTTCATATTTGATTCCCCATATATATTATTGAAGTTATACTTTTTTTGTCAGATTAAGCATAATATTCTTTTACAATAACAACAATATCTTTTTCATTATTTTATCAATAGATAATACAATTTACATTTAAGTTGGAGTATACTCAAGTTAATAGTTTATATGACATACAATAAGTATATGAAACGGTTATTTTTTCAATTATTATTATCAGTTATGATATCGGCCTGTCATAATTCATATCAACAACAAAAAAATGACGTAATAACAAACATTAAGCCGCAAGATGAGGTTCATAATGATTGTTTAAATAATAGCGTAACACAAAACTTACATAAAATTGACAATATTGCTGTACAAGGGTGTCCAGTAAGATAATCTAATAGGCATAATTAACATAATGAAAACTATCGAAATTGACGACGAATTATATAAATTTATTGCAGGGCAAACAAAACACATTGGTGAAGATGCATCAAGTATATTGCGACGTTTGTTAAAAATAGAAGCGGATCCTGTTAACTCAAACGCCAAAGTTCATTTAGAAAGTCATTACTCGATGTTCAATGATTTGTTAACCAGCGATACCTTTACGAATGAAAAATCGATTATAAGTCGTTTTTTATTATTACTCGCTGCGCTTTATAACTATAATCCAGCACTTTTTGCCATTGCGGCGACGTCGCTTCATGGTAGTAAACGCCAATATCTAGCCAAAGATAAAAAATCTCTAGAGATTTCGGGTAAAAATACTAAACCTCGTGAAATTATTGGCACACCTTATTGGGTAATCAGTAATACCAATACGGCAAGAAAAATTTATATCATTGAATCAATCATGAGCGACATGGGGATTTCAGAAAATACGATTAACCAAATTAAAGATGTGTTTTCAACATCAGTGAAATAAAATTTCTGTGGTCACATATTAATCAGAAAAGCGCTGTAACCATTATCAAATGATTAAAAATTATGTAGAGGAGCGAAAAATGGCAAACCATAGCCGAGCGGGATTATTAGCTAAACCTTCTGATCTAATCAATGTGGAAACCTTACAAGATAACTATTTTCGAATTAAACCCGATACCGATAATATCAGCCAATTGGTGATTTTCGGCACTTCAGGACATCGAGGTAGTTCAAATAAAGGCACATTCAATGAAGCCCATATACTCGCTATCGCTCAAGCTATTGCCGAATACCGTAAATCCCATGGTATCACTGGTCCTTGTTTTATTGGTCAAGATACGCATGCTTTATCTGAATTAGCGCTCAAATCAGTGCTTGAAGTGTTCGTTGCTAACGAACAGACTGTTGTTATTGCACATGATTGGGGATATACCCCTACTCCAGTTATTTCACATGCAATTTTAACGTATAATCAAGATAAAAAATCACAGCTTGCTGATGGTATTGTCATTACTCCTTCCCATAATCCCCCAGAAGATGGTGGAATTAAATATAATCCAACAAATGGTGGCCCTGCTGATACTGACATCACTAAACAAATCGAACATCGAGCAAATGAACTCCTTAAACAGCAATTAGACGGTGTGAAAAGGGTCTCATTAGACAAAGCCACTCATTCACAATTTATTCATACCAAAGAATATGAGACTGATTATATTAACGATCTGGAAAACATTGTTGATCTTGCATTGATTAAATCTTCATCGCTTAAAATAGGCGTTGATCCATTAGGTGGCGCAGGTATTACCTATTGGCCTCGAATTGCTGAAAAGTATGGTCTGAATCTTGATATTGTAAATAACAAAATTGATCCTACCTTTAGTTTTATGCATTTAGATCACGACGAAGTGATCAGAATGGATTGTTCAAGCCGCTGGGCAATGGATGGTTTGTTAAATTTAAAAGACAAGTTTGATCTAGCATTCGGTAATGACACCGATTTTGATCGCCATGGGATCGTTACGCCAAAAGGATTAATGAACCCAAACGCTTATCTTTCAGCTTGTGTAAATTATTTATTTCAGCACCGTCCAGAGTGGCATAAAGATGTTGCCATTGGCAAAACAGTGGTGACAAGTTCAATGATAGATCGCGTTGCAAACAGTCTAAACCGAAAATTTTTAGAATACCCTGTCGGTTTTAAATGGTATGCCCAAGGACTTTATGATGGTCAATTAGGTTTTGCCGGTGAAGAAAGTGCAGGCGCATCATTTTTACGAACGAATGGTAAAGTTTGGTCAACCGATAAAGATGGGATTATTTTATGTCTACTGGCAGCAGAAATGACCGCCAAAATAGGCAAAAACCCTCAAGAACAATATCAACAACTTGAGGATAAATTTGGCGTTTCTTATTATGGCAGAATCCAGGCACCCGCATCATTTGCTGAAAAACAAAAACTAGCCAAACTTGATGCAAGCCAACTGACAACCGATCAACTTGCGGGTGAAAAAATTACCCAATGTTTAACCTCTGCGCCAGCTAATCATGCCCCAATTGGTGGATTGAAAGTTATCACTGAAAATGGCTGGTTTGCAGCCCGACCTTCTGGCACTGAAGATGCGTATAAAATTTATGCGGAAAGTTTTATCAGCAATCAGCATTTAGCTTTACTTCAAGAAGAAGCACAACAAATTGTTGCTAATGCCATTAAGTAATTGAAACAAAAAAGCCGACGTTATGTCGGCTTTTAATTATGAATGTACGAAAAATATTTTTATTGTTTTTTTTTATAGGTAGTTGTACATAGCTTAATGAAATATGCTTAATACACCCACATTGTGAACATTTGACGCTTAATGTTTTCGTAGTCATTTTACTTTATTTATATTTGTTAATTTCAAGTTATTTAAGTCTAAATTTGGAAAATCTACAACAACAATAACAAGGTCTAAACCACAATTGAGTGACCAAATAATTTATAAATTAAAATTAAGTTTATCAACTTAATCAGTGAAGTTAATGATAAGTGGTTTACTGTTTATGTAAGAAAAATTGGATAGATGTCATCATATCCCCAATAAATTGATGTTTTTTATTGAGGATGTGATTTAGTTTTTAGATTCGTGTTGGTTTTTTGGCTGTGGCTTGTCTTGATGATTTTGACAAGTTGTTAAGTTTAGTTCTTTTTGGTCTGAAACTACGTTTATCCGTTTTGGCGTCAATGAATGATTTGGATTCTTTTGCTAATCCGACAATATCACGTAGATAATTAACCGAATCAATACTTAACTCCATCCAAGTTCCTCGTGATAAACCTTTAGGCAAGGTTATATTGCCATAACGAATACGCAGCAAACGGCTTACTTGTACATCAATCGCTTCCCACATTCGTCGCACTTCACGGTTACGCCCTTCAGTTATGACGACATTAAACCACTGATTTAAACCATCACCACCTTGCGCTTTTACAGATTTAAAAGAAGCTGGGCCATCTTCAAGTTGCACCCCTTTGCGTAATTGATTAACTTGCTGATCAGTCACATTTCCAAATACACGTACCGCATATTCACGTTCTATTTCATGACGAGGATGCATTAATCGATTAGCCAATTCACCATCTGTGGTAAAAAGGAGTAAACCGGAAGTATTAATATCCAATCGTCCAATATTAATCCAACGGGCATTTTTTAAACGCGGTAATCGAGCAAAAACCGTTGCTCGCCCTTGTGGATCGCTTCGCGAACAGATTTCCCCTTCAGGTTTGTAATAGGCTAATACACGACAAACCGTTTTTTCTTTACTTCTTAGCTGAACTAAGTGTCCATTAATTCGAATTTTAGGGTTAGCATTTACATCAACCCTATCACCTAATGTTGCAATTTTTCCGTCAACGCTAATTTTTCCTGCGGCTATCATCGCCTCAATTTCACGACGTGAGCCATTACCTAAATTAGCTAACACTTTTTGCAACTTTTCAGTATTGTCATTTACTTTTTTCATATTTTCCTCGCTACCTTCACAGGTATCAGATTAACTATATCTTTGTTCGTTTTGTGAAAAACGACGATTTACTCATATTGCTTTACTAGCATTACAATTAATACGATAGTGCTCAGCTTGACTAACTTAAAAATGGATAGTGTTTACCAAACAAAATCTTTAGATTATCCATAATTTGAACTTCAATATTTCAAAAACACATAATAAATAGCTACCATGATTAAATAATCCAGATGCTTTTAATAGTGAGCTCTTGAAATATTTGATCACGATTCAAAAGGTTTTATATCACCACTTCCTTGACGAATAATATCAGGGTAATCATTTGTTAAATCAATAACGGTTGTAGGTTGTTGACCTATATAACCACCATGGACAACAGCATCAAGTAGATGTCCAATTCTATCCTCAATTTCATCCGGATCGGATTGCGCTTCCTCTTCATTTGGTAAAATTAACGTTGTGGTCATCAATGGTTGCCCTAATAGATCCAGTAACGCTAAATCAATTTTGTTGTCCGGTATACGCAACCCTATGGTTTTTCGCTTGTCATTCATCAAGCGACGTGGTACTTCTTTACTTGCAGGTAAAATAAAAACGTATTTACCGGGCGTATTATTTTTTAACAGTCGAAACGTAATATTATCGACCATTGCATAGGAAGATAATTCCGATAAATCTCGACACATCAACGTAAAATTATGATATTTATCAAGCTGTCGTATTTTACAAATACGCTCAACACCATTTTTATTATCAAGCAAGCAACCTAATGAATAACCGGAATCAGTAGGAAAAGCGATAACGCCACCCTCTTTTAAGATTTTAACAACTTGTTCTAATAATCGATTTTGAGGATTGTCCGGATGAATATAAAAAGTTTGGCTCATAATGTTCTTCTATATTAATATTAAATTTAAAACACTTTTTACAATGTCAGATTGGCTATCATGAAGGTTGATAGCATGTTAACTTAAAGCAATTTTAGTCCATATTAATTTAGTTTCCAATTATGCCAAATCGGTGTGACACTGCCTGGCAAAGGGTGCGTTTTTCCTAAATCTAAATAGTTAACCAGATCATGAAAATCCGAACCTTGCGAAGCAAGCAGTTCAAATTCGTTGGCTAATTTAGCTAATCGCTGTAAGTCATCTTGTGTTTGTCGGCTTTGCGAAACTTCAATGGCATCACCACCCCAAGTTTTGAAATCATTAATTAATAATTTCAATTTAGTGCCAGTTAAATCATAACGGGTCGGGTGCGCTAATACTGCAAGTCCACCTGCCACATGAATCGCCGTTATTGCCTCTTCAATACTACACCATTTTGCTGGCACATAAGCATATCCACTTTTTCCAAGATATTTTTTAAATGCCGTTTTCACATCTTTGACTAAACCTTGAGCAACAAGAAATCGAGCAAAGTGTGCACGAGACACAATATCCCCCTTTGAAAAAGTCTTTGCTTGTTCATAAGCATCATCAATATGTAACTTGCCCAATTTATAGCTAATTGCCATTGCGCGATCAATCCGACCTTGTTCTTGAGCTTGAAGCAATGTTAATAATTGTTGATTTTCAATATCAATATTCAATCCAACAATATGAATTTCATTATTTTTCCAAGCGGTTGATATTTCAACTCCACTCACCAGTTTAACCGGAAGATTTTCAGTTAAGATCAACTTTTGCGCTTCAGGAATTCCTTTTATGGTATCGTGATCCGTTATCGCTAATATGTCAATTTGGTTATCGACAGCACGTTTAACCAGCTCGCTTGGTGATAGAACACCATCAGAGGCTATAGTATGAGAATGCAAATCTACGATCACTTTTTTCTCGAAAATTATTTTTAAACGTGTAATATACCACACAATTTGCGTGACCACTAAAAGGTATATTATGAAAGATCAAATTCTGCTTGCCCAACAAGATACTCAATCAATTATTGATGAACTTTTAGAAGATGGGAGTGATCCCCATGCGCTATATTTGATAGAACATCATATTTCTTCAGAAAACTTTGATAAACTTGAAAAAGTTGCAGTAGAAGCCTATAAATTAGGTTATGAAGCAACAGATCCTGATGAAGATGTCGATGATTCTGGTAACGTTATTATTGGTTTTGATATCATCGCTGAAAGCCCCCTCAGTGCTGATTTAATCAATGCACAAATTGCCCAAATTATGACGTTGGCGCACCAATTTAATGTGAATTATGACGGTTGGGGCACTTATTTTGAAGACGGAAGTGACGATATTTTAGATGATAGCGTTTTTGACAATGAAACGTTACATTAATAGCCTAGAAACATTGAACTAATTATTTACCATTCTTATCCAATGGTGATTGGATAAAAATGGTAAACTGTTTCGATTACTCGTTAACTTGCTCAATACGGCTTATTCTTTTTCGATCAACTGAAAGACTACGTACTGATACAACATCACCTTTTTTAATTGTCACGGGATCAGTATAGCGATGCCAATTTTTACCATTATCCGTCGAATATTCTATAATTAATCCCGGAAAAACAATATTAGCATTGAGCTGATTGTTCTCAATTTTAGCCCCTGGGATAGGTAATCGATAATCTATTCCCATTAAATCCAATTTCGCTAATTCTCGCTGACCAACTAAGTTAGCAAAACGTACCCAATCTTGCCGTAATTTTTGTTGATCCACATACTGTGTTTTCCCTTGTATGAATTCACGATCTTTTTGATAACTAAGTTCCCAATCGGCTTGGTGCCACGCTCTTTCTGCCACCGCTAGCAAACGAGGAAATGCCATATATTCCATTTTATTATCGCTACGAATATCTTCTGTCCAAATTTGCGCAGATAATCCGTAAGCGCCCGACCAATTAAGTGTACCTTTAGCGGTGAATGGATTGCCGTCGCGGTCTAACGACGTTTCAGCATTTTGAGGTAAGTTATCAGGCGCAAAAGTAAATATTTTACGTTCATCATTGTAACGTGTAGCCCAATAATAACCGCTTTCTTTAGGATTGACTTCGTATGGCATATCTAAATAGACATAATCCGGATTCGAAATAATGACTTGATAGCCTTTATTTGCCCATTCATTGACTGAGTCAGCCCCACCCCAATAAAGAGTATCCCAAAAGTTCACCGTGACTTTATCAACAGCAAAAGATTTAGCACTGTCGGCATGTTTCATGCCGTCTTGCCAAGCCTGCATATGGTCAATACCATGTTCCTTAATGATAGTACTAACCTGCTCAGCAAAATAACTTGGTAGATGTTCAATTTGTTTGACAATACCCTTAGATATAAAAGCTTGGCATGCTTGTGATTTAGCCCATGGATGGTCTTCATTGCTTTGATCGATAATACCTTTAAAAGCAACTTTTTCTTTAAGCTGTAAATCTTGGTAGCCAGATCCTAAATGGATATTTTTAGCTTCATCACCACCAAAATGCCAAGTTGTCAAAGGTTGGCCTGCCTCGATGTGCATGCTAGCTATTTCATCAATAATCTTATTTACAAACCGTTTAGACGAGTCAAGACAAGGATTTAAATAACTTAATCGATTATAAAATTGAACAGTTGTCGTGTTAGAAGTATCCGTTGGGTCAACTAAACGGAATTCGTTCGCTTGCTGTTCTTTGCCTTCTTTCATTAAACGGTTATAACGTGCTTCCATAGAGACAATCGCCGCTCTAGCATGAGCAGGCATATCAATCTCTGGGATGACCTCAATAAACCGTGCTTTAGCGTATTTAATAATTTCAATATAGTCTTGACGACTTAAATATCCCGAGCCAGATGTATTACTATCAGGGCCAGATCCTAATTGAGGAAGTAAACAAGTTTGTTCAGTAAGATCATGGCAACGTTTACTACCAATTTCGGTGAGTTCTGGTAATCCTGGGATCTCAATTCGCCAACCTTCATCATCACTTAAATGAAAATGAAATTTATTCATTTTATATTTTGCCATTTGATCTAATAAACGCAAAATGGCCTGTTTAGATTTAAAATTACGGCCAATATCAAGCATGACACCACGATATTCAAATCGAGGCGAGTCAATGACATTAAGTGTTGGAATGGTATGAGAATGATCGACATAAATTGTCGATAAAATGGATTGGATCGCGTAAAAAATTCCAGTCTCATCATAAGCTGTAATGATTGCTTTGTCTTTGTTGATTACTAATTGATAAGCCCCTGCTTGCTTTTGGGAAAATTGTTGAGGTTCGATTGTTGCTTGTATTTTAAAGCCTTGTTGAGTAATCGGGATATTTAATGCTTTAAATTCAGTCTGTATGACAGCTAAACTGTCTTGATTTAATCCATTTAAAACTAAATTTACTCCTTGCGAATCGAGCGTTATATCTTCATTTCCAATGGATATTTTACTTGGTGTTGGCAAGATTTGCCCACGTAATGTTTCTGCCGATAAGTTTTCAATATCGGCATTATATTGAAAACGATTGACGGGTGTCATTAAAATATTATGATCATCAGCCGTTCTTTTCCAGTGTTGATTAATTGGCGACACAAATGCCGATAAATTATCAGAATCTGTATTGGTATTTGCTATAATTTTAGGGGTTGCATTGGTCGATGTCACATACCAACGAGGCATAATATCACTTTCGCTCAAGATCCAATATTCACCAATCATAGGAATTTCGATAGTGCCTTTAGCAGGAAAACCAACAAATTTATCCGTCGGCTCAATTTTATGAAGATCACCTGTTAGGTGTGTAATTTTAAACTGATCATTGTCAACGGACAAAATCATACGAATACTACTAAAATAAATTGCCCAATCTTTATCATTAATTGCTGAACCTTTATTTGTTAACGAAATAGTCACTTTATTACATGCAGCCCAATCCGCACCTAAAGTAGCACAATTGATACCATGATCATTTGCCTGATTATCATTAACAGTATATTTAACATTAAGTTGAGCACTCATTAAATCAACTGTCTTTTGATTTGCATAAGCTGATTGTGTAACGCCTACACTTAATAAAGAGGCTATCGAGGTTGCAAGTATTGCAGTTTTAAGCTTTTTCATTATTTTTTTACCTATTTTTGTTTTGCATTAAATATAGTGAATGGAACGGTAACAATAAATTTGATATCTCGTTCATCTTGGAAAATATTGCCATAACCTTCACTCCAGCTTGGTATTTTTGAGTGGTTATTATATTTGGTATAATGTAACTGGAAAGAGGTGTTTTTAGCAAAACCTTGTGGTACGGTATAACCTAAATCGAAGTTATAAGCTGATTCAATCAACCGTCTTTTTTGGTCAAAATCTTTATTAGTACTTGGTTTAGCATCCCAGCCATAAGCATACGAAGCGCCAGTTCTCCAACCAGATAAATAGTGTGATAGATGACTTAAATCATAGGTAACTTCTGCAAATAATGCTTTTTCACCATTGGCATTAAAATCTGAACGTGAATTCCACCAGACATCTAAACGACCATTTGAGGAAGCATAATCAGGCGTCATTCGTTGTAAGAAGAATCCTTGTTCACCTTCTGCTTTAACTGCTACACCTTCAAGACGTAACCCTACTGGCCCCATTTGATAACCTAACGTCGCAGCTTGTAACCATGCTAAACCATCATAAACTTTAGCGCCTTTATGGGATTGGTCTTTAGCACCATAAAATTGATAACTTACAGTTAGCGGATTATCAAATACATTCATTTTATAAGACGCTTTACCAAAAAACTGATTCATATAGTTATGGGATTGACCAAATGCGCCTTCTAGCACGACATTATTTTTAAAATCATACTTCAAACCAGCAGAATGTAAGTAATCGATCTTTCTTCCTTTTTGCCATTGTCTAAATTCATAAAGTCGTTTATACCAAGGTGCTTTATATTTATCTGCCCACATATAGGACATAGATAACACCCCCGCAGAGTCAAAATCGAGCTTTGTACCAAATTCAACGCCTCGATAAGTGCCTGGTAATAAACTCCAGTGTGGAGCAAGCAACGTTTGTCCTGACGGTTGAATATACCCCGCTTTGAGCCAAAATAGTTCATCAAGTTTGAAGTTCATTTGGGCTTTATAGAAACTAAGACCACTAATATCTTTTTTCCAATTTTCGTCCCAACGATTATTGGCACCACTAAAACCGATTTCATTAGGATGACCATTACCACCATTACTGACTTCCCAAGCACCATAGCCGCCCAATTCTAAAGCAAACATATCGGCTATATAACCTGTTTTAAAATCCAGATTGGTATTGAAAGAAGTATGCCTTAGGTTTTTCTCATATTTATGTTGAGTGACATTCTTTCTTTCCCGATCACGATTCCAAAAAAAGACATTACCGGTTAATGAAGCATCCTCAACAAAGGGATGGGTATATTCTGCTTGTGCAGGCAACGCACTGATTAAAATGGAGCAAGACAAAATGAGCTTAGTGATACGACTGAGTGAACGAGTGGTTAATAGGGGGTTATAAAAATTCATATCTGCTTCCTTGAAATGACTTTTTTAAATCAACGATCAGATTAGTCCGTTAACAACTTATCTTTATGGATCAAAAAATCATTTTCTACCTAAAATCAATAAAATACGACAAAATTAATGTCAATCTTCTGTACAAACAATTGGTTAAATTTACTAAATTAATCTAAAACTCCTGTGAATAAGGTGTTTTTATAATGCATAAACATATTTTGGTTATCAAATTAAATGTTGTTAAATCGTGATCCGAATCACCAAAACACCCCTTTTTTTTTCTAATTTTTCGATAAATATCACAACTTTTTTTATATTAAAAAATAAGAAAAGATTAATAGAGTTTTGAATTAACCCAGACGATCGCTTAACGCATTCAGATGTATAAATCCTATGTTTAAATAAATTTGCTTGTCAGAAATGAAAATATAGGGAGGGGAAAAAAGAAAAATCAAAAAATTCGTATTACCAATACTGAGATTAAACCCTATTGATAAAATTTAATTTATTAATAGGGATTTAATCACATCAATCAATTTTAATTTTCAGTATTAATTTCATCAAAACTTTTTACTAGCTCATCAATAGCTTTCATCTGTTTTAAAAATGGCTCAAGTTTAGCTAATGGAAGTGCTGAAGGTCCATCACATTTTGCATGGCTTGGATCAGGATGTGATTCTAAAAATAGCCCTGCAATACCCACTGCCATGCCTGCACGAGCAAGTTCGGTCACTTGTCCACGACGTCCACCTGATGCTGCTCCCATAGGATCACGACATTGTAAGGCATGAGTGACATCAAAAATTACCGGTGAACCATGGCTGGCTTTTTTCATGATATTAAAGCCAAGCATATCGACCACTAAATTATCATAACCAAAGCAGCTACCACGATCACACAGAATGATTTGATCATTGCCTGCTTCCTCAAATTTTTCAACTATATTGCCCATTTGTCCGGGACTAACAAATTGTGGTTTTTTAACGTTAATGACGGCACCTGTCTTCGCCATTGCCACAACGAGATCGGTTTGTCTGGCTAAAAAAGCCGGTAATTGAATAACGTCAACAACATCGGCAACGGGTTGACACTGTTGTTCGGTATGAACATCAGTAATGATTTTTACGCCAAATTGTTGTTTTAATTCTTGAAAAATTTTCATGCCTTCTTCCAAACCAGGGCCACGATAGGAATGAACAGAAGAACGATTCGCTTTATCAAACGAAGCTTTGAAAATATAAGGGATGTTGAGTTTATCCGTGACCGTCACAAAGTGCTCACAAATTTTCATTGCCAAATCACGTGATTCAAGCACATTCATACCACCAAATAACACAAATGGAAGATCATTTGCGACCGTAATATCCCTGACTTTTACTTGTTTTTGCTTCATCATAAATTGTTTCCTAGTTAAGGTTTGAACCAACGACCAAGCGTCACTCGATCATTGCCACTATAGTCTGTGAAGGTTTCAACTAATTGAAATCCATGTTGTTTGAAAATCGTTTGTACTGCAGAGCCTTGCTTCCAACCATGCTCGATCAGTAACCAACCATATTGATTCAGATGTTTGGTAGCCCCTTTGACAATTAGCTTTATATCCGCAAGTCCATCGTCGTCTGACACAAGTGCTGTTCTTGGCTCATAACGAACATCACCTTGAGATAGATGAATATCTGTTGGCTCAATATAAGGCGGGTTGGATGTTATCATCGAAAATTTACGGGTTTTGAGTGGTTTATACCAATCACCTTGTAAAAAATAAACATTATTTACACCGATTTGTGTCGCATTTTGTTGAGCTAATATTAGCGCATCTCGATTTTTTTCAACAGCAGTAAAAAGACAGTCTCGGCGTTCTGTTGCCATAGCAATGGCTATGGCTCCTGTACCTGTTCCAAGATCTAAAACTTCACAGGGAATTTTAGGTAGGTATTCTAATCCCAGCTCAACTAATTTTTCGGTATCTGGTCTTGGAATCAAGGTACAGTCCGACACATTAAATTTTAAAGACCAAAACTCTTTTTCACCGGTAATGTAAGCAATCGGTTCACCCGCTTGCCGACGAGCTAAATATGCATTGAGGCGCATTAACTCATCGTCTGATAATGAAGTTTCACTAAACGCCATTAAAAATGTTCGTGTTTTGTGCGTCACAAAACTTAATAGTATTTCCGCATCACGCTTGGGACTTTCACTTTCACTTAAAGTTTGAGATGCATATTTAAGCCACTCTAAATAAGTCATTCATCTTGTTCCGATAATGCAGCAAGCTGGTCTGCCTGATATTCTTGTACAATTGGTTCAATCAACATTTCTAACTTGCCTTCCATAACTTCATCTAAGCGATAAATCGTCAAATTGATACGATGATCTGTTACTCGTCCTTGTGGATAGTTATAGGTTCGAATACGATCTGAACGATCACCAGTACCTAAAAGGTTACGTCTGGTCGACGCCTCTTCTTGTTGGCGTTTTCGGGTTTCAGCGTCTTGGATTCGTGCTGCTAACACCGACATCGCTTTAGCTTTATTTTTATGTTGAGAACGTTCATCCTGACATTCAACCACAATTCCTGTTGGAATATGCGTAATACGAATAGC
>CALYQY010000018.1 GCA_945291235.1 uncultured Gilliamella sp.
TTACGTGATGAATATATGTCCTATCTATTATTGCTAATAAAAAATAATTTGCTAACTTTATTGGCACGTTTTACAAACGATAGATGAAATAAAGAGAATGATTTGATACCAATATTTATATGAATTAAACACAATAAAGTTAACAATATAAATAAAAAGAAATAAATCTTTTCTTCTCAAAGTATTTAAAAAAAATTTAAGATATTTTTCTAAAAAAATATAAGGAATAGCTTATGGAAAATCGTACATTTGAATTTCGTTGTTTTACTCAGCGCTCATTTAAAAATTTAATGATACTCATTTGTTGCTTTGGTGTTTTAGTCCTTGGTTGTCTCATGTATTTATTTTTCTCTGATGCGATCATGCCGATGATTCCCAACCGGTACTTTGAGGTCATTTTTATTGTTGGACTGCTTGTTCCGGAATTATTTTCTATCTTTCTGTTTGCTATATGTATTGCTCGCTTGTTCCGTAAAAAAATGACGATTAATGTCAATTCATATTCGATTAGTATTGATGACCATAAAACATTGAATCAAACGTTTCAATGGTCAGCATTAAAAACAGTAATAATGTATAAAAGTACCGTAGTGCTATATCAAACGATTATTTTGGAGTTTAACAATAAGCTTATTAATATGATGATGGCAAAAAGTATATATTTATCCAAAAAAGATATTGATCAATTTCTTCAATTTATACAATATGTCGAAGAACAAATTATAAAGCCAGATTTTACATTATCCTCATCGGATACAACTTTATCAACTAAACTTACCCAAGAACTAACAAAAGCATTAACAAATATAAATGATGATCATGGAGTATACCGTTATTTATATGTCAGAAGGTAACGAGGCAATGTTTCTTGATGATAAAATACTAATATGGCTATTTAAACAATTAAATAGCCATACTCGATTTTATACAAATTTGGATATGAAGTGATTAATGGTTAATTAGCCGCCATTAAAGACGCTAGTAAACCGTGAAAAGAATGACTTTTGTTGCTCTTTGGGCATATTTTCAAGATTAGCTTGAATGAGTTTATCAACATTTTCGACTTCTGCCGTTAACCCTAATTCTTGATAAGCATTGCGCATTAACAATAGAGCAGATTTTGTTGAATCTGTATCGGGAAATAGGGATAGCATTTGTGTCACACGATTAATGACAGCGACATACGCCCCACGTTTGGTGTAAAATTCAGCCACTTTTAACTGATAACGTGCTATTCTATTTTTTAAAAAAACTAAGCGTTTTTGTGCATCAGCGGCATAATAACTTGATGGAAAACTGGAAACGAGGTAGGAAAAATCTTTAAAAGCCGTGATCGCATATTGGGAATCGCGATCTGAACGATCAACATTGAACCAACCTTGAATCATATTGTCATCTTGAGCCATATTAGATAGGCCACGCATATATATCACCCAATCAACATTTGGATGAGTCGGATTCAATTTTAAAAAACGGTCTATTAAGGCTACAGCTAGTGGTAAATCTGCAGTTTTGTAATATGCATAAATTAAATCAAGTTGAACTTGTTGAGAATAGGGACCAAAAGGGTAACTTTTATCCAATGCTTCTAAAACAGTAATACTTGATTTTAAATTACCACTATTAAGTGCATCTTGTGCTTTACTATGGAGTTCAACCTCTGATACATTTTCAACATCAGGCTTTGTTGATGTACAACCAATAAGCACACCACTTAATGCGATAGCCAATAACGAGTGTAAGCGTAATTTCATTCAGTTTCCAATCCAAAAAATAAACAATAACCGTTATGATTAGTATATAATACTCTAAAACATATCAGCTTAAAATAGATAAATTACATATGCAAGAATTAAAATTATCAAATCAAATTGAGTCAACTCAACTTGGGATGCGTTTAGACCAAGCATTATCAGAACTTTTCCCCGATTATTCTCGCTCAAGAATTAAAGACTGGATTATCAATAATAAAGTATTAGTAAACGATGTGATAGTTAATAAACCCAAAGAGAAAGTATTGGGTGGTGAAAAAATTATTATTCATGCTGAGATTGAAGAAGAGACTTATCATCAACCAGAAGATATTAAATTAGATATTGTTTATGAAGATGATGATATTTTAGTGATAAATAAACCACGAGATTTAGTTGTTCACCCAGGTGCAGGTAATCCAAATGGCACAGTATTAAATGCGTTATTACATTACTGTCCTGAAATTGCTCGCGTTCCACGTGCAGGTATTGTTCATCGGTTGGATAAAGACACGACCGGTTTGATGGTCGTTGCTAAAACTATCGTTGCCCAAACGCATTTAGTCGAATCGCTACAATTAAGAGAAATAACCCGTGAGTATGAGGCGGTAGCTATGGGTATTATTACGGCGGGAGGATCGATAGATCAGCCGATTACCCGACACCCTACCAAACGAACTCATATGGCCGTGTTTCCGACAGGAAAACCTGCTGTAACACATTATCGTGTTTTAGAAAAATATCGATTGCATACAAGATTGCGTTTACGATTAGAAACTGGACGAACACACCAAATTCGAGTACATTTAGCACATATTGCTCATCCTTTGGTCGGTGATCCTCTTTATGGCGGACGTCCAAGACCACCAAAAGGGGCCAGCGAAACACTTATTAACACATTACGAGAATTTGATAGGCAAGCATTACATGCAACCATGTTAAGGTTATATCATCCAGTAACGGGTGAGCAAATGGAATGGCATGCGCCTATACCAGAAGATATGCAAAGACTAGTTGAAGCATTACAAGAAGATACAGAATTATATAAACATGAGCTGGATTGGTGAAAGAAAAATGATTAAATCGATTTATCCTTACTGGTTTGCGCCGAAAAATGTTCGAGCGTTGACCACAACACGAATGGGCGGTGTCAGTATGCCGCCATTTGAAAGTTTAAATATGGGAGGGCGTACCGGTGATAATATAAATGATGTTGCAGAAAACCGAAAACGCTTAATTACCGCTGAACAAATACCCAGCGAACCTTATTGGCTTAATCAAACTCATAGTACTGTCGCCCTTGATATTTCACAAATAAAATTACAACCCCCCACTGGAATCGTTAATAATAAACAAATATTTGAAGCTGACGCGGCTTATACTCATCAAGCAAAGCAAGTGTGTGTTGTGTTAACAGCCGATTGTATGCCTTTATTATTTTGCTCTTCGAAAGGCGATGAGGTCGCGGCAGCGCATGCGGGTTGGCGAGGATTGTGCAATGGAATTTTAGAAGAAACCGTTAAAAAATTCTCCTGTAAACCATCCGAAATTATGGTTTGGATGGGACCAGCCATAAGTGCCAAAAAATATGAAGTAGGGGAAGAAATAAAAAAACAATTTGAGGCCATCGATCCAGAAGCAAAAAGTGCATTTAAATTAATCAATATACCAGAGCAAAAATATTTGGCCGATCTCTACTTAATTGCCAAACAACGTTTGAATTCAATAGGTGTAAATAAAATATTTGGTGGTGATTATTGTACTTATACAGAACAAGATAAATTCTTTTCTTATCGACGAGAAAACCGAACAGGAAGAATGGCATCAATGATTTGGTTTGAGTGATATTTAAAAAAATGGTGCAAACATTCTCAGATTAGCTGGCAAATAAAGAAACCAATCATGACGTTCCTCAGTTATTCTATTTTGGTGACTTAAAATATAAAACTTCTCTTCTGCCAGCTAAATAATCATTCTTACGTGTTTAACTTAGTGAAGTTAAGTTAATTTTCATTAAAAATTTATCTTTCATGTTTTGAGCAAGTTAATCTTGGCTAATAGTATGCAAAGTTCAAACATGTTATTCTTATTTTCGTAACAAAAACTTTATTAAATTATTAAGTTATATAACTATCACAATCGTTCAGGGCAAAATTATGAGCCGTTAACGGTAAACAGATGTGCTTTTCGTGATTAATTATTCAATATTAGCAAATTTATGCGTTTGAATATTCAGTAACCATTTATTTTCAATACGATTTTGATTAATTTGTCCAAGTAATATGATTGTGTCATGCATGTTAAACTCGCCATTTCTTTCACAAGGCGATAAGTAATAGCGTTTAGCTTGAATATTTTGTTCAATATATTGGCAAAACGAAATGAAGTCAGGATGATTTTCAGCAACGATTCTCACTTCATTAGCAATTGACTGAACTATTTTTTGATAACGTGATTGATAGCAAAACTTTGGACTGAGAGCGATATAGTCAATTAAAGCGTCGACTTTGCCTAAACCATTACTTTCAATAGCTATAAAATAACCCGCTTGTTTAAGGGGTAAGAGTAATTTAGATAGATCTTTAACTAAGGTTGGCTCGCCACCCGTGATAATGATATTTTTGCTTTTATACTGCTTCACTTTGTCGAGAAGTTGATCTAATGTGAAACGGGTATATTGGCGAAAATTAGTATCACACCAACAACAATTTAGATTACAACCTGCCAAGCGAATAAAAATGGCGGGCATACCGGTATTATAACCTTCGCCTTGCAGTGATTCGAAGATTTCAACAATACGAAACTCAAGCATAGTTAACTCCGTTGATACTCGCAGTATGAGCTTGGGGTTTCCCACAGTTTAATCTTGGATATGGGTAAATAGTTCGATAAACAATCAAAAATGTATTGACTCATTCCTTCAGCGGTGGTTCGACACGGAAAAGCAAATGTTTTTCGATCCATTTCTTGCAATAAGGTAGCAATACGGCATTCATTAACATTATTTTGGTGGTAAAGATAAGCATGATCGAGCGGATCAATAATATGTTTTTTTACAATGGATTTGAGATCAGCGTAATCCATTACCATATCTTCGCTGGAACCCTTATTAATGAGTTCACCACTAATTTCGACGACTAATCGGTAAGTATGACCATGCAGGTTATGACATTTTTTGTTATGCCCGTCTAACATGTGACAAGCATCAAATTGGAACTCTTTGGCAATTTTGAACATTTTACATTCCTAGTTTTTTTTCGTGGGATGGATCACGAACCACGGTTAGTTAACCTAACAGAAGAAAGCGGTTAATATAATAGATATCAAGTTATTTGTCACCTTTCAATTATTATCTGAAACTAGATATTCTATTTAGGATGCGATTGTAAATATATTTAAATTTATCATTTTTAGGTCTAAAATGTTTCACGTTAGTCAATTTTTATTATCTGTAAAAAAATTCTTGACAAGCTCTTGAAATTTTTCCTTCCACACTCATTTAGTCATTATGCAAATGGAATAAGTGTTTAATCATTTATGCCAAATTTATTGCTAAGGAGATAGATAATATGAGGTTAGATAAACTCACAAACAAATTTCAACAAGCTTTAGCTGATGCGCAGTCTTTAGCATTAGGTAAAGATAATCAGTATATAGAGCCTATCCATGTACTCTCAGCAATGCTTAATCAAGAAGGTAGTAGTGTTAAACCATTATTGGCAGCTGCTGGGGCAAATAATGCCATTTTACAACAAGAATTAAATCAATCCATTGACCGATTACCTCAAGTGCAGGGTGTCGGTGGCGAAGTTATCCCTTCTCAAGATTTAATTAAAGTTTTAAATTTATGCGATAAATTATCTCAAAAAAATGGAGATAGTTATATCTCTTCAGAGCTATTTATATTAGCTGCATTAGACGAAAAAGGGAGCCTTGGCGATATCCTAAAAAAATCGGGTGTCACTAAAGATAAATTTCTTCAAGCAGTCAATCAATTAAGAGGAAGCGACAACGTGAATGATCCAAATGCAGAAGATCAACGTGGTGCGTTGAAAAAATACACTATTGATTTAACACAGCGTGCAGAACAAGGTAAACTCGATCCAGTTATTGGGCGTGATGAAGAGATTCGCCGTACGATACAAGTGTTACAACGTCGTACCAAAAATAACCCTGTGTTAATTGGTGAACCGGGTGTGGGTAAAACTGCGATTGTTGAAGGTTTAGCACAACGTATTGTGAATCGTGAAGTTCCCGAGGGATTACGTAATAAACGTGTCTTATCCTTGGATATGGGCGCCTTAATCGCTGGTGCTAAATATCGTGGTGAGTTCGAAGAGCGTTTGAAAGCTGTCCTTAAAGACATCGCTAAAGAAGAAGGTCGTATTATTCTGTTTATCGACGAAATTCACACTATGGTCGGTGCAGGTAAAGGCGATGGTGCTATGGATGCCGGAAACATGTTAAAACCAGCTTTAGCTCGGGGTGAATTACACTGCGTTGGGGCAACAACACTTGACGAATATCGTCAATATATTGAAAAAGATCCTGCATTGGAACGTCGTTTTCAAAAAGTTTATGTGGCTGAACCGACTGTTGAAGACACCATTGCCATTTTGCGTGGTTTGAAAGAGCGTTATGAATTGCATCATCATGTTCAAATTACCGATCCAGCCATTGTGGCTGCGGCAACCTTATCGCATCGTTATATTTCAGATCGTATGTTGCCAGATAAAGCCATTGACTTGATTGATGAAGCTGCATCGAGTATTCGTATGCAAATGGATTCTAAACCAGAATCATTAGATCGTCTTGAAAGACGTATCATTCAACTTAAACTTGAGCAACAAGCGCTTAAAAAAGAGTCGGATGATGCCAGTAAAAAACGACTTGAGATGTTAAATAATGAACTTGCTGAAAAAGAAAAGGATTATGCGTCACTTGAAGAAGAGTGGAAATCAGAGAAAGCTGCACTTTCGGGTACTCAGAATATCAAAGCAGAGTTGGAAAAAGCTCGCACTGAGATAGAACAAGCTCGTCGAGCTGGGGATTTAAACAAGATGTCGGAATTGCAATATGGCAAAATTCCGGAACTTGAAAAGAAACTCGCAACAGCTACGCAATTAGAAGGTAAAACCATGAAATTATTGCGTAACAAAGTGACCGATAACGAGATTGCCGAAGTATTATCGAAAGCGACGGGTATTCCTGTTTCGAGAATGCTTGAAAGCGAAAAAGATAAATTATTACACATGGAAGACGCTTTACATAAACGTGTTATTGGGCAAGATGAAGCTGTTGTCGCTGTAGCAAATGCTATTCGTCGTAGCCGTGCTGGTCTTTCTGATCCGAATAAACCGATTGGGTCTTTCTTATTCTTAGGTCCAACAGGTGTGGGTAAAACCGAACTTTGTAAAGCATTGGCAAACTTTATGTTTGATAGTGAAGATGCCATGGTACGGATTGATATGTCTGAATTCATGGAAAAACATTCCGTTGCTCGCTTAATTGGTGCGCCTCCTGGTTATGTTGGTTATGAAGAGGGCGGATATTTAACCGAAGCCGTACGACGTCGACCTTATTCAGTAATTTTACTGGATGAAGTGGAAAAAGCGCATCCGGATGTCTTTAATATTTTATTACAAGTCTTAGATGATGGTCGCTTAACTGACGGACAAGGTCGTACAGTTGATTTCCGCAATACGGTTATCATCATGACATCTAACTTGGGTTCTGATTTAATTCAAGGACAAGTTGAGCTTAGTTATGACGAAATGAAAGCATTAGTTATGACCGTGGTAACTAAACATTTTAGACCTGAATTTATCAACCGTATTGATGAAACGGTGGTCTTCCATCCACTGGGTCAAGAAAACATCAAAGCGATTGCTAGAATTCAATTGGCACATGTTGAAAAACGCTTAGATGAGCGAGGTTATGAAATGGATATTTCTGATGCAGCGTTAGAACATCTTGCTAAAGTTGGTTTCGATCCAATTTATGGTGCAAGACCGTTAAAACGCGCTATTCAACAAGAAATTGAAAACCCATTAGCACAACAAATATTGTCCGGTAAATTAGTACCAGGTAAAACCATTCATTTGGATTTAGTGGGTGATAATATCGAAGCTAAACAGTAATCAACAAATAAACCGACCTTAATGGTCGGTTTTTTTTTATTATACCGATCCGTCACTTTAACAGTGTATATTGCGGTAGATAAGTCATCGTCAATTTTAGATCTCTCAATAATCAATCGATCCATTCTCGTTTTAACTCATTTGCATTAATAATAACTTTAACATATTAATAATATTGAGTATTTCCTAATAGAAAAACATCAATAGAATTTAAATGACTTCATTTTTTGTGATCATGATCTCATCCTGAACGATTACAATATTGCCAAATCGATCATAAAGCATCATAATCAATCATATCTTGATTGATTAAATAAAATGGCAATGAGAAAGGATAATAAAATGATTAAATTGATCATAAGTGATCTAGATGGGACATTTTTAAATAGCCAAGGTGATTATGACCGTCAGCTATTTTCTCAAGTGTATGCGCTTATGGCTGAGCAACAAATTCATTTTGTGGCTTGTACCGGTAAACAATGTGAACGGGTTGAAGAGCTATTTGGTGATTACAGCGACAAAATCTGGATAGTCGGTGATAGCGCAACGACCATAAAACATAAAGGTGAATTTATTTATCGCTCATTCATCCCTAATGAACTAGGGCAGCGTATGATAAAAACCTTGGAACAAGTTAGTAAAGAGCACGTTATTATTGCTTGTACTGCTCAAGGAGCCGTCATCAAAGCCCATTTACCTGAACGATTAAAAGCTAAAGTCCGAGGTTCATATGCAACAATAATTGAAGTGGATGATCTTGCTCTTATTGGTGATGACTTTATTAAAATCACTGTATATGATGAAAAAGGGCAATGTTTACAAACTCGACAGCATTTAACTCCTTTTGAAAACCAAGCTTATATTGTGGTGTCTGAAGCTTCATGGATTGATATCACTCAGCATGATGTTCATAAAGGGAATACTATCAAAAAATTACAACAGCTACTTAAGGTAAGTTATCATGAAACCATGGCATTTGGTGACGGTTACAACGACATAGAATTACTTGAACAAGCGGAGTACAGTTTTGCAATGCGTAATGCATTTGAAGAAACCAAAGCTGTCGCTAAATTTATCACCGGTTTTAATGATGATAGTGCGGTACTAAATACGATAAAACAACTAATTGAATTACAAAGCAACTGATGCCATGCTCAGATTCAGTTGATGACAGCTGAATCTATTAAGCGATTTCAATTTTGAGATTAAAATCTTCAAATCCCTCAATTTTGCTATCTCGACTAGCGATAATGATATCTATATCTTCACAAGTGGCAACTTTATAACGTGCAACTTGAAGCATTTTGTCGGCAATCACCGCGGCTATAACCTCATTGCTTTGCCTAATGACCTCTTTTTTGAAGCAGGCATCATCATAATAAACTGCACTTAACCCCGCATGTGGGTCAAGTCCACAGACGCCAATAAAGGTTTGATCGAAGACCATATTTCGGATTTGATTAACGGTATCAGCGCCCATTGTTCCCCCCGTTAACGGATTGACTTTGCCACCTAATATAATGAGCTCGCCATTGGTACGGCTACTTAAGACCGAAGCAATTTGAGGAGAATTGGTGACAATCGTTAATGTCAAATTTTGTGGGATATAACTTGCCATTGCTAAATAGGTGGAGCCAGTATCAATAAAAATGCAGGAATTATTTTTGATTAATTTTGCACATTTTATTGCTACTGAAGATTTTTCGTCTATACATTGATTAACACGAGTTTCAAATGTGGCTGATTGTTTTAAATGGCTAACTGCTCCACCATATACACGCTTGCAAACACCGTCACGGGCTAGTTTTTGTAAATCTCGACGAATCGTGTGTTCTGAAACCCCTAACAATTTAATTAAATCAGCACTGACAACACGCCCTTTTTCAGTCAAAAGCTGCCGGATAAAAGATTGGCGTTGTTCAGGAAATGCATTATAATCAATCATCTAATATCCTTTAAAAAATTATGCTGATTTCTAAAAATATCTTTAATGATCATACCGTTTTTAAGCGAATTATCCTATGATTTTTTAAAAGGATAAATTACTTATGCCCCCGAATTTTTTAATTAACTTATTGATTGTGTGGTTTTTTTGTATTAAAACTTGATTAACCTTTCATATTTTATTTGTTATTATTTAGAACAGAAATTAAAATATCTTTTTTTACCTGAGTTAGGTTGGAAGTAATGTCTATTGCTGTCGTTAATGTTAATCGTCAAGCTATTCTGCATAATATTGAGTATGTGAGACGAAATTCACCTAATAGCTCCTTAATGGCTATTCTTAAAGCAAATGCTTATGGTCATGGGATTGCTGGCATTGCTCAATTATTATCCGATAAGGTCGACTACTTTGGGGTTGCAAGACTTTCTGAAGCGCTTTTGTTACGGCAAATAGGGATCATTACCCCCATTGTTTTGTTGGAAGGTTTTTTTCCACATGATGAAATAGCGGATTTAATTGATTTTAATTTGCAAACTGTGGTTCATTCAAGTTGGCAAATTGATGCGTTAAATGCGATTAAAATTGAAAATCAAATCACAGCTTGGTTCAAAATTGACACAGGTATGCATCGTTTAGGGTTTCGGTTTGATGAGGCTCAAGGTGAATTTAATCGATTAGCAAGTTGTTGCGTTGTGCGTAAACCATTAAATATTATCAGTCATTTTAGTTCTGCTGATGATTTTTCTTCCGATCAAACGTCAAATCAATGTTTGCTATTGGACGAATTTGTTGAATCAATTTCTAATAAATCATTGCTTGATAAGCAATCTATTGCTGCTTCTGGCGGTATTCTTGCCTGGCCAAATTCACATCGTGATGTGATTCGATTAGGTATTGCTTTATATGGCGTTTCTCCTTTTGAGAATCCCATTGCCGAATTACATCCAGCTATGACGTTTAAGTCAGAGCTAATTGCAGTAAGAAAGCATAAAAAGGGTGAATCTGTGGGCTACGGGCAAATTTGGACAAGTCATAAAGAGACAAAATTAGGTGTTGTTGCAATGGGATATGGTGATGGATATCCTCGCGGTATACCCGAAAATACGCCTGTATTAATGAATGGTAGACGTGTTCCTATTGTGGGGCGTGTTTCAATGGACATGATTATTGTTGATCTGGGACTGAATAGTTCGGATAAACCAGGCGACGAAGTCATTTTTTGGGGGAAGGAGTTGCCGGTAGAAGAAATTGCTAAACATACAGGTATTAGTGCATATGAGTTATTAACGCGCTTAACTACACGAGCTAAGGTTCACTATATAGATAAATAAGTTATGATTAAAAAAATATTTTTATACACGTTTTTGGCAATAATTTTAGTTGTTACCGCTTCGCTTGCGTTGGGTTACTATTTTTTACAACAGTTTTCTAAACAGCATATTCATGTTAATGATGATAATAAAGTGTTTATTATCAAAAAAGGAACGTCAATACATCAGTTAGTTGAACAAATAGATCAAGCAAATTTAATGGATAGGGCTTATCTACTTCCTTATTTGTATAAATTAAATCCTGAATTAAGTACTATTAAAGCTGGGGGATATAAGTTAGAGCCCCATATGACAGTTGATGAATTTTTAAAATTATTAGTGTCAGGCAAAGAAAGCAGTTTTACGCTAAGATTTGTGGAAGGGAAGCGAGCCAATGATTGGTTAAATACCATAAAAAATACTCCTTACATTCAACAAACTTTGGTTGATAAATCAAGCGATGATATTGCAAAAATTTTAGGTATTGAGGGGCCTCTTGAAGGGTGGCTTTCGCCAAATACTTATCTTTATACGGTCGACACCTTAGATATTAATATTTTAAAACGTGCTCATCTCACTATGAAAAATAACTTGCAAAGAGTGTGGGAAAATCGTGATAGTGGGCTGCCATATAGCACACCGTATGAATTACTTATTATTGCCTCAATTATTGAAAAAGAGACTAGTCTCAGTTCTGAACGTGCGAATGTAGCATCTGTTTTTGTTAATCGATTAAAAGCAAAAATGAAGCTGCAAACCGATCCTACAATTATTTATGGTTTAGGTGATAAATATACCGGTAAAATTAGACGTATTGATATGACCGATAAGACTAATCCTTATAATACCTATGTCATTAATGGTTTACCACCTACGCCTATTTCAATGCCAAGTTTAGCGTCGTTAGAAGCTGCGGCACACCCTGCTGATACCAAATATCTGTTTTTTGTCGCTAATGGTAAGGGCGGACATACGTTTACGACGAATTATAATAGCCATTTAAAAGCGGTCAATGAGTATCGAAATAAGTTAAAAAAATAAAAATTATGTTCTTTTTTAAAATTACCGCGTGCAGAACGCGGTAATTAACTTCTCAGATCTATTCAATATCACTTTTTCATATGTTTAAGCCACCAACTATTTGGATTGGGTCAATTCATCAAGTTGTTTTATCAGATCTAACAAATGGTCAATATTGTTCTCTGACTCTTTTAACGCTTCTTCAAAATAGGGGTGTAACGCAAAGGGGGGAATAGCCGAATTGGCATCAATTATAGCTCGAATTCGGGGTATAAAAATCCATTGTAGCCATTCGTATGACTTCATGGTATCAAGTGCAAAAGGTTGTTGACTTAAAAAAGCATCCTGACTGGGTGGTAAGGCTTGCCATAAATCTATTTTTTTTAACGCTTGCTCAATTCGTTCTAATTGATCTTTAATTAAGTTAGCTTGCATTTTATTAGCAAGCAAATGCCTATAATATTGCCAATCAAAATAAGGCCCAGGATCTGTTTTACGTTCTGGTGCAATGTCACTGTGTCCGGTGATATTGTTAAGTGGATAAGTTTGTTGTAGTAGAAGGGTGACTTTTGCCAGTTGTTGATATTGCACTTCGGTAAATTTTTCACTATCACATCCTTCCAATTCGATTCCTATTGAAAAATCATTACAATTTTCTTGTCCTTCAAATGCTGATATACCTGCATGCCATGCTCGTTTATCAAAAGCTACAAATTGAATTATCTCACCGTCACGACGAATAAATAGGTGACTTGATACCTGCATTTGATAGATATCGGCAAAATAAGGGTGTTCATTTGGATCAAGCTGACCTGTGAACAGTTGTTCTACATAAGGGCCACCAAATTGATTGGGCGGAAGGCTTATATTATGAATCACTAATAATGAAATGGGTTTATCACTTGGTCGATCATTATAAAATGGTGAAATGACCTGTTTTACACCTTGTAACCAACCATTAACGATCTTTAAGGACATATCGACTCCTTATCTTATAAAACTTTGTTATCAAATGACTGATTTGTGATTTGACTTCCAATAATTTAAATAATGATGAAATCAGAAAAACAATTATTGTTATCCTTTTTCCATACTTGGCATACCGTTATTATTTCATTTTTTTTAAACGCTATAAAGTTGCTTGTGTTTCGTTAGCAATTTAATAACAGAGAATGAATATGAACAAACAATCGGGATTTTCCTTATTTGAACTCATGATAGCAATTATAGTAATTGCTATTTTAACGGCAATTGGTTTGCCTGCTTATCAAGGTTATGTAAAAAAAGCAGCCATGACCGATATGCTACAAGCCATGACCGCTTACAAAACAGCGGTAGAAATATGTGTAATTGAGCAAGGTGGATTAGCAAATTGTAATAATGCAAATAATGGTATTCCAATGACTAAATCAACCAATTATGTCACCTCAGTGACAGTCACAAATGGGATGATTGAATTAGTTGGACAAAATGCCTTATCTGGCTTAACAGTAACGATGACACCGACGCTGAATATAACCCATGGTAGTGTTGATTGGTCACGTATCTGTGTAACTAATCCTGTTGATGTAAGCTTAAATAGTGTATGTGAAGATATCTTTAAATTTTAAATTAATGCAACAATGAAATGGTTTTAGTCATGCAAGAAGATCAACTAGTCGACAGTATTGATAAATTATTGCTTAAAGCTTTAAAAAAACGTGCTTCGGATATTCATTTTGAACCTTATCAACAAAGTTATCGCATTCGTATGCGGATTGACGGTGTATTGCATACCATACTGGTTCCTCCTTTAACACTAGCAAAGCAAATCGTTGCCAGATTGAAAATAATGGCAAAGTTGAATATTGCAGAACAGCGATTACCCCAGGATGGGCAATTAGTAATAGATCGTTATGCTATGCGGATTTCAACCTTACCGGTTATGAATGGTGAAAAAGTGGTGTTACGCGTACTCGATAATCATGATTCACCGCTGTCGATTCACGATTTAGGATTTACGGATAGGGATCTTGCTCAATTTCAACAAATATTAAATTACCCACAAGGACTAATATTAGTTACAGGACCGACAGGCAGCGGTAAAACGGTAACGCTTTATAGTGGACTGAAAACATTAAACTTGCCTCATTGTAATATCTGTAGCGTGGAAGATCCGATTGAAATACCGGTTGAAGGCATTAATCAAACGTCTGTAAATATGAAAATTGGGTTAAGTTTTGCAACCATTTTACGTGCTTTGTTAAGGCAAGATCCTGACGTGATGATGATTGGTGAAATTCGTGATCATGAAACAGCAGAAATAGCCATTCAAGCTGCACAAACCGGACATTTAGTCCTGTCTACCTTACATACTAATTCAAGTATAGAAGCAATAACACGTTTGAATCAAATGGGAATAGAACGATATCTCATCTCTGCTAGTGTTAAATTAATCATCGCTCAACGATTAGTACGTAAGTTATGTTGTCATTGTAAAGTGGTGGCGAGCGAGCTGATTAGGCTAGGACAAAAGCCGATTCCACATTATGTCGCAATCGGATGTGAGAACTGTGTAGGTGGTTACTCAGGACGAATAGGGTTATATGAATTTTTAACTATCACCCCTGAAATTCAACACCAAATTTTAAATCAACAGGTTATAACACCTTCAAATCAAATTTCTTTAAGGCAATCAGCTGAACAATTAATACAGCAAGGGATAACGACCTTAGCAGAAATAAATAGAGTATTAGGTGAAACATGAAAAGGCTCTATTATTGGTACGACATCAATTTTATAGAACATAAAATTATAGCGGCTTCACAAAACGAAGCGCGACGGCAATTATTATTGCAAGGTGATATCGCCATAAAATTCAAGGCAGGTCACTATGTATTTTCAAGTAGTTTTAAGCGTATTGAATTATTTATCTTGACAAAACAACTGGCTACCATGCTAAAAGCTGGATTACCTTTGCTTGAAATTTTGCATTTACTTGCGCATGAACACCCTAAACAGCATTGGCAATGTTTATTGACGGAAATTGCAGGGCAACTAGCTAAAGGAGAACGACTATCAACAGTACTAACTCAACATCAATCTGTCTTTCCACCACTTTATGCTGAAATTATTGCAACAGGGGAATTAACAGGACAACTTGATTTGAGTTTTGAACAATTGGCTTTTCAAATAGAGGCATCAATTAATTTACAAAAACGACTAAAAAAAGCATTGCGTTATCCATTATTCCTTTTGTTTATGTCAGTTGTTGTAACACTAATTATGTTATTAATAGTATTACCTAAATTTGTAGATATTTATCAAAGTTTTGAAGCTGAACTTCCCTTTTTTACATTATTAATTATTGATTTGTCTTACTATATTCAGAATAACTATGGGAAATGGGTCGGCATGATTGGTTTGTTTTGGCTTATTTATCATTATCACTTAAAAAAATCTTACGCCCCAAAAATGGATAAATTAATATTGAAATTACCATTCTTGAATTCGTTAATTCATACTTTGCATTTAACCCAAATATTTCAGACTCTTTCTATAACTCAAATAGCAGGTATTCCTATATTGAGTGGGTTGAATGCGGTTGCAACAATTATGCAAAATTACCATTATCGTCATGTTATTTATCAAATTATCGCCGGAATTGAACAAGGCTATTCATTCAGTGCTGTTATCGAGCAGCAAAGTTTATTACCTCCATTGTGCAGTCAATTGATCTTGGTTGGTGAAGAGTCAGGTACATTAGATTTGATGCTAAAACAACTAGCAGAATATTATCAGGAACAACATCAAACGCTGACTGATAATATGATACAGTTGTTTGAACCGCTATTGATGTTAATTCTAGGTTTGATTATTGGTGGCTTAATTATTGCCATGTATTTACCGATTTTCCAATTGGGGGATGTTATTCATTGATGATTTGGTTAATTATTGGATTGGGAATGTGTTTGGGAAGCTTCATTCATGTGGCTTACTGTCGTTTTAAGCCTATCTATTCAGGGTATGAATATTTAATTGCTATTTCTTTTCATCGCTCTCGTTGTCCACATTGTCACAAACAACTTAGATTTTGACAACTGTTTCCTGTTTTTTCATGGCTATTACTGAAGGGACAATGCTGGGCGTGCAAAGGGAAAATTCATTATCGCTATATCGTATTTGAGATTTTATTTGCGGTTATTTTTGCTATTCTATTTTTGACAAAAGGCTGGACTTTAAATACGATTTTATTAATGATATTAGCGTGTTATTTTGTCTTATTGGCAATGATAGATCTAAAATATTATTTATTGCCAGATCTATTTACTCAACCCCTACTATGGTTAGGGATTTTAGCTGGCTATTTTAATCTGTTTGGCATTACGTTAAATAAAGCGATCACTGGCATTATTTGGGGTTATTTTTTATTAATTGTCCCTAAAGAATTATTTTATTTGCTGACCAAAAAACAGGGACTAGGGCAGGGTGATGTTAAGTTATTGGCTGCTTTAGGCGCATGGATATCTTATGAAGATCTTCCCTTGTTGTTAGTTTTTTCATCATTTTTAGCTATCGTTTATTATCTTATTTTGCGTTATGGATTAAGTGATCAATCAATAACTGTAATTCCATTTGGTCCGTTTTTGTTAATGTCGGGTTATTTGATTTTGTATTACCATGTGTGAGTTTTTTCAGTTATATACTGTTTTCAAAGCCGTTTTAATGTTTGATTGAAAATAGAGGCGTTTAACTAGTTTTAAATGTGAAACTTATAACTAAAATTAATAATCATAGTAAAATTAGTTATTTTTATTAAGAATGATATCGTATTATAGTGGCTATTAATTCGAGGTATAACTGGTAAATCAATTAGTCAGAAAGGAATAATTAATGGACTCAATTACACAACTAAAAAATGAGATGATCTCATGGCGTCACTATATTCACTCTCATCCCGAAACTGCATTTGAAGAAACTAATACCACTCAATTTATCATTGAAAAGTTGAAATCATTTGGTATATCAGAATTATACACTGACTTTGCACCCACAGGGGTTGTTGGCATCATAAAAGGTAATAAAGAAGGGCGGATGATTGCTTTACGAGCTGACATTGATGCCTTGGATATTACCGAAGAGAATAATATTGATTATTGTTCAACAATACACGGAAAAATGCACGCTTGTGGTCATGATGGTCATACAGTAACGTTATTGGGAACGGCAAAATATTTGAGCCAGCATCGTGATTTTAGTGGAACGGTAGTTGTTATCTTCCAACCAGCCGAAGAAAACGAAGGGGGTGGCCGTGTAATGGCGGAAAATGGGCTATTTGATAAATTGCCTATTGAAGCAGTATATGGAATTCACAATCAGCCCAATATGGCATTAAATCATTTCTATATTAATCACGGTGCAATAATGGCATCTTATGATATCTTTGAAATTAATGTGACAGGTGTTGGCTCACATGCAGCGGCACCGCATCTGGGTAAAGATACAATTTTAACTGCAATACAAATCGTCAATGGATTACAAAGTATTGTGAGCCGTAATGCCGATCCTCTTAGCTCCTTAGTTGTCAGCGTAACACAAATTCATAGTGGTGATACTTGGAATGTATTACCTCAACAAGCTGTAATTCGAGGAACGGTTAGAGCATTTAGTTCCGATGTTCAGGACATGGCTGAATCAAGAATCAAACAGATAGCACAGGGCATCGCATCAACTTTTGACGCCAAAGCGGAAGTCAATTATCAGCGCCGATATCCTGCTACCATAAACTATGCTAAGCAGGCGGATATAGCCATTAGCGCTGCAAGAAAAGTGGTGGGCGATGATAATGTAACGATTGATCCTCCTCCTTCAATGGGATCTGAAGATTTTGCCTTTATGTTACAAAAGGTTCCTGGTGCTTATGTTTGGTTAGGTGCCGGGCAAGGAGCAAATTTGCATAATCCTGCTTATAATTTTAATGATGAGCTATTAACAACGGGTGTAAACTATTTTGTGCAAATTGTTTATCAAGAGTTAGGTAAGGGATAATTAAAGATTTCATTGATAGCTAGAACATATTTATCTATATTCTAGCTATTCTTATCAATTCAAATTGTTTAATTTTAATGAATATAAATTGAAAAATCGATATCGTTTTTAATTGGAATGATTAATAGCAACTAATTAATCAATGAAAATTTAGCTTGCTTGTTGATTGTCCTTTAATTCTAAAGTCAGTATTGATATCTATACCATTAGGTAGTACTACTTGTACATACACATCATGATTTTGATTAAGTTTTAGTGCTGCTAACACTTTCCCTCCTTCTCGCCAATTTCCTTCTATTTGATATTCTATCGTATCACCAATGATAGGTAGTACATCACTTTTGCCAGATAATAGATAAAGTCCACGTTTATTTGTGCCACGAAATTGCGCTCTAGCAACCATTTCTTGTCCGCAATAACAACCTTTATCAAAACTAATGGCATTATAGAGTTGTAAATTACACGCTTGCGGTAATAAACTTTCTGTATTTTCACTATCAATAATGGCATAGCCTGCTTCTAAATCAAGTTGTAACCATTTATTGCTTGGTTGTAAATGACTTTCAATAGGCTGTGGTGTAATGACAATGATTCGGGGTTGAGGTAACATTAATTTAATATAAGTAGTGTCATTATCATTAACACAATTATCATCATTGAATTTTGATAGTATTTGCGCTGGTAATGCATCAGCCATAATCCCATACATATTTAAATCTTGTTCCTTTTCAATCGTCACTTTGGAAAAAATAGCATATTTTTTTAGTTCGGTAATTTGCTTTTCTGTAACACTTTTACGCAATAAATAATATATCTCAGCACCGCGCATAAATAATAATAGATTACTCCACATTCTCCCTTTAGCATCACAATGAGCAGCAAACAATGCTGAGTGCTCGGAAAGATTTTTCATATCAATAGTCACTTGACCTTGTAAATATTTAAGATTGTCTTCTCCTGTCACTTTTACTAATTGCCAATCAGTAAGCGAGATAGGTTCCAAAGAATAATTGCTCATGATAATACCTTTTAGGAATAATATGTCGGGTTTAGATAAGACTTAAATAGACTTTTCCAAAGTGTATAGAAAAAACATAAAAATAACAATAAAACACAAAAATTATATTTTGCGTTAAATTTTTTAACAATATGTTTTATATTGACTTTTATTAGCATTTGTTAACGCTGTTATCGTATAAAGAAAATTAATAACCTTATACAGTTTATTGATTTAATGTAGTAGTTAATGCAAAATAAATGACTAATTTGTAATATTGGAGGCAACAACGATGGCAAAACTGTCAGGCGCAGAAATGGTCATTCAATCTTTGATTGATCAAGGAGTAAAACAGATATTTGGTTATCCCGGTGGTAGTGTTCTTGATATCTACGATGCAATTCATACTTTAGGTGGCATAGAGCATATATTAGTTCGTCATGAACAAGCCGCTGTACATATGGCTGATGGTTATGCTAGGGCTACAGGTGATGTTGGTGTTGTACTCGTAACATCAGGGCCTGGAGCGACCAATACCATTACTGGTATTGCGACTGCCTACATGGATTCTGTGCCATTGGTTGTTATTTCCGGTCAGGTAGCAAGTAACTTGATTGGCAATGATGCCTTCCAAGAGTGCGACATGGTCGGTATATCACGCCCGATAGTCAAACATAGTTTTCTAATAAAAGACAGTAAAGACATTCCTGAAATTATTAAGAAAGCTTTCTATATTGCGTCAACAGGTAGACCTGGCCCGGTTGTGATTGATCTGCCAAAAGATATTGTTAATCCTGCAAATAAATATAATTACCATTATCCTAAATCTGTCTCAATGCGTTCATATAATCCAACTATTCAAGGACATAAAGGACAAATTAAAAAAGCATTAACGACATTATTGGCAGCTAAAAAACCCGTTTTATTTATTGGTGGCGGAGTAATTAGCGCCGGTGCAAGTGATGCGATTAAACGTTTAGCCGAAAAATTGAATCTCCCTGTTGCGTCAACATTAATGGGGATAAGTGCTTTTCCTGGTACAGATAAACACTATTTAGGCATGATTGGAATGCATGGGGTGTATGAAGCCAATATGGCGATGCATAATGCCGATGTAATATTTGCTGTTGGTGCCAGATTTGATGATAGAACAACCAATAATGTTGAAAAATATTGTCCGAAAGCAAAAATAATACATATTGATATTGATCCAACATCAATTTCAAAAACAATTTCTGCCACTATTCCTGTTGTGGGTGATGCTAAAGTAGTGGTTGAAACGATGTTATCCGAACTTAATGAATTGCAAGCTGATCGTGATCTTGATGCATTAGTGGATTGGTGGAAACAAATTGATCATTGGCGTTCACGTCACTGTTTAGCTTATAGTCATGAAGGTGAAAGCATCAAACCACAAGAAGCAATCGAAGTTTTATATAAATTGACTCAAGGTAATGCATTTGTCACTACTGATGTAGGTCAACATCAAATGTTTACTGCTTTGTATTATCCATTTGATAAACCTCGTCATTTTATTACTTCTGGTGGTCTAGGTACCATGGGGTTTGGTCTTCCGGCTGCGCTTGGGGTGAAACTTGCTTTTCCAGATCAATGTGTCGTGTGTGTAACCGGTGATGGTAGTATTCAAATGAATATTCAAGAACTTTCTACCGCTTTACAATATGGTTTACCGGTTATTGTTTTAAATCTGAATAACCGTTTTTTAGGCATGGTTAAACAGTGGCAAGATATGATTTATGCTGGGCGACATTCTTGTTCGTATATGGAATCATTGCCTGATTTTGCAAAAATAGCGGAAGCTTATGGTCATGTTGGTATGGTCATTACCAAGCGTGAAGATCTGGAAACAAAACTTAAAAAAGCCTTGTCAATTAAAGATCGATTAGTCTTTATTGATGTCATGACCGATGCAACTGAACATGTCTACCCAATGCAAATACGTGGTGGAGCAATGAACGAAATGTGGCTGAGTAAAACGGAGAGAACCTAATGCGATATATTTTATCAATTTTAACAGAAAATGAACCCGGGGCTTTATCTCGAATTATTGGTCTGTTCTCACAACGTGGTTTTAATATTGAAACCATTACGACAGCACCGACAGAAGATCCGACCATGCACAGAATGACCATTCAAACAACAGGTGATGAACATGTCCTAGAGCAGATTCAAAAGCAGCTTCATAAACTTGTCAATGTTTACCGTGTACATGATTTAACCGAAGGGCCTCATGTTGAACGAGAAATTATGTTAGTGAAAGTGGCTGCTAAAGGGTCTGATGCACGAGATGAAGTTAAACGTTGTGCCGATATTTTTAGAGGCTCGATTGTCGATGTTACCGCAACGCATTACATTGTTCAATTATCGGGTACAAGTGAAAAACTAGATTCTTTCTTAGCGTCGATACGTGAAACTTGTCATATTGTCGAAATGGTTCGATCGGGAATTATTGGATTATCGCGTAGTGAAAAAACAGCAAATCACTAAATAAAAGAATCAGATTGACCAATTTTATCAGTTAAATATAACTATAATAATGTTTCATAAGGAATAAGTCACAAAATGAATATATTTGGTTTAATATTAGTCATTCACATTTTGGTTTTGATCGTTTCGTCGATTAGAAAAAACTTCAAAAGTAACAAAAAAAAGAAAAAGTTAATTGAAAAAAACTATATTGTTGATCTTAGGCCTATTAGGCAATTGTCCACACTAGAAGAACGTCTTATAACACCTTATCTAAAAACAACAAAACATTTATCTTCAGAGGTAAAAGAATCGTCATTAATAAATTCAGATGTAATATCAATATCTGGTAAACTAGTCAAACAAAATATCAATCACTATGTTGGCGAAACACTTTTCTATAAAATAAATAATATTGATGTCATTATCCCCTATGATATGGATCGTTTTATCTTAGATGATAATGTGGCTGAAGTAGTTTTCACTGAAGATTATGCCATTGTGATTAGGTTAAATGATCACGATATTCGTTATGCAGCGCATCAAAATATCATCAATGAAAAAAAATTAGAAAAAGATGATATGGAGTATTGGGCAAGTGAATTGTTTGATGTTCAACATCCAGAAAATTATAATCATAATCATGACAATGAGACTATAAACAATCGCATTGAAAATCAACAAAAATTTGGTTATGAAATTTTAATGACACGGCAAGAAACACCGTTAGAATCAGCGTATCGGAATAAAAATAATAAAGGGATAGTTGCGGTATTTTTTTGCTTTTTAACAATTAATTATTTTTTAGATTTTTGGCAAAGTAATGAACTATTTGATCTGTTTTTATTTGGCATAAATTTACTAGCAGTTATCTATTTTTATTGTCGTAAACCAAAGTCTAAAGTAAAAATTCAATTTGTTAATCGAATAAGAGGAAAAGTTAAAAATAAAAACTCTAAAACGAAACAAATTACTGTTGGTCATAATTCTATTTTAAATTATCCTGATAATTGGCAAGCATATATTCCCGAACATACATTAACTAATGTTGAGCTTGATGTTACTTTTGAGGATAAAAAAATAATTCGTTATGGTTATACATTGTCAGTTTCGAAAGAGATTGAAAATTTTGGACCACCAAAGTTTGCGGGACGTAATTTATGGCTTTTTCTTGTAGGTATTATTTTGACATTTATTGTTTATGCAAAATCCAATGTTAAAGATAATATCTTTTATATGTATCACTTTGCTAATCATGACCTGACAAGTTGGAATTTTGATGATAGTTCACAATTATTAACCAACAATCTAAAAGAGGGCGATTGGGTAAATGTTACCACGGAAGGGGCACTTTGTGATAAATATAACAAAAAGGTGAATAGTAAGTGCGGAAAAGTAGAAATCCATAATCAAACCGATAATGTTTCTTTCTTCATTACGCTGAAAAATAATTTTTTTAACGAAACAGATAGCAAAGACCAAGAGGATTTAGAATCTAATCGGGTTTCGAATTCAACTTTTCAAAATAGTTTGAATAGCCAATCGGGGCGAGTCAATTTTTCTGGATTAGTCTCAGATATTTATTATCGAGATGATAATTCTATCTCAGGATTTACGATTAATCCTGACATTAGATATCAAATTAATGAACAAGACAGGTGGTTACCCATTATTTTAAGTATCTCTTTATTTGCTTTTTTTGCATTAAGTACGATTTTTAATGGTTTAATTTTCATTTGGAAACGGATACAAAATCGAGTTCGAAAAAGTAAGATTAATAACTTTTATGCTAATCTTACAGTTTAGATTGATTGTCGAAGATAATTCTGTTTTCAAATTAAAGTTGATTAGATTGAGTAGCATTAAATCTATCTAATCAGCTTAATTAAAACATCTGTTAAAGATAATTATTCAATTGTGAGCAAGGTCAGATTCTGTTATACTATTTTCCCGTCTGATTTATCGTATATTGTGTTGCTTTTATCGTTTGAAAACGACGCAATATTGTTCTTATAAATTAATAATGGTCTGGTATTAATGGTCACGAATTATATTTTTGTTACAGGCGGTGTCGTTTCTTCTTTAGGTAAAGGCATTGCCGCAGCCTCATTAGCTGCAATTTTAGAAGCCCGCAATTTAAAAGTCACCATGTTAAAACTTGATCCCTATATTAATGTCGATCCGGGTACAATGAGCCCGATTCAGCATGGTGAAGTTTTTGTGACGGAAGATGGGGCAGAAACGGATCTTGATTTAGGTCATTATGAGCGTTTTATTCGCACTAAAATGACTCGCAAAAATAACTTCACAACAGGGCGTATCTATTCCGATGTATTACGCAAAGAACGTCGTGGGGATTATTTAGGTGCAACTGTTCAAGTCATTCCCCATATTACCAATGAGATTAAATCTCGCGTTATTGCAGGAGCTAAAGGCTTCGATGTTGCTATTGTTGAAATCGGTGGCACAGTTGGGGATATTGAATCACTTCCATTTTTAGAAGCGATTCGTCAATTAGCGGTTGATGTAGGTCGAGAACATACCTTATTTATGCATTTAACCCTAGTGCCATATTTAGCTTCTGCTGGAGAAGTTAAAACAAAACCTACACAACACTCAGTCAAAGAGTTGTTATCTATTGGTATTCAACCTGATGTGTTAATCTGTCGTTCAGATCGTATCATTCCAGCTAATGAGCGAGCAAAAATTGCACTATTTTGTAATGTGCCTGAACGTGCAGTTATTTCATTAAAAGATGTCGATTCAATTTATAAAATACCTGCTCTTTTAAAATCACAAAATTTAGATACTTTTGTCTGCAATCGATTCCATCTTGATTGCGTTGAAGCAGATCTATCAGAGTGGGAACAAGTGATTTATGAAGAGGCCAATCCTGTTGGTGAAGTCACAATAGGTATGGTGGGTAAATACACTGAATTACCCGATGCTTATAAGTCTGTAAACGAAGCATTAAAACATGGCGGGTTGAAAAACCGTTTAACTGTTCATATTCGTTATATCGATTCTGAAGATCTTGAATCGCGTGGTACGGATTTACTTTCAGGCTTAGACGCAATACTTATTCCAGGTGGATTTGGGTATCGTGGCGTTGAGGGTAAAATCATTGCTGCACGCTATGCGCGTGAAAACCAAATACCTTATTTAGGTATTTGTCTTGGAATGCAAGTTGCCATGATTGAATATGCTCGTAATGTGGCTGGAATTAAAGACGCAAATTCTACAGAATTTGTTAAAGATTGTGCGAATCCAATCATTGCGTTAATCACTGAATGGAGTGATGAATCGGGTAATGTTGTGCAACGTAATGAAAATAGTGATTTAGGTGGTACTATGCGACTTGGTTCTCAGATATGTCATTTAGAACCAGACTCATTAGTATTTGATATGTATAAAAAAGAGTCAATCACTGAGCGTCATCGTCATCGTTACGAAGTGAATAATAATTTATTACCTGAAATTGTAAAAGCAGGATTAAAAGTAACCGGACTTTCAACTGATAGAAAATTAGTCGAGATTATTGAGGTTCCTAATCATCCATGGTTTGTTGCTTGTCAATTCCATCCGGAATTTACCTCGACACCACGAGATGGGCATCCACTGTTTAGTAGTTTTATAAAAGCTGCCAAGGAGTATCAGCAGCTACAACAAAAATAGTTTTAAAGTTTTACATTTGTAATATATCTGTCATATAGAGGAAAATAACATGGCAAAAATCGTTAAAGTACATGGTCGTGAAGTCATCGACTCTCGTGGTAACCCAACTGTTGAAGCTGAAGTTCATTTAGAAGGTGGTTTCGTTGGTCTTGCAATCGTTCCATCTGGTGCATCAACAGGTTCACGTGAAGCGTTAGAACTTCGCGATGGTGACAAATCTCGCTTTTTAGGTAAAGGCGTACTTAAAGCTGTTGAAAACGTAAATGGACCAATCGCTAAAGCAGTTATTGGTAAAGATGCGTTAGATCAAGCTGCAATCGACCAAATCATGCTTGATTTAGACGGTACTGATTTCAAATCTAACTTAGGTGCTAACTCAATCCTAGCAGTATCTTTAGCAACAGCTAAAGCAGCAGCAGCAGCGAAAGGTGTACCACTTTATCAACACATCGCTGACCTAAATGGTACTCCAGGTCAATACTCTATGCCATTACCAATGATGAACATCATCAACGGTGGTGAACACGCTGATAACAACATCGACCTTCAAGAATTCATGATTCAACCAGTTGGTGCTAAAACAGTTCGTGAAGCAATCCGTATGGGTTCTGAAGTATTCCACAACTTAGCAAAAGTACTTCACGCTAAAGGCATGAATACTGCTGTTGGTGACGAAGGTGGTTTTGCGCCTAACTTAGGTTCAAACGCTGAAGCATTAGCATGTATCAAAGAAGCTGTAGAAAAAGCAGGTTATGTACTAGGTAAAGACATCACTTTAGCGATGGACTGTGCTGCATCTGAATTCTACAACAAAGAAACTGGTAAATACGTATTAAAAGGTGAAGGAAACAAAGAATTCACTGCTGAAGAATTTACTCACTATTTAGAAGGTTTAACTAATGAGTATCCAATCGTATCAATCGAAGATGGTTTAGATGAAAGCGATTGGGAAGGTTGGGCATACCAAACTAAAGCATTAGGTCACAAAATCCAATTAGTGGGTGACGATCTGTTTGTAACTAACACCAAAATCTTCAAACAAGGTATTGAAAAAGGCATCGCTAACTCAATCCTAGTTAAAGTTAACCAAATCGGTACATTAACTGAATCTATCGCAGCGGTTAAAATGGCAAAAGATGCAGGTTATACTGCTGTTATCTCTCACCGTAGTGGTGAAACTGAAGATTCAACTATTGCTGATTTAGCTGTTGGTTTAGCTGCTGGTCAAATCAAAACGGGTTCTATGAGCCGTTCTGATCGTGTTGCTAAATACAACCAATTAATCCGTATTGAAGAAGCATTAGGTGCTAAGGCTCCATTCAACGGACTTAAAGAAGTGAAAGGACAATAATTGAGTTTATAAAAACTGAATAATTGTTTAATAAGAAACGGTGACCAGTTCACCGTTTTTTATTTTCTTTTCTTATAGAATAAGATGGCAAAGGTTGCGTTGATTTATGTTGTATTGTACTCTTTAAAGTTGGTATTTATGACTAATCTTTGATATCTATTGATATTTTATAATTTAGCCACATATAAATTTTTTATAAATTAACTAACTCAAATTTATTTTTTCTGCTTATGAATAATATTACGAATATGTCCCAGCCAAAAAGCAAATGGCAACTTTTTAACTGGCTATGTACCGGTAAACTTCCGCTAAATGAACTTTGGCTTAATCCGACTTATCGTTATAAATTTTTTTTTAGAACCTTATTTTTAAGTCCTATTACACTAAAATGGTTGGATAAATTAAGACAATATCCATTACTTGGCTACTATTTTTCTTGCCAAACCAATTTACCGTGTAAATTACAAAGACCGTATTTATCATCAAGTTTGTCGCAACAAGAGCGTTTTGATGCGTTAGCATATCACTATGATTTTTTAGCGAATCAGCCTGATAGCATGACTAAGGCTTTTTATAATCCTAAAACTCCTTATGTATTGGCTAACCTAACAGTAAAAAATGAAGCTAATATTCAAATTGCGATTCAAGCGCGTAACAAGTTTGCTCGAGAAGGCGAAATAAGCCTTTATTTTTATGATAATGACGGTATTGATTTAGCAACATTAACTTTTTCAATCATTCAATATCAACAAAAAACGACTTTATTTATTGCTGGGTTGCAAGGTACCGGTCATCATGAAGCGCGAGTTCGGGTACAAAAAGCGACTAAGCAATGTTATGGATTATTTCCAAAAAGAGTCGCCGTTGAGGCAGCATTAATCATTGCGCATTATTTTCAGCTTGAGCAAATTGTGGCGGTTGGAAATAAAACGCATGTGTATAACAATTGGCGTTATAACAGCAGACAAGAACGTATTTTGTCTGATTATGATGATTTTTGGTTAACAATCGATGGTCAACAAGATGATCGTGAGTTATTTATTTTACCCACTGAGATTACACGTAAATCGTTAGAAGATATAGCAAGTAAAAAACGTTCTGAATACCGTAATCGTTATGCTTTGTTAGATCAACTCAAACTGAATATTGAAACACAATTAGCATCATTAATATAATATACTAAAGGTAATGATCATTTACCTAATGTAGTGTCAAATTATCAAAATTGATTACAATCGATATTCAACTTGTTGTTTATCGATTTTTTTAATTAAAGCTCAATAAAATAATTGTCTTAAATTAATTAGTAGGGAATGAAATATGTATTTTGGTATTCTAATAGCACTTGTGCCTTTGTGCATTGGTTATTTAATTAAATGCAAACAAGAAAAATGGATAGCTAAAATTAACCAAATTCTAAGTTGGATGGTTTATTTTATTCTTTTTATTATGGGCGCAGAACTTGCTCATTTAGATAACCTTGCGACTAATTTGCAAAATATTCTATTTTATACTGCTATTATTTTTATCTGTACTTTTGGCGGGAATTTTATTTTTCTAATGTTATTTGACCTATTTTTACCGTGGAAAGCTTCAAGTGCCAATCAAACATTTGGTTCACGCGTAAAAATGATTTTAGAATCATTGCGTGTCTTTATTGCACTCGTTTTGGGGTTTGTAGTCGGACTTTTTCCATTGTTTGTATGGCAATATACCGAAAACATTATTCAGGTTGTATTAGTTTTTTTACTCTTGTTAATTGGTATTCAGTTAAGAAGTAATAATATTTCACTTAAACAAATTTTACTTAACAAAGTTGGTATTGCAACAACGCTAATCGTCATTATAAGCACTTTTATTGGTGGAATAGTAGCCGCTTTACTATTAGATCTTCCTTTGCGTATAGGATTAGGTATGTCATCTGGATTTGGTTGGTATTCTTTGTCAGGCATTTTAATGACTGAAGCGCATGGGGCAATTATTGGCAGTGCCACATTTTTAAATGATATATTACGTGAACTTTTTGCCATTATACTTATTCCAACATTAATAAAACGGTATAAATTAACAACACTGGGTTTATGTGGTGCAACGTCTATGGATTTTACTTTGCCTATGTTACAGAAAGGAGCAGGAATAATGATAGTGCCACCGGCTATCGTGCAAGGTTTTTTGCTTACATTGCTAATGCCAATATTTATGACGTTATTTAATTATGGATGATAGATTATCCATTACTTGAGTCAAAAATCATATATTGATGAATTGAACAAAATTGCCTAGATTGCAAATTGGCAATATGATTACCTTATGTTACACTGCCAAAATCCGAATGGTTTGAGTGAATTATGAATACTGGATCGATTGATTATTGTGCGATAGGTCAGCGTTTACGGGCGTATCGTATAGCGGCTTCCTTAAAAGCAGAAGACATAGCACAAAATCTTAGAATTTCAAGAGCTGCGGTTTACCGTCTTGAAAAGGGTGAAATTATCAAAATCGAAACATTAGGACGTTTAGCGACTTTGTTAGATACATCCTTAGCAAGCTTACTTGGTATTGATACTGAATATTATTCAAGTGGTGAAGGTTTTTTTGAACGTATGCGCCAACTTGAAGAACAATCAACACATATTTATTCTCATTTTGATCCTTTTTCTTTTTTACTCACTTCACCAGATTATCTTTCTCATCTTGCTATGATGCTAGATGAATCGGGCGATTCAATTAATTTAAAAAAATATGCAACAACGTTAGCCATTTTAAAAGAACGACAAACACAATTCTATCAATCAGCGCCTAAAGTCATTAATTTAATTAGTTTACGCAATGTAGAACGTTTTTTACATATTGGTTTAGTCGGTAATTTAAATCTTTCACCGGGTAAAAAGTCTGAACGCATGCTATTAGCTCGCAAAGAAGTCTATCACTTAATTGAATTAATTGAACAACAAACTTATTCGCCAACCATTGCTATTACAGAGCATGCAATTCCATCTATTGCTTTTCAACTATTTTATCAAAATGAAAACCCGATTTCGTTAGCGATGAGCCCGTTTCGATTAGGTGAATTACCGAATGTGACCACAGGGATTGCTTCTATTACCTCTTCTCACGATGCGATTAAGCGATACCGGTTGTTATTTGATAAATTGTGGCAAAATAGTGCTAAAGATAAACAAGCGATTGAATTGTTGAAAGCAACTTTAGATAAATTTTAAAAATCTTAAAAATATAAAGAGAACTATCATGTTATCCCTAACATTACAACCGATAAAAAGATTTAATGGTACGATAAACTTACCGGGTTCAAAAAGTGTGTCTAATCGGGCGCTACTTTTGTCTGCATTGAGTCAAGGTAATACACGTTTAACAAATTTATTAGACAGCGATGATGTCCGTTATATGCTTGATGCTCTTAAAGCATTAGGTGTTACGTATCAATTATCGAATGATCGCACGATTTGTGATATTCAGGGTGTCGGCGGAAAATTACATTCATCCCATGCATTAGAGCTTTTTTTAGGGAATGCCGGTACGGCGATGCGTCCTTTAACTGCGGCGTTATGTCTTGGTGAAAATAATATTGTACTTACGGGCGAACCACGTATGAAAGAGCGCCCAATAGGGCATTTAGTTGATGCGCTTCGTCAAGGTGGCGCTAAAATAGATTATCTTGAAAATGAAGGTTATCCACCACTCCAGATTCATGGTGGCTTTATTGGCGGAAATATTCAGGTTGATGGCTCTGTTTCAAGTCAATTTTTAACGGCGCTATTAATGGCATCCCCACTTGCTGATAACGATACTGAAATTACTATTTTAGGGGATTTAGTCTCTAAACCGTATATTGATATCACGATCAAAATGATGGCGACATTTGGGGTGTCGGTCATCAATGATAATTATCAAAAATTTGTTATTAAAGCAAAGCAAACTTATTTATCACCAGGTACTTATTTGGTTGAAGGTGATGCTTCATCCGCTTCATATTTTTTAGCTGCAGCGGCGATTAAAGGTGGCACTGTTCGCGTCACCGGTGTTGGTAAAAAAAGCTTACAAGGTGATACCCAATTTGCCCATGCTCTTGAAAATATGGGTGCGAAAGTTACGTGGGCTGATGATTATATCGAGTGTAGCCGAGGGGAACTTAACGGTATTGATATGGATATGAATCATATCCCTGATGCGGCGATGACAATAGCAACAACCGCTTTGTTTGCCAAAGGATCCACAACTATTCGTAATATCTATAACTGGCGAGTTAAAGAAACTGACCGCTTATCTGCTATGGCAACTGAATTGCGTAAAATAGGGGCAGAGGTTGAAGAAGGTAACGATTATATAACGATTATCCCCCCTAAATCTTTAACATATGCTGAAATAAAAACCTATAACGATCATCGTATGGCAATGTGTTTTTCATTAGTTGCATTATCCGATACGCCCGTGACTATATTAGATCCTAAATGTACAATGAAAACATTTCCTGACTATTTTGAACAATTTAAACGATTGAGTGAATACTAAATGAATACATTAGTTCCTGTTATTGCTGTCGATGGCCCTAGTGGTGTGGGGAAGGGCACGTTGTGTCAAGCGTTAGCTAATCATTTCAATTGGCATCTTTTAGACTCTGGCGCGATTTATCGTGTGCTTGCGTTGTCGGCGCTTAATCATCACATTGCGCTGAATGATGAACTACAATTAACTCAATTAGCATTAAATTTACCTTTAACTTTTGATACCCATCATGGCGAAGTCAAAGTGCTATTAAATGGCGTCGATGTCTCTAAAGATATTCGTACTGAAGAGACTGGGGGCGCTGCTTCTAAAGTGGCTTCGCTAAATCAAGTTCGGGCAGCATTATTGCAACGACAAAGAGATTTCAGGCAATTGCCGGGGTTAATTGCGGATGGGCGAGACATGGGGACAGTTGTGTTTACTGATGCACCAGTAAAAATTTTTCTGGATGCCAGCCCGCACTCAAGAGCAGAAAGAAGAATGAAACAGTTGCAAGATAAGCAAAAACATGCTA
>CALYQY010000019.1 GCA_945291235.1 uncultured Gilliamella sp.
ATCATTGATTCGATACTATTAATCTTAACATTCATTTATCCTATTAGCCAATAATCATTATTGGCTAATTTTTTTAGTTAATAAACCGCAAATATTTGTCATAACAGTGACGATAAATTGTTCACCTTCCTTTGACTTATCGATGCGATATGCTATCACACTGGTAATGACATATAGAGAGTTATGCCGACAACGCTAAATTTCTTAATTTAACAAGTTTTATTTAGAATATTGTAAGCATTTTTTCATTGCAAAAATAGAAAAGCCCAACAATGTCTCATTGTTGAGCTTTAACTAAAATAATTGGAGTTTACTATCGAGAGGCAATATCACTATGACATCTCGCTCCAGACCACTTAATGTGACATAGAAGTTTTAACACCACCTTCTGGTATAGGAACATAAGCGGTTTCTTTATCTGTTCTTTGTTTATTGTTGCGAACTTTAAGCGCGGTTTTAATACCAAAGAAGATAATCGTGTATACCACAAGTAAGAATAAAATACTTAATCCTGCATTGGTATAATTATTGATAATAATATGATGCATATTATCAATTTGTTGAGCAGTTAACTCTTTACTACCTTCAGCAATTTGACGTTTATATTCATTAGCTAAATAGAAGAAGCCTTCTAATTGCGGATTATCACTGAATAATTTTAGACCTAATGCCCATGTTGTACAGATTAACAACCAAATTGCCGGAATGATCGTGACCCAAATGTATTGCGCACGTTTCATTTTAATCAATACGACTGTTGCTAAAATCAGCGCGACAGCAGCTAACATTTGATTAGATATACCGAATAGTGGCCATAAACTCTTCACACCACCTAATGGGTCAACAACGCCTTGATAGAGGAGATATCCCCATAATCCTACACACCCCAGCGTACCAATAAAGCCGGCGATAAGTGAGTCTGTTTTTTTCAAGAACGGTACAAAATTACCTAATAAATCTTGTAACATAAATCGACCTGAACGTGTTCCTGCATCAAGCGCCGTTAAAATAAATAGGGCTTCAAACAAAATACCGAAATGATACCAAAAGCCCATATTCGCTCCTGGTAATATTTGGTTGAATACATAAGCAATCCCTACCGCTAGCGTTGGTGCACCACCTGCACGATTCAAGACGGACGGTTCACCTATGTCTTTGGCGGTTTGTAGGATTTGTTCAGGAGAGATCACAAAGCCCCATGAACTCACTGTCGCAGCTGCATGAACGGTGACATCTTTTAATTGCGCCATTATCATTGGTGCATCATCAGTCCCCAATTTATGCAAATCAGGCATTGTAATCCCTAATCCTGCTGGCGGAGTATTCATCGCAAAATAGAGACCAGGTTCAATAATTGAAGCTGCGACTAACGCCATTATGGCAACAAAAGATTCCATTAACATTGCACCATATCCAATAAAGCGTGCGTCTTTTTCGTTTGCTAATAATTTTGGCGTGGTACCAGAAGAAATAAGCGCATGGAATCCAGAAACCGCACCACAAGCTATCGTAATAAATAAGAATGGGAATAATGATCCCTTCCAAACGGGGCCTGTCCCATCAACATATTGAGTTACATCTGGCATTTTTAGATCAGGATTTAAAATGACTATTCCTATTGCTAAACCAACAATAACGCCAATTTTTAGAAACGTCGCTAAATAATCACGTGGTGCCAATATTAACCATACAGGTAACATCGCAGAGATAAAGGCATAACCGACTAGCACATAAGTGATCGTTGTGTCTTTAAATGTTAACGCTGGTCCCCAGTAAGGATCGTGAGCAATAACGCCACCAAACCAAATGGATAATATAAGTAAAACAATACCAATGACTGAGATTTCAAGAACTCGACCGGGTCTTAAAAATCGCATATAGATCCCCATAAACAGCGCAATGGGTACGGTTGAACACACCGTGAAAACACCCCAAGGACTTTCTGCTAATGCTTTCACAACAATTAACGCTAAAACCGCTAAAATGATAAGCATAATCAAAAAGCAACCAAATAAGGCAATAGCACCAGGAATTGGCCCCATCTCGCTTTTAATCATTTCACCCAGTGAAGAACCATTACGGCGAGATGAAAGGAAAAGCACCATAAAATCTTGTACGGCGCCAGCAAAAACAACACCAGCAAGTAGCCAAAGTGTACCGGGCAAATAACCAACTTGTGCAGCAAGAACGGGACCAACTAGTGGACCTGCACCAGCTATAGCAGCAAAATGGTGACCAAATAAAACATATTTATTGGTTGGAACATAATTTAGTCCGTCGTTATTAATGACAGCAGGCGTTGCTCGAGTAGGATCTAATCGCATAACCTTATTAGCGATATAAAGGCTATAATATCGATAAGCAACTAAATATACAGATACAGCAGCAGCAACAATCCATAATGCACTGATGTGTTCACCTCGCCGTAATGCAACAACTGCTAGACAGCATGCACCAACAAAAGCAAGAATGACCCAAGGAATATGCTTTAATATTTTATTATTCATAATGATTCTCTTTTTGGGTTTTAAGATTATAAAAACGATACTTAACACCATTAAAATGCTATTTGGCTTGGTGTTTGGATAAATAAAAAACAATTTTTTTACTATCTTCCACTATTCCTTACCTATTTTATGGTTTTGAGTATACCTTTGTGACTTATATATCAAGCTTATAGTAAATTTTTGTTGATAAGAATGGTATCGCTATTTAAGCCATAGGTTGAATGGCAACAATGAGTGGTTAAAATCAGTCAATGAGCGGTTTAATAAAATTTACATAAATCGATAATTGAAATCATAATCCTAACATTTCTTTGAGTGATTTTAGATATCGACGACTAACAGGGACTGAAATATCGTTATTTAAAATAATACTTACGCCCGTTGATTCATTAAAGCGAATCTCTTTGAGTTTTTTTAAATTAACTAAGTATTGTCTGTGACATCGAATAAGAGGGGTTTTATCTTCTAATGTCTTTAAAGTTAACTCAGTAAAATATTCATCATTGTTTTGATTAAATACATAGATACCACTTATTTTGGAAGCGATATAAAATACATCATCTAAATTTAATAAATAGATACGGTTATGACCAACACAAGGGATATAATCTAAATTTTGATTAACCATATCTAAATGCTTTACATTATTAGGTAATTGATGTTGATGTAAACGGCATAGTGTTTTATTGAGACGGTCTTGTTCTACCGGTTTAAGTAAATAATCAAAGGCTTGTTCTTCAAAAGCTTTAACGGCAAATTCACTGTATGCAGTTAAAAAGACAATGCTAGGCATCGTCTGGGGATCAAGCATCGATAACATTTCAAACCCATTTATTTTGGGCATATGTATATCTAAAAATACCACGTCAGGTTGTAGGCGGTGTATTTTACTGATTGCTTCCATTGCATTATGACACTCAGCAATAATAGCAACATCGGGATCTTTTTCGAGCAAACAACGTAAATTTTCACGTGCAGGGAGTTCATCATCCACAATAATAACATTTAACATTAACTAATTACATCCTCTTGCAATGGTAGTGATAATATCACTTTCGTATATTCGTCAGGTTGACAAAAAATTGCTAAACCATATCTTTCACCATAACGAATATGAATTCTTTTATCGACTAAATTTAGTCCTAATCCTTTCATATCTTTTTTATTTTCTCGATAATTACCCGCATTATCGATGACTTCTAAATACAATGTTAAATCTTTTGTATAAGCATTTATACTTACTTTTCCTTCACCAATCAATTGGGAAGTACCATGTTTTATGGCATTTTCAACGATTGGTTGCAATGAAAATGCAGGAAGACGAGCATTTTCTAAATCTGCTGGGATATGAATATCAAGCGTGAGTTGATCCATAAAACGCATTTTTTCAATTTGTAAATAAGCATTAACATGCTCTATTTCATCTTTGAGCGTAACTATTTCGTCCGTTCTTTTTAGATTTTTTCGAAAAAAAGTTGATAGATTTTGCACCAGCTCAGACGCTTGCACTTTATCACGCCGAATAACCGCGACTAGCGTATTTAAGGCATTAAATAAGAAATGTGGATTAACTTGAGCGTGTAATAACTTAATTTCGGTTTTAGACAATAATTGTTTGTAATGCTCATTTTGACCCGCTAGTATTTGTGCCGATAATAAACTGGCTATCCCTTCCCCTAATGTTCGATTGATTGAACTAAATAAAGTATTTTTTGCCTCATATAATTTAATCGTACCAACGACAGTATTATTTTCACCTCGCAGTGGAATTACCAGCGTTGATCCAAGACGGCAATTTTTATTAATTGAACATTGATACGGTAAATGTGCGCCATCCAGATATTGTACTTCATTTTTTTCAATAGCTTCTAAAGTACTATTTGACGTGATCAGTGTACCCGGTAAATGGTGATCATCTCCAATTCCAATAAAAGCCAAGATTTTTTCTCTGTCTGTAATGGAAACCGCACCAATATCCAATTCTTGATAAATAATTTCTGCCACTTTTGTACTATTTTCTTGATTGAAACCATCACGTAACAGCCCCTCAGTGCTCACTGCAATTTGTAATGCTTTTGCCGAAAAAGCCGAGGTATAGCGTTCGAAAATAGCTCGTCGATCCAATAAAATTCGCATAAACATCGCTGAACCAATACTATTGGCGATAATCATGGGCGCTGCAATACTTTTTACCGCATGTAAAACAGTATCAAAAGGGCGTGAAATTAATAATACTAAAATCATTTCAAGCGATTCGACCAATAAACCCAGCACGCCGACTAACAAAGGATTATAGATAAGATCAACCCGACCTTTTTTCATTAACGCGTAATGCAATAATCCACTGATTAGCCCAATTAATATAGTCGATAACATACAACTTTCAGCCGTTATTCCCCCCAATGTATAGCGGTGAATTCCCCCTGTCACACCGACTAAAAAACCAACCATAGGACCACCAAGAAGACCACCTAAGATCGCCCCGATAGCACGGGTATTTGCAATAGTATCTTCAATGTGAAGTCCAAAATAGCTCCCCATAATACAAAACAGTGAGAAGATAAAATAGCAAACTAATTTATGCGGTAAATGCACTGTGACTTGCATGAGCGGAATAACAATTGGGGTTTTACTTAGTAAATAGGCAATAACTAAATAAACACACATCTGTTGTAAAAGTTGTAGAATTAGATCGAATTCAAGCATAATTTAAATCTATTAAGCCTATCCCACTAACGAAGGTTAATGGGATAAAAAAGTTTAGTTATTCAATAAAGTAAAAGTTTGTTTGTTTTGTGTAGTTGAATCCGAGTCAATAAACACATTAAATTTACCTGGCTCTGCCACATATTGCATTTTGTCATTCCAAAATTTTAACATTTCAGGCTTAATAATAAAGTGCACTTCTCCTTTTTCATGTGCTTTCAATGTAATGCTCTCAAAGCCTTTTAGTTCTTTAACGGGTCTACTTACCGAAGCAGTCACATCTTGTAAGTAAAGTTGAACGGTTTGAGTACCTTCCCTGTTTCCTGTATTTTCAACTATTGCTGTCACAATAATTTGACCATTTTGTTGCATTTCTGTCGCTGAAAGAGAAAAAGTGATGTTGAAATCAGTATAACTTAGTCCATAGCCAAAAGGGAACAAAGGTTCATTAGGACTGTCCAAATAAGATGTCGTGTATTTCCCCATATTCTCCGTTCCGTGTGGGCGACCTGTATTTAAATGGCTGTAATAGACAGGTATCTGTCCAACATTACGTGGAAATGACATAGGTAATTTTCCAGACGGATTATAATCGCCAAACAATACATCAGCAATGGCATTACCGCCTTCTGTACCTAAAAACCATGTTTCAAGCATCGCATCGGCTTGTTGAAATTCATCGACTAATGTTAACGGGCGACCATTCATTAAAGCAATAACAAGGGGTTTACCGGTTGCTTTAAGTGCTCGAAGTAATCTTTTTTGACTTTCAGGAAGGGAAATATCTGTTCGACTTGACGACTCATGTGCCATTCCTTGCGCTTCACCAACGAAAGCGACAACAACATCTGCATTTTTCGCTAATTCGACCGCTTCACTAATCATCTTTTCAACAGGTCTGTCATCAAATTTTGCCGTAACTTCGTAAAGATTTAAGAATTTAAATAGTGCGGGATCATCCGAAAGATTAGCACCCAATGCATAACTGACATTTTTGGGGTTGTTTATTGCGTGATTAATGCCTTCCAAGGGAGTCACGGCTAAATTAGCTCGACCTGCACCCGACCAACTCCCTAATATATCGCGTTTGGAGTCTGCTAGTGGACCAATAACCGCAATTTTTTGATCTTTAGATAAAGGTAAAACCTTATTATCATTTTTTAATAATACAATACTGCGTCGTGCCACTTCTCTGGCTTCTTTTCGATGTAATCGATTATCAGCAAACATCGTTTCAATGTCTAAGTTTGGATCTAAATTACGATGAGGGTGACGAAACAATCCCATATCATATTTAAGCGACAACACGTGTCGACATGCATTGTTAATATCATCTTCACTCAATGCCCCTTCTTTGACCAGTTGGGGGATAAATTGAAGGAAATATTCATCATTCATACTAACATCAATACCGGCTTTAATTGCAATGCGAACAGCATCTTTGGCATCACTGGCAACACCATGATTAATTAGTTCCCGAATTGCACCATGATCGCTAATGACTACGCCATTAAAATGCCATTGATGACGTAGCACATCGGTCAAAAGCCAATGATTTGCGGTAGCCGGAACACCATTTACCGTAACCAGCGATACCATAATAGCTTGGCTTCCTGCATCTATTGCCGCTTTGTAGGGAACCAGATATTCTTGAAACATTTTTCGTTCACTCATATCGGTACTATTGTATTCTCGCCCACCTTCAACCGCACCATAAAGCGCAAAGTGTTTAACGGTTGTCACCAACGAATTTTTTTCCGCCAAAGACGGCTTTTGCATTTTTTCAACAAAAATCCGCCCAGCTTCTGAAGTAAGATAAGGATCTTCACCAAAACCTTCAGAAACTCTACCCCATCGTGGGTCTCGGGTAATATCAACCATGGGAGCCCAAGTAATATTAAGTCCATCAGAAGTAGCTTCATCAGCGGAAACTTGTGCGACAAGAGCCATTGCTTGGCGATCCCAAGTAGAGGCAATACCTAAATTGATTGGAAACACAGTGCGATGACCATGCACAATGTCAAATCCTAATAATAACGGGATCTTGTTAGGTGAATTTAAAGCACGATCTTGCATTCGTGACAAGTCAGGCTCGACAACAGTATTAAATATCCCCCCAATTTCGCCAGCTTCAATTTGATCTAAGACTTTATCGAGTGTGAGTTCTCCGCCCACACTGATTAAACGCAATTGTCCAACCTTCTGTTCAATGGTCATTTTTGATAATAGCGCATCAATAAAGGCTTTTTTATCCTCGCTATTTTCATTTTGCGCAAGAATAGAAGAAGAGAAGAGACACATGAATAACAATAAGATTAATTTTTTCATCATTAGGTTCGCTGTCACTGTCGTTGTGAGGATTAAAATAAGAATAGAATAGCTGAATCACTAAAAAAAATCTCAATCTTTACTAAATTTGTGAAAATCAACTTTATGATAGTATGGTGAAATTTTTTAGTAATAATAAGAAAAAATGAGGATTATGCTAAAATGAAGACCGGATATTCAATAAGCAAACTTGCCGACAACATTATCGGCAAATTTAAGCGTTGTTTAGTCTCGAAAATTGGTAAATTGAAAAGGTTGTCCTAATTCACCATTCTTGACTAAAGCCATTGTCGCTTGTAAATCATCACGAGACTTACCAGTTACACGAACTTGATCACCTTGAACTTGAGCTTGAACTTTAATTTTACTATCTTTAATTAATTTCACTATTTTTTTAGCTAACTCTTTATCAATACCTTGCTTCAGTTTGACAGTGATACTGTAAAGTTTACCGCTATGCTCCAATTCTTCAGGAATGTCTAAAGCACCGCCATCAATACCACGTTTAGCCAATTTATCTCGTAAGATATCAAGAAGTTGCTGAACTTGAAACTCAGATTGACTGGTGGCTTTAATTGTCTCGTTTTTTTCGTTCAATTCAAACGAAGCTTCAACATTTTTAAAATCCCAGCGCGTGGTCAATTCACGTGACGCGTTCTCGACGCCATTTTTCACTTCTGGCATTTGGATTTCTGATACGATATCGAAAGAAGGCATAAACTCTCCTCTTCAAAAGATTAAAAATATAAATAGAATTCTAAGAAAAATACAAAGATATATGCCACTTAGTTAGTGGCATTTTTAAGTGTGATTAAAAAATTAATCGATAGTGCGAAGTAACTCATTGATACCCACTTTTCCTAAAGTTTTGGCATCCACTTTCTTAACAATAACGGCACAATAAAGGCTATATTTACCATCTTTAGTTGGTAAGTTACCGGAAACAACAACAGAACCTGCAGGCACACGACCATAATGAACTTCACCGGTTGCACGATCATAAATTTTGGTACTTTGCCCAATAAATACGCCCATTGAAATAACCGAACCTTCTTCAACTACCACGCCTTCTACAATTTCACTACGGGCACCGATAAAGCAGTTATCTTCAATAATCGTTGGATTTGCTTGTAATGGCTCTAAGACTCCACCAATACCTACACCACCAGACAAATGAACATTTTTACCAATTTGGGCACATGAACCAACTGTAACCCATGTATCAACCATTGTTCCTTCATCAACATAAGCACCAATATTAACATAAGATGGCATTAATACGGTGTTACGAGCGACATAAGCCCCTTTACGCGCAATGGCAGACGGAACAACACGAAAACCCTCTTGCGCAAATCTAGCTTCATCATAGTCAGCAAATTTTAACGGCACTTTATCGTAATAATTAGTTGGACCAGCATTGATCAACTGATTTTCGTTAATACGAAACGAGAGCAATACAGCTTTTTTCAACCATTGATGGGTGACCCACTCACCATTAATTTTTTCAGCGACACGCATTTTTCCGCTATCTAATAGATGAATACATTGATTAATTGCATCACGTGTAACAGCATCTGCATTTGATGGTGTGATTTCCGCACGACGTTCAAATGCGGCGTCAATAATAGTTTGTAATTGTTGCATCTCTTGTTTCCTTTAACTTTTAAGTCCGTTGGCAAATTTAATCAGGATTGACAGTATAATATAATATCTGGCACTTTTTAAGCGGTTTGTCATATCATCTTAATACTGTTTAATAAAAAGGACATTAATTTGTGAAATGTGTTCCAATTTTGACAATAAAAAATCATTATTTGAATGTCATTATTTACTATCATCATATCGCTAATTTAACCAATATGTATGATGCAAAATTCAGGATTTTCTTTATTAGAGTTGATCGTTGTTGTGGGCATTTGTGCCATATTTGCTTCCATTGGTGTAACACAATGGAAAACGTTACAATTTAAAGAAGAATTACTTACCACCACTAAACAATTAACGCATTTTTTTAACGAAGTGCAAATTAACGCATACACTTATAATCATACTTATCATTTCTATCTTTTTTCCTCGCCTTGGTGTTTAGTTGCCAGTAAAGGCGATAAACCCAATTCCTGTATGGAGGGTGAATTACGATATATTAAACCCAACAATTCGGTGGAAATAAGCGGTTTAACCAATAAAAAAATCATTTCCTTTTGGGGACGAAGAAACATGGCACAAACAGCTTCTTTAAAACTTCATAATCAGATAGGCGAAACAAAAATTTTTATCTCATTTCGAGGAAGGGTTCGCTTTTGTTATGAGCAAGGTTATCTATCCGGTATGCCTCCATGTTAAAACAATCAGGATTTTCGCTATTTGAAGTATTAATCTGTTTAATGATAGCAAGTTTAATTTTGATTGGCACAAGTCAATGTTATCAACAACTCCAAATGCGGCTAAGTGATGATTATTTAAAATCACATTTACAACAAACAGTTCATCAAGCACTGGCTGGCTTATCTAAAGATATTAAGCGTGCTGGGTTTACGCATCATATTTCTACAGAAATAAAATTTAAACCCATTGAAATTAATGATCGACAAGATTGTATTGTTATTCGTTATGACAGTGGATTAGGTGATAATGGGAGTCGCAACTCTTTATATTCTACTTATTTTGATGTCTTTACTTTTCGCTATCACCAAAATAATCTTGAATACAAACACGCAGCCACAAAATGTGATGGTTTGAATTGGCAACGCCTGTTTGATCCAAATGATGTGAACGTCACACAATTTAGTATCAAGCAACGCAGTCAGACAATTGAAATAAAGTTAACTGCTGAATTAAAAAAACATGCTCATATTCAGTATCACCTTACCAAGATAATCAAAAATGAAAACAGGTAATCGTTTTGTTAACCAATCGGGGTTTAGTGCTATTGTTATGGTGATTATTTTAATGATAATAGGCTTATCTTTATTGTTCGGATTTCATATTTTAGTTGCATCATGGCAAAAAATTGCCATGACAGAAAGACGATACTATCAACAATTTAATACCGCCAGTTCATCATTAAGTTGGGCAATAACCCAACGTTGGCAGCGCCCTAAACCCCATTGGCAATGCCAACATGAGCTAAATTTACAATTAAAAGTTTGTATTAAACAATCGAATTTGAGTCACGATAATGCCATTTTAGTACGAGGAGAAGCTAATGGATTTTTTCTTTATACTTTAGCGCATTTAGACAATGGCAAACTCATCGTTCATAAAGGACAGTGGCTTGATTATTGCCCAGAGAAAAGAAGTCATGATTGTGAATAAACATGCTGGCGGTTTTAGTTTGATTGAAGTATTCATCGCCTCACTACTATTTTCAATCATTCTTTTTAGTTTTATGCAGATGGAAAAAGCCTTATTTCATCAACGCCATTACATTACCAACAAACTACATGCTGATCAGGTTATCTTCCAATTACTCGATAGCTATCCTGATATTGCCCAACATATTATTCCAACACATTGGACATACCTCGTACAAAATAAAACCTATAATAATCAATGTATACTGGTAATCATAACCGTTACTATACCTAATTATGATAAAAGTGAGCAACAACGATTATTTTGCCAATAACAATTAAATATTATTTTCGATAAACTCATGCAATGCCGTTAACACTTGAGCCGTTTTTTCAGCATGAACATTGTGACCGGCTCCTTCAATAGTTACAATTTTAGCCTGTGGAAATTGCGAAAACAGTGTATCCAAATATTGATCAGCTATGTATGTTGAATTCCCACCACGAATAAATAAAATGGGTTTCATACTGGGCGCGTCTGCTTGCCAATCACTTAAATCAGAATAATTTTTAACAATAATGTTAGCATTAAATAGCCAGTGATCGTTTTTAAATGATTTTAATAAAAAATAGATAGTCGCTGTATTCACACCTTGTTGCTCCATAATATGCATAATCTGTTTTTTATCAGTAATGTGCTGTGAACAACACTTTTCTAATGATTGAATAACATCAAAATTAGGCGACTGTAAATATTTAACGGGTGCAATATCCATGACGACAACTTTCTGTATAATTTCAGGCACAATTCGAATTAATTGCATTGCCACTTTTCCACCCATTGAATGGCCGACAATTATAAGATTTTTCAATTGTAATTCATGACAAAGCTCAGCAACATCATTAGCCATAGCGTCATAATTCATTTCATCTGACCACGGCGAAAGTCCGTGATTACGCAGATCGACCTGAATAGTTTGATAATGCGGAGCAAAATCTTTTGCTAACATATTCAAATTATCCAAGCTACCAAACATACCATGCAAAAATAAAATAGGCTGTCCTTCGCCCTGAATTTTATAGTTTAGTTTCATATTTCCACTCTAATATTTATGTTTAAAATTTATTCCAATAGTTGATAATAATTTAGTGATTAATTCTGTAACAATATAAGCTATAAATGTGTTAGAATTCAGCACTTATTTTCATTATATATTAAGTCATATGTTTCAAAATAACCCATTACTCGCACAATTAAAGCAAGAGCTTCATCAACAAACGCCACGCATTGAAGGCACAGTCCGAGCCCATGAGAAGGGATTCGGTTTTTTAGACGTTGATAACAAAACCAGTTATTTTATACCAATGGCTAAAATGAAAACCGTTTGTCATGGCGACAAAGTTTCTGGAATCGTTGTCAAAAACAACGATAAAGAATCTTTTGAACCTGAAGTATTACTTGAAAGCGCATTAGAATCATTTATTGGAAGAATAGGTTTCCATGACCGTTCAATGGTTATCTATCCAGAAAACATGCCTAGTAGTTTTTCGATCCCCTGCAAAGTAAATAGTCAACTTCCACAAAAATTGAAAGAAAATGACTGGGTCGTTGCAACACTAATTTCACATCCTTTGAACGCAGACAAAAAAAAATTTGTTGCAGCCATTACCGACTTCATCGTTGAAGATGATTCAAAATACAAATTATGGCTTAAAACACTAGCACGTTATAATTTAGAAACAACAGTACCGCAAGCTGATACTTTATCGATTATTGAAAAAGAGCTTGAAAATCGTCAAGATTTAACTGACATCTGTTTTTTTACCATAGATAGTGAAAACACTCAAGATATGGATGATGCGATTTCGGTTAATATGGATGAACAAGGTAATTTTAATCTTCATGTCGCCATTGCCGATCCCACAGCATTTGTCTTGAAAGATAGTGATATTGATAATATTGCAAAAATGAGGAATTTTACGACCTACCTTCCCGATTTCAATATCCCAATGTTACCTAAAGAGTTAGCCGATGATTTATGTTCTTTGCAAGCGAATGTAAAACGCCCGGCAATGGTCTGCAAGCTAAAACTTGATTCATCAGGGAATATCTTATTTGATAGCATCAGTTTTACCTCTGCTTGGATAGAATCGAAAGCCAAACTTGCTTATCACAATGTTTCTGACTTCTTGGAAAACAATGAGCAATTATCTTCAAGTCATTCATCTTTACCCGAACAACTTAATATTTTAGCCAATTTAGCTAAGGTCAGAATAAATTGGCGACAAGAAAATGCACTTGTTTTTAAGGATGTAACCGACTACCGTTTCGTACTTGATGAAAATCGCCAAGTTGAAGCTATTATAAAAGAACCGCGTCGCATCGCTAATCAAATTGTTGAAGAAGTCATGGTGATTGCAAACCAAGCATTAACCACGATATTAAATGAAAAAATTGGTTTTGGTATTTATAATATTCACACCGGTTTTGACACCAAATATCTGGATCAAATATTAAAAATTCTAGCCGACAACGGGATAACTGAGTTTGATAAAACGTCACTAACTTCGTTTGCAGGTTATATAAAACTTCGTCGCATCATTGATATTGATCCGTTTTTAGCCATGCGATTACGAAAATTCCAAAGTCCGGCTGATTTTTCAATTGAACCTCAACCTCATTTTGGATTGGGATTTGACGCTTATGCAACTTGGACATCACCAATTCGTAAATATGGCGATATGGTTAATCATCGTTTATTGAAAGCTTATTTGCGCCAGGAAGCGTTAACACCACCGGATACAAATCAACTCAAAACCATGAATGAACGGCGAAAAATGTTAAGATTGGCAGAACGAGATATGGCCGAAAATCTATTTGCTCAATACTTATCAGATAAAATTGGTCAAACATACACAGCTGAAATTGTGGATATCAATCGTGGCGGTGCCAGAGTTCGTCTTACCGATATTGGTGCTTATGCTTTTTTACCTTTATCCATGCTACATTCTGTAAGGGAAGAAATCGTTTCATTACCCGATGAAGGCGTGATTAAAATAAACGATAACATCGGTTATAAACTCACTAATATTATCCCTGTTTCTATCTTTCAAGTAAAAAATGAAAATCAATCAATTATCGTTAAATTAACAAATATTAATGAATAATTAAAAATATGATGCCTTGCAGATTAATGATAATTAATCTTTACCTAATGCTGTAATTATTTAGCATCAAGGCATCATATATTGACAATATCTTAACGATTAAATCCTTTTGTTTCGTGATAAGATCTGATATCTTTTCCAACCTTGTTAAAACATTGCTTTTATAAGATAAATGGGTTATAAAAGTGTCGTTGTTATAGCATTAATCGGTAACATCAAGAGGGATTTATGGTATCAATTCATGGTCATGAAGTTTTACAAATGATGGAAGGGAATAGCTACACAGAATTATCTCTACTGGCAGCTATTGAACAACGATTTGGAAAACATGCTAAATTTCATACTTGCTCTAAAACAGATATGAATGCATCTGAACTGATTGCTTTTTTGAAAGTGAAAGCAAAATTTTCACCTGTAACAAATACGCAATTTACAGTTAATATTCAGAAGATCTGTCACCACTAATGATAAAGTTGTAAGTTCTATCACATTTTTTACAAAAAAATACGTCGTTATAAAGTGTTATTATAAAAAAAAGTATATAATTTTTTTAATAATAGCTATATAGCATCCTATTGAATTATAACTCAAGAATAAGTTCATGGAATTTTATATATGAAAATAAGTAATATTTTAACATGTGCCATTGTTGCTATTCTTGTTTCAAGTTGCGCACTTCGATCTGATTTGTCACAGAAAAAAGCTGAAGGGAATACTGAAACAGATCAATTATTGGCTTTACAAAATAAAACTGAATATAACAATCCCTATGTTGTTAATGCAAAAAATCAACTAGCTCAATTAATTGGCAACAAAAATTTTAATAACTATGTTATTAAGCGAGGATTGCTAACGTGTAAAAATGATGATAATTCAGCCTTTTGTGTTTTAAATTTTTATTTGACTGAATATTATAAGCTGAAATCTGATCTGCAACTCAAAAAAATAACTGAAGAAAACGAAGCTGAGCGTCAAATTGAACTGAATAAAATCAAGGCATCTCGCAGCAATATCAAAAATTATTGTGATCTTTCTGCTGATTTTGTCTCGGCAATTTATACAAAAGATACAACCAAGATTGCCAACTACTATCAACCCTTATTTAAAATGTCTGAGCAAGATATGTCAGCACTCTATTCTAAAATCAATAAAGATAATTATGCTCACTTTTTGATTGACCAAAACCCAAGTATTATTTTAGAAATGAAAAACGATTATGTTGAAAAGTGTTTAGGCAATCCAAAAGATAATATTATTAATTATTTCAATATATTTAGATAAACCCAATGTGAGTATTTTATGCACAATTTATTGCCAAACAGCCAATTTTATAAAACAGTCACATGCAAAATATTTTGCGTGTGTGCTGTTTCGTTAATTAGCTTTTCTTCTTGGGCATTTTCGTATGAGGATGTGATAAACAAAGCTAAAGACTTGTCAAAAAAAGCTTATCAGCAACCATCCAAAAATATCCCGAGTGAACTTGCATCATTACAATTTGCAGATTATCAGAAAATTCAATTTAATCATCAAAAAGCTTATTGGAATGATGAAGATACTCGTTTTAAACTTGAGTTTTATCATGAAGGCATGTATTTCGATACCCCCGTTAAGATTAATGAGGTCGTCAATAATCACGCTCAAGAAATAAAATATGATCCTAGTTATTTTGATCTTAGTCAGATTCACTTAGATAAATTAGATACTAAAAATTTAGGCTTTGCGGGATTTAAAGTACATTATCCTATCAATTCGCCAACCAAAACCGATGATGAAGTTTTTACTGCACTCGGTGGTAGTTACTTTCGGGCAATAGGTAAAAACCAAATCTATGGTCTTTCAGCGAGAGGGCTTGCTATCGATACAGGTGAAATATCGGGAGAAGAGTTTCCACGTTTTAAAGAATTTTGGATAGAAAGACCCGAACCGAATCAGAAACATTTAGTGATTTATGCGCTTCTTGATTCATCTAGTGTAACAGGTGCATACAAAATAACGTTAATCCCAAGTGTTGATACCACTGTCACGGTTGAAGCTAAAATTTTCTTCCGTACATCGGTAAAAAAACTTGGTGTTGCACCTTTAACCAGTATGTTTTTATATGGGCCAAATCAACCTTCGCCAATTTTGAATTATCGCCCTGCTATGCATGATTCCAATGGGTTATCCATCTTAACCAACAATAATGAATGGATTTGGCGTCCGTTAAATAATCCTAAGCGTCTGTCGTTTTCATCTTATAGCTTGGAAAACCCTAAACAATTTGGCTTGATTCAACGTGATAATGGTTTTCAAGATTACCAAGACCTTGACGACCATTATGAGCAAAGACCAAGTGTTTGGACAGAAATTCTTGGCGATTGGCAAAAAGGTCGTGTGGAACTCGTTGAAATACCGACCGCCGATGAAACTAACGATAATATCGTAACGTTCTGGGTTCCGAAAAAACAGTACAATGCTGGTGATGTTCTTGATATTAGCTATCGATTACACTATACGTTAAATGATCAGCAACGTTATCCAAGTAATGTTGCCAGAGCAGTTAGTACGCGTTTATCGCTAGGCGATATCAAACAGGCAAATCTAATTCGTAAACTTGATGGTTCTAATGCTTACGTCATTGATTTTGCAGGACCTCAATTATCCAATAAAATACCTGTTAAGGTGATTTCAAGTATCACCAATGGATCGATTGTTAGCACAGACTCACAATATAATTCAGTCACTAAAGGATGGCGTGTCATTGTAAGGTTTAATGTTGAAGATAACAAAAAAGCCACTGATATTCGTATTCAATTAGCTTCTGAGAAAACTAACGAAATTTTATCCGAAACATGGAGTGGTCAATACCCTGCACAATAGTGATAATCCTATGAAAAATGATTACTTTTCACATCTTTCTGACGCCGATAACTGGTGTCAGAAATCAAATGAACAGGAAATGCCTTCTGATGATGTGGCATTTTTGAAGTATCGCTTGCATCAAATTAGTGATACTCGTGATTTTAATGATGACAGAAAGCAACAACCTACCTATCCAGACATTGAGCGTGTAGCAATCCAACCTCAAATTTGGAATAAACCTTTCAAAGCAAAATCCAAGCCAAATAGAAGTTTTATTGCCACAATTCGGCGTTTGATCATGTTTTTGTTGATTGCCATTCAAACTTATTTAGGCACAAATTATTTATCTTCTTTGCTACCCTATCAAAGTTGGGACAAAATTAATTTTATGGCTAATTGGCAGCTAAATCCTGAACTGGCAATATATAACGTGATTCCCTATATTATTCAAGGAATTATAATAGTCCTGTTTGCTATCTTGTTTTGTTGGATCTCAATTGGTTTTTGGACAAGTATTATGGGATTAATTTTGGCGGTCATAGGTAAAGATCGATTCACCATACCGATTCCAACTGATCCTGCATCCCATATTGACAATACGCATCGCACTGCTTTAGTTATGCCAATTTGTAATGAAGATGTGGCACGTGTTTTTGCCGGATTAGAAGCAACTTACCAATCACTCGTCGAAACCGGTCATGCCGCATGTTGTGACTTTTACATTTTAAGTGATACCAATGATCCCGATCTTTATGTTAATGAACTGAAAGCTTGGGCTGATTTCAATGCTAAAAAAGCCGATAACGGATGTCAAATTTTTTACCGTCACCGCAAACGTCGTGTAAAACGTAAAAGTGGTAACATCGATGATTTTTGTCGTCGTTGGGGTCATTTATATGAATATATGATGATTCTTGATGCAGACAGTATTATGACTGGCGACTGTATTTTAAAAATGATTGCCATGATGGAAATGACACCTAATGCAGGTATTTTGCAATCCCCTCCGAAGTCAGTCAGAATGAAAACACTCTATGGGCGTATTCAACAATTCGCTAATCAAATATATAGTGATATATTTTGTTCAGGTACTCACTTTTGGCAATTGGGTGAAGCACAATATTGGGGACATAATGCGATGATTCGTTTAAAACCTTTTATTGAACACTGTATTTTGTCGCCTTTACAAAAACGTAAAGGGCCTCTTCATATATTGTCACATGATCTTGTGGAAGCGACATTGATGCGACGGGCTGGTTATGGAGTTTGGATTGCTTATAATCTTAATGGTAGCTATGAAGAGCTTCCTGGCAACATGATTGAAGATCTTAAACGAGATAATCGCTGGTGTATGGGAAATCTAATCAATTTAAGATTAATCTTTAAAAGTGGAATTACCTTCACCCACCGCATTATGTTTTTGACCAGTGGTATGGCTTATATATCGTCACTTTTATGGTTGATCTTTTTAATCTTTTCTACATTATTATTATTGGTATTTAACATTTCAGAACCACAATATTTTTACCAATCCAATCAATTTTATCCTACTTGGCCTAAATGGGATGAACAGTTAGCAATAAGACTATTATCGACAACGTTAATATTATTATTTGCGCCAAAATTTTTTAGCTATGGTATTATCATTGCCAAAACCAGAGCAAAAGACGTAGGTGGAATTTTTAAATTAACCTTATCTATCCTTATTGAAATGATATGGTCGATGATTTTAGCCCCTATCCGCATGATATTTCATAGTAAATTTGTGGTAAAAGCATGGTTGGGTAGTAAAATCCAGTGGAAATCCCCTTCACGAAATGATGACGCGTTAACATGGGGCGAGTCATTCTATTTTTGCTGGCCACTGTCAATATTAGGCATTATTTGGTTAGCGATAATAATTTGGCTCAACCCGCAATTTACCTATTGGTACATTGCAATCCTGATACCGTTAACTATTTCTCCATTGGTTATTCGTGTTTCGGGTCTTTCTAGTGTGGGAATCAAAGCTCAAAAAGCAGGTTTATTTTTAACCCCTGAAGAAACGCATCCAACTCGTGCCGTCACATTGACAGACGATTATTTACAACAAACCGAGGCTGCTTTTGTGCAACATGGCTTTATTATGGCACTTGTAGATCCGGTTTATAATGCGCTGGCATGTGCATTATCTACTTCACGTCATTTAGCGAATGAAAAAAATCAATTAGTACGTGACGAATTAGTTCATCACTATTTACACACAGATCTTGAAAAAATTACTAAAGAACAACAATTAGCAATTTTAGAAGATCCTTTCATCCTTTCTCAATTGCATCGCCATATTTGGCTGCAACAAGAAAAATACGACAATTTGTTCCAATTATGGCAAAATGAGCGTCAATAGTAATTTATAGGGCTTTAGCCCTATTTCTTTTTTATGAATTATCAACCCTCATGGATTTTTTTATGACTTGGCAACCTTCTGCATCTATCACTAACCTTCTTAAGCGCGCAAAAATCGTTTCTCAAGTAAGACAATTCTTTGCTGACCGATGTATTTTAGAAGTTGAAACTCCAACTTTAAGCCAATATGCTGTCACGGATGTGCATTTAAGTTCCTTTGATACCACTTTTTATAAACCAGGCGAATTTGAACTATCTCAAGGACAAAAAATGACGCTCATTACCAGTCCTGAATACCATATGAAACGCTTACTGGCTGCGGGCAGTGGTCCTATTTATCAAATCTGTAAATCCTTTCGTAATCATGAAGAAGTGAGTCGAATTCACAATCCCGAGTTTACTATGCTTGAATGGTATCGAATTCAATTTGATATGATGCAAATGATCAACGAAGTCGACGATCTATTACAATACGTCTTAGATTGTGAGCCAGCTGAAAGAATTTCATACCAAAAAGCTTTTCAACGTCATTTAAATATCGACCCGCTCGAAGCAGATCACCAAACATTAATTACTGCTGCAAATCAACTCAACATGGGTATTAAAACTGAAGATTATGATCGAGATTCATTATTACAGTGCTTGTTTAGCTTAGGCGTTGAACCGCATATCGGGAAAGATAGACCCATAGCTGTCTTTAATTTTCCTGCTTCTCAAGCAGCATTAGCCACTATCAGTTCCGAAGATCATCGTGTTGCAAGTCGTTTTGAGTTCTATTATAAAGGTGTAGAACTTGCCAATGGATTTAAAGAACTGACAAATGCGCAAGAACAAAAGCTACGATTTGAACAAAATAATCTGGATCGCACCAAATTAAACTTACCACAACAAAATATTGATGTTGAATTATTAGCAGCAATGGAAGCAGGATTGCCTGATTGTGCAGGCGTTGCGGTAGGATTAGATCGCCTAATCATGCTAGCGCTTGAGTCACAAAGCTTAGCGGATGTGGTATCATTTACTTTTGAAAGGGCTTGATTATGCTTGCTGCGTTGGGATTAATTGATTGGATTGCAATTATTTTTTGTTGTGTATCCTTAATTTTATTGATAATCGTTTTTAAGTACCAATTTACCAGCCATAATCTCAAACAATTATTTGATATTCAATTGTCACAGAAAAAAGAGGAATTGCAGACTCTTGTCAAACAAGTCATGCAGTTAGAAAATGAACTTAATGCGTATCGACAACAACACGTTGCTCAAAATATGAAAATTAGCGAACTGAAAACTCGCTTAGAAGAAACGCTTAATTCTGCGCATGAACGTCAAACTATTCTTGAACAAAGCGAGCAACGTCTTACAACCCAATTTGAAAACTTAGCTAACCGCATATTTGAACACAGTGGTAAAAAAATTGAACAACAAAATAAACAAAGTTTAGATTTTTTATTGTCACCACTTAAAGAGCAGTTAGAAGGCTTTAAAAAACAAGTTCAAGATAGTTTTGGTCAAGAAGCGAAAGAGCGTCATACACTGACACACGAAATTCGTAATTTGCAGCAACTCAATGAGCTTATGACTAAAGAAGCGATTAATCTTACCAATGCCTTAAAAGGAAATAATAAAACTCAAGGAAATTGGGGTGAATTTATCCTCAGTCAAATTTTGGATAATTCTGGATTACGTTTAGGTTATGAATATGAAACACAAGTAAATCTAACCAATGACGATAATCGACGATTACAGCCTGATGTTATTGTACATTTACCTCAAGGTGGTGATGTTGTGATTGATTCAAAAGTCACCCTTGTTGCTTATGAGCGCTATTTTAATGGCGAAGATGACGTCATCAAAGCTAAAGCCATGTCAGACCACTTGATAGCAGTCCGTAATCATCTTAAACAACTTAGCCAAAAAGACTATCATAAACTTATCGGCATTAATTCGTTAGATTATATTCTGATGTTTATTCCCGTCGAACCCGCTTTTTTATGTGCCATAGATCAGGATCCCTCATTAATCAATGAGGCACTAAAAAATAATATTATGATAGTCAGTCCAACCACGCTTTTAGTAGCACTGCGAACTATTCATAATCTATGGCGATTTGAATATCAAAATCGTAATGCCGAATTAATTGCCGATAGAGCAAGTAAACTTTATGATAAAGTCCGTGGTTTTGTTGAGGATATGGAAAATTTGGGTAACTGTTTAGATAAAGCACAACAAACATTTCAAAATTCAATGAATAAATTGGCTAAAGGACGAGGTAACGTCATTGGTCAAATTGAAAAATTTCGGGAATTAGGTGTTGAAGTTAAAAAACCGATCGATCCTGATCTTGCTTTAGTGTCACTAGATGAATTGGAGCAGAAGCAAGAGACTATTTCAAATCAATCATTATAAGTAGGTATTGTATTGATAATGAAGAACGTCAGGCATTGAAGATCGCTAAATGCTAGAATATACAGATAAAGTGTCATTCACCATTCTTAAAATAACGTGTATACTCACTGAGTAAAAAGAGGATTACCTTATGCCCAAAAAAACGACTAAAGAACCGAGTTTTGAAGAAACACTGAAACAGCTTGAAACTATCGTCACACATTTAGAAAATGGTGACCTACCCCTAGATGAAGCATTGAATGAATTTGAAAAAGGGGTCAAGCTTGCCAGAGCGGGTCAAAAACAGTTAAAACAAGCAGAGCAACGGATACAAATTTTATTATCTGAAAATAGTGATGCTGAATTGTCAGATTTTTTAGTGGATGATGATGAATAACTTAAAAACGTTGCAAGATCGTATTGATGCTTTTTTAACGTCGTATTTATCAGAAAAATCGGCATCGACTTTGCAACAAGCTATGAGTTACAGTTTACTTGCTGGTGGTAAGCGAATACGCCCTATTTTAGTCTATTTAACAGGTCAAATGTTTGGTTGTCCACTTGCTAATTTGGACGAACCGGCAGCCGCAATTGAATCAATCCATACCTATTCGCTTATTCATGATGACCTACCTGCTATGGATAATGATGATTTACGGCGAGGTAAACCTACTTGCCATATTCAATTTAATGAAGCACAGGCTATCTTAGCCGGAGACGCATTACAATCATTAGCATTTACATTATTAGCTGAAAGCCAATTCATCGATGATCAAGCCAAAATTAGAATGATAACCGAGCTGGCACAAGCAAGTGGTTTAGATGGGATGTGTTTAGGACAATCACTTGATTTACAAGCTGAACACCAATCGATATCACTTGAGCATCTACAAAAAATTCACTGCTACAAAACTGGCGCTTTGATAAAAGCAGCGATACGCTTAGGCGCCTATGCGAGCGGTAATCAAGCTATCCCTTATTATGCTAATTTAGATCATTATGCAAAGGCAATTGGACTTGCTTTTCAAATTCAAGATGACATTTTAGATATTATTGGCGAACAAGCCATTATGGGAAAACCACAAGGTTCAGATATTGCACATGAAAAAAGCACTTATCCGGCCTTAATGGGATTAAAAAATGCGCAACAGTTGACACAACAACTTTATCAACAAGCTATCGATAGTGTGAAGCAAATACCTTATAATAGTAAGCCATTACAAGACCTTGCTAGTTATATTATTAATCGTAATAGTTAACACACTCACTCAATAATAAAGATGAATTTAGATAATTATCCGCTATTAAAACAAATTAACTCTCCAACCGATCTTAGGCGCTATCCGCTTTCGCAATTATCTGCGATTTGTCGTGAGCTTAGGCAATTTTTGTTAACTAGTGTAAGTCAATCCAGTGGACATTTAGCTTCCGGTCTTGGCGTAGTTGAATTAACGGTCGCCCTCCATTACGTTTATCATACGCCATTCGATAAAATTATTTGGGATGTTGGACATCAAGCCTATCCACATAAAATTTTAACGGGTCGCCGTGATCAGATGCTGACTATTCGTCAAAAAGACGGCATACATTCTTTTCCACATCGAGAAGAAAGCGAATATGACGTATTAACTACAGGACATTCTTCAACTTCAATCAGTGCAGCATTGGGTATTGCCATTAGTGAACAAAAAAAACAATCAGGTCAAAAAGTTGCAGCCATTATCGGAGACGGTGCATTAACAGCAGGCATGGCATTTGAAGCAATGAATCATGCAGGTCATATCAAACCCGATATGTTAGTGATTATAAATGATAATGATATGTCCATTTCTGAAAATACCGGAGCATTAAATCAACATTTAACGCAAATTCTATCCAGTAAGGCCTATACTTCTTTTCGAGAAAGTGGCAAACGTGTTCTTTCCAATATTCCGCCATTAAAAGAGTTAGTTAAAAAAACAGAAGAACATTTAAAAGGTTTAATCACTCCTGCCATTTTATTTGAAGAACTGGGTTTTAATTACATTGGCCCCATTGACGGACATGATATTGAAAATTTAGTCTCCACATTACAAAGAGTGCGACAATTAAAAGGCCCTCAGTTATTGCATGTCATTACACAAAAAGGGAAAGGCTATGAGCCTGCTGAAAAGAACCCGACACTCTGGCATGGTGTACCAAAGTTTGATCCTATTGATGGAACTTTCCCGTTAGATAAAAAAATTGCACCCACCTATTCGCAAGTTTTTGGTGAATGGCTGTGTGAAATGGCAGAAAAGGACGAGCGATTGATCGCTATTACCCCCGCAATGAGTGAAGGTTCTGGTATGACTGAATTTGCTAAACGTTATCCCAACCAGTTTTATGATGTGGCTATTGCTGAGCAACATGCGGTAACGTTAGCGGCAGGTTTTGCTATTAGTGACTTTAAACCGATTGTGGCAATCTATTCTACTTTTTTACAACGTGCTTATGATCAAGTTATTCATGATATTGCAATACAAAATCTGCCTGTTTTGTTTGCAATAGATCGCGCGGGGATCGTGGGTGCAGATGGAGAAACCCATCAAGGGGCATTTGATTTAAGTTTTTTAAGATGTATACCAAATCTAGTTATCATGACACCAAGTGATGAAAATGAATGTCGTCAAATGCTATATACTGGCTATCTTCATCAAGGGCCTGCAGCGGTACGTTATCCTCGAGGAGAAGGAACAGGAACACCGCTAGCACCTTTAAATGCCATTCCATTAGGTCAATCTAAGGTATGCCGAGAAGGCGAAAAAATAGCTTTACTCAATTTTGGCACATTACTCCCTGAAGTTTTACAAGCTGCCGAGCAAATTAATGCTACAGTTATTGATATGCGCTTTGTAAAACCATTAGATGAGAAAGTACTTTTGCAGATTAGCCAAACCCATAATATACTAGTCACAATAGAAGAAAATAGTATTAAAGGCGGAGCAGGAAGTAGCATCAATGAATTCCTGTTATCGAAAAAAATAAAATGTGATATTTTAAACATTGGATTACCTGACAGGTTTATTCCACAAGGATCACAAAGTGAAATTAGGGCTGAAATGGGATTAAACTCAGAACATATTATCGATAAAATCAATAAATTTATAAATCAATAGGTAAAATATGGAAACTCAAGCTGTCACTATTCAAATTTTTGGACGAACGTTAAAATTTAATTGTCCAGTTGATGAAGTGGACGCCCTCAATAATGCTGCGAGAGATCTCGATCTACGCTTGACAAATTTACGTGAAAAATCACCACAAGTTGGAAGTGATCAACTAATTATGACGGCTGCACTGAATATCTCTTACGAACTGACTAAAGAAAAAGAAAAGAGTGATCAGTTTAGTGGTCGCTTAAAATTATTACAACAGTTACTTGATTCGGCTTTAAACTCTAACAATGAATCACTCTAATTGTAAATTTAATAAAAATACTATTGTATGATTTTTCAAATTTTGTATTATGTTACCCATCTCTGGGATGTTCGCGATTAAGGGTTAGTCCCCTGAGCCGATATTCTTTACTTTAGAATGATGTGACTTTTAATTGGTGTGTATGCCTTAATATTAAGGAAACCTAAAAATTAAAACACGTTGTTCACCTTGAACCTTGGGTTCAAGGGTTACGACCCTAACGACATCTTGGAGTTTTCCTTTTCTTCATAAGTGATAACTTAATGAACATCCGACAGATTATTCGCCAAAAAAGGCGTCAATTATCGCCTCATGAACGTCAAATTGCCCAGCAACAAGTTTACCAAAAAATTGCTGATCATACTGCGATTGGTCAAGCCAAGAATATCGCAATATTTCTCTCTTTCGATGGCGAAATTGAAACTAAACCTATTATTGAATATTTATGGCAGCAAAATAAAGCTGTCTATTTACCGATAATTCATCCTTTTGTGTCCACTCACTTACTTTTTATTCAATACACGCCTAACAGTCAATTAATCAAAAATAAGTATGGTATTTTAGAACCCGCTTTAAATGTATTAAATGTCATTCCCCATCAAAAATTAGATATTGTTTTCACTCCTTTAGTTGCATTCGATGATCGAGGTTATCGTTTAGGAATGGGCGGCGGATTTTATGATCGTTTGCTAGCTAATTATAAAGCAGACCAAATTTTACCTATAGGTTTAGGTTTTGCCTGCCAAAAAGTTCAGCAACTAAGCAACCAACCTTGGGATATCCAATTACCTCAAATCATTTATGCCTGAATCACCTTTACAATTATATTAAAAAAAGTGATTGAAATTTGTATCATTTAAAATTGAATAGTTGTATACTTATTTACGCTTCATTTCTTAACTTTGTTTTTTTAAACAATGGCTATTCAAAAGTAATAATTTGTAAATTACAATCTTTCTTTTTACAGTATGTTATTCATCCTTTTAGTTCTTTTTTTGTTTTGTATTATTGTTTCATACTCAAGTCTTAGGGAATAAATATTCTAACTCATGGTGGAATTTTATTTCTTAAGACTTTTTTTTATAATAAAAAGGAGTGTAGCAATGTCAGAAAAAAAAGCCTTAACCACCAACAATGGAGCACCAATAGCCGATAATCAAAATTCCCGTACCGCAGGTCCTCGAGGCCCTGTATTAATTGATGATTATCAGCTTATTGAGAAATTTGCACAATTTAATCGTGAGAACATTCCTGAAAGACGTGTACATGCTAAGGGTTCGGGTGCACATGGTACATTTATCGTGACTAATGATATCACTCAATATACTTATGCCAGTATTTTTGCCAAAGTAGGCAAACAAACTCCTGTGTTTGCCCGATTTTCAACTGTTGGCGGTGAACGAGGTTCATCCGATACAGCCCGTGATCCTAGAGGATTTTCTGTAAAATTTTATACCGATCAGGGAAACTGGGATATTGTAGGTAACAATACACCGGTATTTTTTATACGTGATGCCCTCAAATTCCCAGATTTTATTCACACCCAAAAACGTGATCCTAAAACCAACTTAAAAGATCCGCAAATGATGTGGGATTTTTGGTCTTTGTCACCGGAGTCACTTCATCAAGTTACCATTTTGTTCTCTGACCGTGGTATTCCTGACGGCTTTAGACATATGCATGGTTTTGGTAGTCATACTTACAGTATTATTAATAAAGATAATGTTCGGACTTGGGTTAAATGGCATTTTAGAACGGAACAAGGTATTAAAAATATCCATCCTAAAAAAGCAGCCGAATTAGATGGTAGCAATCCCGACTCAGCACAAGAAGACTTATTTAATGCAATTGAACGCGGTGACTATCCTAAATGGCGTCTTTATATGCAGGTAATGACAGAAGAACAAGCCAATCATCATCCTGAAAACCCTTTTGATGTGACAAAAGTGTGGTCACAAAAACAGTATCCATTAATTGAAGTGGGCGTAATGGAACTTAATCGTAATCCAGAAAACTATTTTGCTGAAGTTGAACAAGCCGCATTTGAACCAAGTAATGTCGTGCCTGGAACGGGGTTATCGCCAGATAAGATGTTACAAGGGCGAATTTTTGCTTATGCCGATGCACATCGTTATCGTATAGGCACAAACTACCAACAATTACCGATCAATGCGCCGAAATGTCCGGTACACAATTATCAACGTGATGGAGCTATGCGCTTTTATACACCAGATAATGCGCCTAATTATGAGCCAAATAGTGTTGATAGCGCACCTAAACAACAACCACAATATGCTGAGCCACCGATGCATGTGCCTGCTGGTACAATGGATAGACATGATCATCGTGTTGACGATGATTACTATTCACAGCCACGCGCATTATTCAATTTAATGCGTCCCGATCAAAAACAGCTCCTGATTGATAATATTGTCGGTTCAATGAAAAACGTTGATCGTGATATCCAAATTAGACAGCTTAAACACTTTTATAAAGTCCACCCTGATTATGGTTCTGGTGTTGCCAATGGGTTAGGAATTGAAATCGATCTTATCAAAAGTTAGTTCACCATATAACCACAGTGCCGACTTTGCTTAATCGGCACTGTATGGTTAATAAATTTAGCGCTAAGTTAAATAAACAGGCTATTTATTTGTATTTACTCTTATTTTGGCTGGCGAACAGGACTTAACCCTATTGTTGAAAATTTATAGATAAATATAAAACTGTTTTGATGGTTATTTGGAAGAATTTCTTGAGAAAACAATCAAATATTGTTTTATTTACAGCTTGGTTAGTGGTTTAACTAAACCAAGCTTATTGTCCTTTTTTAACTACTTATTTTTTTGTCTGACTATCTCAAATAAGCAAACGCCCGTTGCTACCGAGACATTAAGCGAAGACACAATTCCCGCCATTGGAATACTGACCAATTCATCACAATGTTCTTTGGTTAAACGTCGCATGCCTTCCCCTTCTGCGCCCATAACCAGAGCCAGTGGAATACTTGTTGATGATTTGTAAAAGTCGGTTTGATAAAGTGTGCGTTCTGCTTCTCCAGCTGTGCCCACAATCCACACATGATACTCATCTTGTAACATTCGCATGGTACGAGCTAAATTGGTTACCCGAACAACAGGGATACTTTCAGCGGCTCCACAAGCCACTTTTTGTGCCGTCGAATTAAGCGGAGCCGAACGATCTTTCGGGACAATAATAAAATTAACCCCTGCGGCGTCTGCTGTTCTGATGCAGGCACCAAGATTATGTGGATCTGTTACGCCATCTAAAATCAGAATAACGGGATTGGGTTGCTGTTCAACTAGTAATGGAATGTCATTTTCTTGATAGGTACGACAGGGTTTTACTATTGCTAAAATACCTTGATGTACACCATTTTTAGATTTGTCATCTAACCACTGACGATGGGTTATTTTCACGATTAAACCAAGTTGTTCTATTTCATGCACAAGACTATTAAGACGTTTATCTTCCCGCCCTTTGGCGATGTAAACCTCAATAATTCTTTCAGGGGCACGTGTTAAAAGTGCTTCTATAGCATGGATACCGTAAACTGTTTCACTCATCTATTTTTTACTCTTTACTTTCTTACTTTTAGCCGTTTTACTTGTTGATGTCGATGCGATTTGAACCGCATTTTTATCTACCTTTTTGCGCTTTCCTTTATTTTTATTTGTCGCTTTCGCCTTTTTTTTAACGCTGCCACTCACTACTTGTTTTTTGCTTTTACGCTTTTTAGTCGGCGTAACATCCTTATCATTTTTATCATTTAGCTGTTTAGCCTTAGTTTTTGCGGTTTTACCTTGACGCTTAGGCTTATTATTACTACTGACCAAGGCAAAATCAATTTTTCTTTCTTCAGGATTAACATTTTCTACTTTAACGCTAACTTTATCACCTAAACGGTAACTGTAATGGGTATTTTCACCAATTAAACGATTTCGTGAAGCGTCATAAATATAATAATCATTTTCAAGCGATGAAACATGTACCAGACCGTCTATAAACAGATCATCTAATCTGACAAAAAACCCGAAGTTCACAACACTTGATATGGTACCATTAAAGACTTCACCCACATGATCTTGCATATAATCACACTTGAGCCAATCAACCACATCACGCACAGCCTCATCGGCTCGACGTTCAGTCAGTGAACAATGTTCGCCAAAATAGAGCATTTCGTTAATGGTATAACGATGCCCTCCAGTCTTACTGGTTTTATGCTGTTCATTAGCTAATATCCACTTAATGGTTCGATGTAACAGTAAATCTGGGTAACGTCGAATTGGCGAGGTAAAATGACCATACTCTTCAAGTGCAAGCCCAAAATGCCCCCGATTTTCTGGATCATAAATCGCTTGTTTCATCGAACGTAAAATAACTGTCTGTAACATATCACTATCAATACGATCTTCAATCGCAAGCATCAATTCGGCAATATCTTTTGATTTTGGGTTAACACCACCACCTAACGATAATCCTAGTTCTTGTAAGATGCTACGTAAGTTATTCATTCGCTCTTCATCTGGACGATCATGAACACGAAACAAAGCAGGTACATCGGCCTCAATCACCAGTTTTGCCGCTGCAACATTAGCTAAAATCATACACTCTTCAATAATCTTATGTGCATCATTACGTTGCGCTAACTCAATACTTTCGATCCGTTTATCAGCATTGAAAATAAATTTCGGTTCTTCCGATTCAAAACCAATCGCTCCACGAGCAATTCGTGACTTATCCAATATTTTGTATAAGCCATATAGGTTTTCTAAATGTGGCACTAAATCATGGTAATGTTGACGTAGTTCTTTATCACCGTCTAAAATTTTTGCAACTTTCGTGTAAGTCAATCTGGCATGTGAATTCATCACAGCGTCGTAAAATTGATAACCAGTCAAACGGCCTTTGTTTGATACGGTCATTTCACAAACTAAACATAGTCTATCTACCTGTGGATTAAGCGAACAAAGTCCATTTGATAAAGCTTCAGGCAACATCGGCACGACACGAGAAGGAAAATACACCGATGTACCGCGTAAGCAGG
>CALYQY010000020.1 GCA_945291235.1 uncultured Gilliamella sp.
CAAATATAGTTCATTTAAATTAAGACAAATCTATGTCATGCTTATGATAACTACCAATAAGACGAATGGCTGTAAAAGTAAACTACTAACTATTCATTGTTGCACATTTAAGATCTTGTCAGTATATAGTATTAGATCTGTCATTAAATAAACTCACATTCAAAAGTGTATTTATTTGGGTTAGCTAAAGTGATTACCGGCACAAAGAGAAAGGCATATTATTGGAACAATAAGCATGGGCTTTTGATATTGATAAATATGTCTTAGAGGCAATTTATGAACTTACTTTAATGAGAGTTTATAAAGATTTGGTTCTGATAACGGTGAGTGTATAAGATCATCATTGAAAAACCGTCAGCCAGAGAAAAAATTTAAAAGAATAGAGAGAATGTATTTATTTTGGTTAGCTAAAGTGATTACAGGCACAACGACAAAGGCATATTGTTGGAATAATAAGGTGTGAGTTTTAGATGTTGATAAATATGTCTTAGAGGCAATCTATCTACTTACTTTGATCAGAGTTTATGAGGTTTGGTTTTGATAATGATGAGCGTATAAGATCGTCATTGAAAATACGTCAGTTAGATAAAAAATTTAAAGGAATAGAGAGTAGCAAGCAATATTTCCGGTAGAAATATTGCTTATTATATGAAGGATTAACCTAATAGTAAGGCATCGTCGGTAACTTTCTCACCACGGGTTTTTTCAAACATTTCAAGCAAGTCTGTGACCGTTAATTTACTTCTTTCTTCTCCTGATACATCAAGTACAACCTGTCCTTGATGAAGCATTACTGTTCTGTTTCCATATTCTAAAGCTTGTTTCATTGAATGGGTAACCATCATTGTGGTTAATTGATTTTGACCAACAATTTCATTAGTTAGTTCTAAAACAAACTGTGCCGTTTTAGGATCAAGGGCGGCAGTATGTTCATCAAGTAACAGTAATTTTGAAGGTTGTAAAGTCGACATTAGCAAGCTGACCGCTTGTCTTTGACCGCCAGAAAGCAAACCCATCATATCGGACAGGCGATTTTCAAGTCCTAAGTTCAAAGTAGCTAGCTTGTCTTTAAAAATTGCACGAAGTTTACCATTTAATGCCGGGATTAATCTAAATCTATGACCACGGTTATAAGCAATGGCTAGATTTTCTTCTATAGTTAAGTTCTCACAAGTACCGACCATAGGATCTTGAAAAACTCGGGCAACCATACCCGCTCTTTTCCAAGCTGGGCAACGGGTAACATCCTGATCATTGATAATAATATGTCCTGAATCAGCAAATAAATCACCACTTATAACATTAAGTAACGAGCTTTTACCTGCACCATTACTACCAATAATAGTAACAAATTCACCTTTGCGGACGTTAAGATTTAATCCTCGTAAAACATGATTTTCAATCGGTGTTCCTTGATTAAAAGTTAATTGTATATCGCTAACCTTAATCATGTTAACTTCCTCTTTTCTTTGAACGTTTTTGCAACTGCTTAGGTAACACCAGCGCAAGGACAACTAAAATTGCTGTAATAAGATTTAAATCTTCCGTTCCAACGCCAATATCTTGTAAGAATTGATTGCTAAGGGCAAAGGCAATAAATAAACGATATAAAATAGAGCCAAAAATAACCGCTAACATCACTGCCCATATACGTTTGGTTGGAAAGATACTTTCACCAATAATAATCGAAGCAAGACCTATCACAATTGTTCCAACACCTATAGTAATATCGGCACCACCTTGAGTTTGAACAAATAAAGAGCCGCCTAATGCGATTAGACCATTGGATATTGCCATGCCAAGAATAGTGATACTGCCGGTTGGAATTCCTTGCGATTTTGCCATTCGTGGATTTGTACCGGTCGCCCTTAATGCTAAACCTTTTTGAGTATTTAAAAATAGATTCAGTAATACCCAAAATACCACAACAAAAGCAAGTACCATTAAAGGTTGTACGATGTATTGATTACTATAATCTTCAGCAATAAATGGCGAGAATATTGTTTTAGCATCCAGTAACGAAAGATTTGGTGAGCCTGCTAATCTAGGTGTTTCACCCATAACATATGGACCAATACCTAAGATCCGCAGATTGATCGAATAAAGCCCAATCATCACTATAATACTTGAAAGTAATTGTAAAATATTGAGTTTAACGTACAGTAAACCTGTCATCGCACCCGCTAAACAGCCAGCAAGCATACCAAGCAAGGTTGCAATCCATGGATCGATACCAACATAGATACATAATCCACAAACTGCGCCCCCTAGCGGAAAGCTTGCATCAGCGGTTAAATCGGGAAAATCAAGTAAACGGAAGGAGATAAATACACCTAAACTCACAAGGGCATAAATAAGTCCAATTCCAATTGAGCCTAATAAAAATTCAAAAGACATGAAAAGATCCATTAAAAGTAACCGCCAAAATTGGCGGTTTAGTTAATAAGAATAAACAGTTATTTTTCAATAATATTTTCTGCTGATTTTAACACTTCTTCTGACAATGTGATTCCTTGTCGTTCAGCAGCTTTTTTATTAATTGTTAATTGTGTGATATTCCCCACTTGCGGCGGAATATCTCCGGGTTTTTCACCATTTAGTATTCGGATAACAATTTTACCAGCTTGACGGCCAAGATCATAATAGCTCATACCTAAAGCAGCAATAGCGCCACGCTCTGCTGATTCAGGGTTTGAGGCAATAAGAGGGATTTTGCTTTCGTTAGCAACTTTAGCCAAAGCTTCATAGGCAGAAACCACATTGTTATCGGTGGTAGTATAGATCAAATCGACTTTACCTTTCAAACTTCTGGCTGCAGTAGAAATATCTGAAGTGCGTTGTGCCGGGGCGGCTATGATTTTCATTCCACGTTTTTCTAACGCTATTTGAAGCTCTTTTAAAATGATTGTTGAATTCACTTCGCTAGGGCTATAGACATAGCCAATATTTTTCGCATCGGGTTTAATTTTCAACATCAGATCAATTTGTGAATCGAGTGAAAGCGCATCAGATACGCCCGTTACATTTGTTTTTGATGCTTCCCAACTGGTTGTTAATTTAGCGGCAACCGGATCGGTAACGGCGGTAAACACAATTGGGATAAGTTTTGTTGTGGCAACTAACGCTTGTGAACTTGGTGTTGCGATGCCAACAATCACATCCGGTTTACTTGCCGCAAACTGCTTGGCAATTTGAGCAGCATTAGCACTACTACCTTGTGCACTTAAAAACTGCAATTTAAGATTTTTACCCGCAATATAACCGTTGTCTTTTAATTCATCTTCAACACCTTTTCGCACATTATCTAATGCCGGATGTTCAACAATAGCGGTGATAGCTACATTTTTTTGCTCATCATTTGTTTCTGCGGAAGATGAGAAAGCCATAATGGATAAGCTTAATAACATACAAAATTTTATAATCGTATTACGCATAAGGTGCTCCTGTAAGAATTTTTTTACAATTAAGCGATTAATAGATTTACTATAAAGCAAAAACAGATAATTTTCTAGAAAAAAAGAACAGTAATGGTGTAAATAATTTATTACACACTATGAGTGGCGGGGAGCAAAAACGCAATCTATTATTGGTAGATTAAATAACACCAATTTAAGCGCATCATCAACTTTATGGGATAAGTTAAGATTAGTGAAGTGAATCAGGGGGGTGACTATAAGTTATACCTTGCTCAGTTTCGTGAGCAAAGTATAAAAGATATTGATAATGTTCGCGCCTGGTTATCGCTTAGTTATCAATTAGTTATCGCCAATGACTTTATAAGCCGACTCGATAATTTGGGGAGAAAGCGTGATCCCTTGTTTTTTCGCCGCTTGGGTATTTATAACAAGGCGTAATGCTTGACCTATTTCTGGTTTGATATCGCCAGCTTTTTCGCCTTTCAAAATCCGCACAACAAGTTTCCCGGATTGACGCCCAACATCATAATAACTCATGCCGTATGCCGCAACGGCACCACGCTCAATCGCATCGGGGAAAGATGCTAACAATGGAATTTTATTTTCATTAGCGAATTTTACTAAAGAATCATAAGCAGAAACCACATTATTATCAGTGGTCGTATAGATAAGATCAACTTTACCTTTTAGGGTATTTGCAGCAGTTGAAATATCGGCTGTTCGTTGTGCTGGCACGGCGACTAAAGCGATATTGTGTTTAGTTAACTCAGCTTGTAAATTTTTTAATACGACAGTGGAGTTAATTTCGTTTGGGCTATAAATATACCCAACTGATTTAACGTTAGGGACAATTTTTTTCATGAAATCGACCTGTGGCACAATTTCTTGATAATCCGACACGCCCGTAATATTGGTGCCACTTGGTTGCCAATCTTTTATTAATTTTGCCGCTATCGGATCGGTGATCCCAGCAAAAACAACCGGAATTTGTTTCGTTGCCGCCGCAGTAGCTTGAGCACTTGGCGTTGCGATTGCGACAATTACATCGGGTTTAGCTGCAACAAATTGTCTGGCTATTTGGGCTGCGGTAGCGCTACTTCCTTGCGCACTTTTATATTGCACTTTTAGATCTTGGTCTAATTTAAAGCCACTTTCTACTAATTCGTCTTTAACGCCATCACGAATCTGATCTAACGAAGGGTGTTCAACAATCGCCGTTATAGCGACATTTTTAACCGTATTGGCCGAACTGAAAAATGGCGCAATGATTAACATAACAAACAATAAAAAATAACGTTTCATAGATTACACTCATAAACTAGTACAGTGGTTCTAATTCTAGTCTTATTATTTGCAAATGTTAAGTTGTATTTTATTTTTATTTACTTTGTACTTAATTAAGATAACAGGGTCGTCTAACGATTATTTATCGATCAGCTATCATCGGATGTTGAATAACCAAATACAATTGGCAAACATCTAATCGCTGACTAATGTTTAATAGCAATAATATAAAGCAATCAACGATTAGTTACCAAAAATAAACGGATTGATCCCACTTTTAGCAAATCCTTCTTCTTCGGTTTTTATATCTAAAATTAATGAAGCGATATCATCAGCAATCACTTCTAAATGTGGGTCTTTATCTTGATCAAAGATTTTCAGATAGCTTTGACAAGCATGACAACATTCCGTTTTAATTGCGGCTAATGTATTATCCAGTGAAAAATATTCTATATGTTGTAAATCATCACAACTGGTACATTTTACTCGCGGTACATACCACTCACTTTCACACAAACTACAATGTAAGTAACGTAAACCATTATTACCGCCAATTTGAATGACACTTGCCGCCGGCATACTATTACAAACAGGACATAACCAACTGTTATCGGTATTTTCCGCAACCGCTTTACCTTTAATTTGGCTAGCTAACTGGCAATAGTAAAGCGAAAGCGCCGACCAAATAAATATCGATTCATTACCTTCTACCTTATTGAGCTTACCATTGAGTAAATAAAGCGCTTTTTGCTGTAGTTGCTCAGCACTATTTTTAAGCAGTGACTCAATGACCAATGTAATTTGCGGGGTTGTGTCGGAAATGGCTTGTAACAATTGATTTAAATATTTTTGCCACACATCGCTTAATGGTAAATTTTTTAAACTTAATGGTGGATTATCGTTATTTAACGGGATTGATTGGTGAAGCTCAACTGGTTGTTGTTTTACTAAATTAGCTTGTTGCTGGGCTATTTGAAGACAGAAATTTAAATAATCACTAAATGGGCTTTTTCGGGCTAATGCTTGTAAACGTTCTATTCGATGAGTATAAAGCGTTTTTGCAGAAGGATAAAAAACTAACGGGATTTGTTTAATAACTGAATTGAAATTGTGTTGTTCGAGTTGTGCTTGTGGGACAATTTTTATACTCATTATTGCTTACCTGTAATTATTATATTAACCATGATTTATTGTCAATTAAGAAACTTCCGCCGACAGGTATCAGCGGATAGTTTTAATTATATTTCAGCCGGTTTTTGATCACTTTGCGTTGCCTGCTCAGTTTTGCTGTCTGAATTTTCTTTCAGTTCTTGTTGATAAAGCTGTTGCATTTCCTCCTCATACCATGCTGAGTGATTTTTACGTGCCCATGCTCTTGATACATAACCTGTAATCATCCCTTTGATCGAGCCTTTAACCCAAATAGCCATATAAGCGTGACCGATAGCAAGTAGAATTAAAGCGATTGCGGCAAGTGAATGGAAAAATATCGCAATACGGACAATATAAACCGGGAAATAATCTGAAACGTATCTACGCCACATGATCATACCGGTAATAAACAAGACCGAAATTAAGCCCATAATGCACCAGAATAAAAACTTTTGCCCGATATTGTATTTGCCTATCGGAATGCCTTCTTCTTTACCCATAATGACGCTTTTGAAGTTTTTAATCCAAATAATATCGTTTTTATTGGGGATGTTATGATGAGCCAGTTTTAAAAACATAAACATCAACAGTACAAAAACAACACAACCAATAATTGGATGTAATGCCCTAACTAATTGTGGTGTTCCGAGCACTAAGCTAAATAGTTTAATCGACGGAAAAAACAAAGATAAACCTGAAAGCGCAGTTAAAATAAACAAGCACACCATACACCAGTGGCAAAAGCGAACAATAAGTGGTGTTCTTAATATCATTCCTTTTTTATTCATGGTGATTCTCCTGTTGTGATGAATCGATACTATTTTTTCGACCAAAAATAGGTAGGCCTAAACGTTTTCTTGCTTGTTGATCGGCTTGTTTTTCGTGTTCAATATCATCTTCATCTACTTCAATTGCACCGACACCCATATAATGGAATAGTAATCCACCAAATGTAGCAACAAAGGCTGCAGCCGAAATCGGCTTCCAGACACCTTTCCAAAATTTAACAACGTCACTGATATGTGGATCTTTCGGTAAACCGTGATAAAGTTCTGGCTGATCAGCATGATGTAACACATACATAACATGCGTACCACCCACACCTTGAGGATCATAAAGCCCGGCATGCTCAAACCCACGTTTTTTCAGATCTTCAATACGATGCTCAGCATGGCGAATCATATCTTGCTTAGTACCAAAATGAATGGCGCCGGTTGGGCAGGTTTTGACACACGCCGGCTCTTGACCCACTGAAACCCGATCGACACATAACGTACATTTATAGGAGTGATTATCTTCTTTACTGACTCTTGGAATGTTAAATGGACAACCGGCCATACAGTAGCCACAGCCAATACAGTGTTCTGACTGAAAATCAACGATACCGTTGGCATATTGTATAATTGCCCCTTCTGAAGGGCAGGCTTTTAAACAGCCCGGATCGGAACAGTGCATACAACCATCTTTGCGTATTAACCATTCGAATTTACCATTTACTTCTACTTCCGAATAGCGCATAACCGTCCACGCTTTGGGTGCTAAATCAGCGGGATTATCATAAACACCAACGGTATGACCAACTTCAGCGCGTAAATCATTCCATTCGCTACACGCAACTTGGCAGGCTTTACAGCCGATGCAAGTTGTGACATCGATTAATTTGGCTACCTCTTGCTGGTAGTCCCGAGCTCGTGGCGCCGGTGTTAAAGCATTGGTTGCTGAGCGGCGAATAATATCTTGAGTTTGTAATGACATAACTAAATCTTCCTCCCTATGCCGCTGTGGTAACTTTTTCGATATTGACTAAAAACGATTTATACTCAGGCGTTTGTGAATTAGCATCGCCTAAGTGAGGTGTTAACTCATTAACCAAAAATCCTTTTTTCGTCTGGCCGGTAAATCCCCATACAATAGGAATGCCAATAGTTTCGATCTCTTTACCGTCAACTGTTAAAGTTGGCAGGCGTTTAGTGACAACTGCTTTAGCCTTGATATAGCCTCGATATGAAGTGACTTTAACCATATCGCCCAGTTTTATGCCTTTTTTACTTGCTAAATTCTCGCTAAGTTCAATAAATTGCTCTGGTTGCGTAATGGAGGCTAGCCTTGCATGTTGAGTCCAAAAATGGAAGTGTTCAGTAATACTGTAAGTGGTGCCGACATAAGGGAAATCATTGGCGCTACCTAAGCGAGCTAAATCTTCTTTAAATACTCTCGCAACCGGACTACTGACTTGTTTTGGATGCATAGGGTTATTTGAAATTGGTGTTTCAAACGGTTCATAATGCTCCGGGAAAGGTCCGTCAACTAACCGATTTAAGCAAAATAATCCGCCTAAACCGTCGTTATTCATAATAAATGCGCCAGCGCCTGAACTCGGTGGTAATGTAGCGGTAAAATCGGCGACATCATTACCCACCCAACTTGAGCCATTCCATTTAACTAATACCCGTTTAGGATCCCATGGATTACCATTCTCATCAGCAGAAGCTCGGTTATACAGTACTCGGCGATTCATTGGCCAAGCCCACGCCCAGCCGGCATGCACACCTTTACCGGACGGATCGCTAGGATCTCGCCGCGCCATTTGGTTGCCTTGTTCAGTCCATGAGCCACAGAAAATCCAAATACCTGAAGAGGTGGTACCATCGGCTTTCAATTGTGCAAAACCGCTCAATAATTGTCCTTTTTTCAGCACCACATTGCCATTAGCATCAGTGAGATCGGCTAGCGCTCGACCATTACACTCTTTGGCTAACTCTTCGGCTGCTGGTCCTTCTGGATCTTGATAATCCCAGGTTAGATTATCGATAGCTTCATGATAAGCACCACCTTCAAGGGCATATAGCTCTTTAATTCTTAAATAGATACGAGCAATGATTTCCGGATCGTAAAGTGATTCATATGGTGGTCTTGCCGCCGCCCAGTGCCATTGTAACAAGCGTGAAGAGTTAACGATTGTGCCGTTCTCCTCAGCAAAACAGTTCGAAGGTAGCCTAAAGACTTCAGTTTGGATTTTGCTAGAATCAACATCGTTAGACTCACCATGATTTTTCCAAAATTCGGCTGTTTCGGTTGGTAGCGGGTCTATGCTCACTAAAAATTTTAAATTAGATAACCCTTCACGAATGCTGTTTTTATCCGGTAAAGCCGCAAGTGGATTAAAGCCTTGGCAGATAAAACCATTAGCTTGGCCGTCACGCATCATTTTACTAAATCGCAACATGTCGTAAGTTTGATCCCACTTAGGTAGCCAATCAAATCCCCAATTATTCTCTTTTGTGGCTTTATCGCCATACATGGATTTCATAAAGCTGATAAAAAATTTAGGATAATTCCCCCAAAAATTGACCTCGTTGGGACCAAGCGGTTTTGGGGTTTTTTCATCTAAATACTGCTCAAGTGAAATTTGCGATTCTTTTGGTAAATCAAGATAAGCTGGCAGGCGATTGGATAGCAAGCCCACATCGGTTAAACCTTGAATGTTAGAGTGTCCACGCAAGGCATTAATGCCTCCGCCCATAACGCCAATATTACCTAAAATCAGTTGAATCATTGCCGCTGTGCGGATAATTTGTGTGCCATAAGTGTGTTGTGTCCAACCTAACGCATATAAAAATGTCGCAGCTCTATCATTGGTTTTGGTGCTAGCTAAAGAACGACAAACGTGTAAAAAATTGTCAATCGGGCTACCGGTTATTTGATTAACCATTTCCGGCGTATAGCGGCTGACATGTTTTTTAAGCAGATTCCAAACACAACGTGGATGGCTAAGGGTTTTATCTCTTAAGGCGTAGCCATTGTCATCTTTTTGGTAAGCCCAACTGGTCTGATCATACTGACGATTAGCCGCATCATAACCACTAAATAGTCCGGAAGCTTCATCAAAATTAAAATCATCCCGAACCAGTAAGCTGGCATTACTATGGGTGACTAAATAGTCAAAATTAACTTCGTTATGCGTGATCAGATAATTAATCACTCCAAGTAAAAAAGCAATATCAGAGCCGGAGCGAATGGGGACATAATGGTCAGCTACCGAAGCTGTTCGATGAAACCGTGGATCAATAGCAATCAGTTCGGCGCCATTTGAAATTTTTGCTTCAATAGCCCATTTAAAGCCAACCGGGTGCGCTTCAGCCGCATTACCGCCCATAACAATAACCACATTGGCATTTTTAATATCATTCCAATTGTTGGTCATGGCGCCACGACCATAGGTTGCCGCTAAGCTTGATACCGAAGGGCCATGGCAGACCCTAGCTTGCGTTTCAAGGCTTAACATACCCAGTGAACGGGCAATTTTAAACGCTAACCAACCAGTTTCATTACTGGCTGCTGAGGTCACCGCCCAACCGGTTGTTGTCCAGCGATTAACGGTGGTACCTTGTTTATTTTTCTCGATAAAATTTTTGTCTCGGTCAGCTTTCATTAAGCGAGCGATACGGTCTATTGCGTCATCCCAACTAATGCGTTGCCACTTATCAGAGCCTGGCGCTCGATATTCCGGATATTTAACCCGTTGCTCGCTTTTAATATAATCGAGCACACCAGCGCCTTTCGGACAAAGAGAACCTCGACTCACCGGATGATCAGGATCGCCTTCAATATGAAAAATCGAAGACTCGGCATTTTTAGCACCATCCCCACGACTATAGAGCAACATGCCACATCCTACCGAACAATAGGTGCAGTTATTGCGTGTTTCTTTTGATTTTAATAGTTTATATTGGCGAGTTTGTGCAAGCGCTACATTGGGCGCAAATCCCAACGTAGCAACCGTTGTTCCTGCCATGCCACCAGCACAGATCTTAAAGAACTGTCTACGGTTAAATAGCATATGAACTCCTTAAAAAGCTGACATTACATTATTAAATTTATTATGTTGGAAGCAGTAAAAAACATCCCTATTAATTGTAATGATAATATTTAATTGACCGGAAATAAAGGGAAAAACAAGTACAAAAATGTAAAGTTTTGACATATGTCAAATAAATGGGGCTGAATTAATAAAAAAAATAGAAATCTGTTGAATAATCTCGATTATTCATGCAAAAAATTAAGATTTAAGCTGTGTTTTAGTGTAAAAAAATGAAGTATTGTATTATTGTCTTGCTCATGGGAAGTTCATGAGCAAGATTATCCAAAATAGGCGTTAATTTATCTACTTATCAAGTGGATTAATTTCATCAATCGTTTGCATCACTCGGGCGGTGATAAGGGGTTTAAGAATGTTATTCATAGCCTCAATTTTCGGCAAGTTAGCATCGCCTTTATCATCTAAATAACCCTGCTCTCGCATTGAACTGACCAATGCTGAAAAAACGCCTTTATCGAAAAATTCAGGTGCATTAATACCATGTAAAACTGATAATCTTTCAGCAATAAGGCGTGCTTCTTTCTCTAGCGTGCCTCGGCTAATGCTTGGATCTTTTTGCAATAACGAAAAAGCAATAACGTAACGCTGTAATGTATCTTTAGAAGATGAAGAGAGTAATTGCAATCCCGACATTTTTAAATAATTCAATGTTAATTTATCCGGAGAATAACTGATCAAATTCAACTCAGCATAAGCGTCAATAATCTGATGAACATATTGAGTTAATTGCTCATCGTTATGATAAAGAAACAGTTCCGATTTAATTAACGGGAACAGCAATTTCACTTGCTCAACAACCTCTTGTGATGAGATTCGATTATGCTTTAACAGAATTCTGGCAACAATGGCTGGAATAATTAACAAATGTTGAATATTGTTGCGGTAATACGTCATTAAAATGGCTTGTTCGGCTGTAAGCCCAACAATTTCACCCGCTTCATCGGTTGTGATGACAAATTTACCCATTTGTTTAGCATGCTCGAATAACTCTTCGGGCGTCTGATCGGGAATGGTTATCAAATCCGAATAAGGAATGCTTTTAAATAGTTTAATCAAATAACTGATATGCTCAAGCAATCTCACTTTAGTTAGCGCTCGTTGATCGGCTGCTAATAAGATCGAGCAACATAAGTTCATTGCATTAATTGCCGCTGATGAGTTAATGCGCTCCATAATCTCTTTAGCCAACAAATTGGTTGTCGGTGTCAGCCAGTTCGGGCGCACTGTGCCGGTTGGTTCGATAGCATCTCGCCATTGCGGAACTTGTTGCGTTAAAAATTGGTTTAAAGGTATAGGGTGACCAAAATTGACATAACCATAACCCAATTTTTTCAGTTTTAAAAAGGCTTTAATGGTGCGCCATAAACTCTCTTTCTTTTTTTGAGCGCCACGCAGTTCATTGGCATAAGTGGCAACTTCTAAAACATGCTCGTAGCCGATATAGACCGGAACAATAGTGATCGGTCTTGCATCGCCACGCAAAAGTGTTTGAACGGTCATCATTAACATCCCCGTTTTCGGATCGAGCAATCGACCGGTACGTGAACGTCCACCCTCGATAAAGTATTCAACCGCATAACCACGGATAAATAGTTCAGCAAGATATTCCCGAAAAACAGAAGTATAAAGTTTATTGCCTCGAAACGAACGGCGAATAAAAAATGCTCCCAATCGTCTAAAAATCGGACCAGCAGGCCAGAAATTGAGATTAATACCAGCGGCAATATGTGGCGGTACTAATCCTTGACGATACAGAACATAGGATAATAACAGGTAATCCATATGACTTCGATGACAAGGTGCGTAGACAATTTCATGACCATTTTGAGCCAGTTCTCGCACCGGGTCAGCATTGGTAACTTTTAAGCCTTGATAGAGCCTATTCCATGCCCAAGTCAGTACAAAATCGGTGATACGCAGCATTCGGTAAGAAAAGTTAGCGGCAATCTCATTTAACATCGCTAACGCATTTCTTTGCGCTTTCTCTTGACTGATATTTTTACTTTTCGCTTCTTCTTCGATCGCTTCAGCTAATCCCGGTTTTTTAAGTAAACCGTTGAGCATCTCTTGTCTGACCGGCAATTTAGGTCCGACTGAAGCCATTCTCTGTTTAGCAAAATGAATTCGGGCAACACGAGCTAATTTATGAGCTAATACCGAAATATCTTGCTGCTTATCGTTCTGTAAAGCTTTAAACGATACTGTACGGGAAAAACGGGTATAGCAGTCTCGACCTGATACCATGATTTTATATAATTTATAAGTTGCACCAAGCACTTGCAACGTAGGTTTCTTTTTTCCTTCTTTATCCGGGCTACGTCCAAACATAACCGAAACCGGTAACATTTGGATATCCAGATCTTCATTTTGCTGATGCGCCGAAATATAGTCTTTTAAAATATCGATAGACATATTTTGCAGCTGGTTAGAAGCAAAAAAGCCAGGACCTTTATCAATATAGATAAAAGCCGGCACAATTTTGCCATTAATATCGATCCCTTTTAATGGATCAGGTAAATCATAACGTAAACACAGCGAACGAACGACCATTAAATCGATCTGAGAGTTATAAGGTAGTACATATAAGATAGGTCTATTGGTATCCAAATCTAATTCAGTAATTGGATCGGTCGGAATCGGTTTGCTTTTGACAAAAAGCTTAACCGGGATCTGAATTAGTGACAAATAGATTTTAGTCCACCAAGGAAACATAAAGATAAACCTCTTAATTTACTGCTAATGATATACTTAAATAACTTAAGGTTAATTCGCCAACCCGATATGAAATGAGCGTTTAAGCCATAAAAAATTATTAGCTCTCATTATTTTCAATCAGAGAGCCTAATTAAGTATATACTTGTTAAAGTTCAACCGTAAGCAAATTTGCACAATCTTTCAGCTATGTGCGTTCAACTGCTTGAAAATTCGGTTATCATAACAGCGTATTATAAAGGTTTATTGATATCAACTCCACGTACTTTGTTGGCTTTAATTCTTTCTAAGCGTTGAATTAAGGTGATCACATCTCGTCCTTCACGCATTCCGTCAATAAGTTTGCGAGCCTGCTTATTATCACCAATTTTATGAAAAATATAGTTATGTGCTTTGGCGTGCTCAATAAATGCAGCGCTATAAGTATTTTCACTTTGCATACCCAGACAAACAAAACCGTAATCGAAAGGTAGTTTAAATTGGTTGCCGTCTTTATCGCTTACCAAAAAGTAATCGTCGGCGACTTCTAATAAAGTCGTTGATAAATGAACATTTACTCCATTGTGATTAAGCATTGTCATCATGGAAATTCGACCAATATAATCTAAATCTTCTGCCATAGCCGATTTCATTTCGACAATCGAGACATCTTTAGCCTTGTTTTCTGAAAAATATTCCACCACATCCAAACCGACGGCGCCACCACCAATCACCACCACTTTTTTATTAGGAATATCGGTAAATTGTGAAAAATCTTGCATAATATCGAAGATCGAAAACACCTTACGATTATTCGATTGCAGTTGAGCTTGCAAGCCTTTAATTGGTGGCAAAAGGGGCTTTGAACCGGTAGCACTCACCACTAAGTCTGGCTTAAGACTTTCGATAACTTCTGGTGTTGCTGTCGTATTTAGCTTAATGGTCAGATTTTTTAATTTTTTTGCCCGATTAATTAAAAATTTAGGTAAATCGGCAATGCGTGCTTTATAAGGAAAGCGTGAAATCATCATTGAAAGTCCACCTAAAAAAGGTTTTTCCTCAAATAAAGTGACTTTACAGCCAACTTCAGCTGCGCTGCATGCTGCTTCAAGACCTGCCGTTCCGCCGCCAATAACCACAACATTAATTGGTGTTGAAATTTGATAACGTTTGTAGTCTTCGTAGCTAATAATATCGGGATTAACCGTGCAGCGAATCGGTTTAGAACGAGCGATACGATGATGGGCACAACCAATATTGCACGAGATACATTTTCTTAACGTATCAAGTTCGTTATTTTGCACTTTTTCAACCCAATAAGGCTCTGCAATCAATCCACGACCCAACACCACAAAATCAGCGGTGCCTTCTTCAATGGTTTTAGCAATAATTGCCGGATCGCGAAAATTACCCGATGCAATTGTTGGCTTATTAAATTTATCACGCACGGCTTTAGCCATATAAGCACGCCAGCCGTCCGGTAAGTTCATCTGATCGATTTGAAATTGAATCGTATCATTTTGTGCCGCTGACACATCAAACACATCCACTCCGTCAGCAAGGTATTGAAGAATTTCTAACGTATCATCTAAACTATTACCGCCGTCGACAAAATCAACTGCACTAATGCGTAATAAAATTGGGAAATATGGTCCAACTTTTGTGCGCATCTCATCAATAACCATTCGAATAAGGCGAGAACGATTTTCTGCGCTGCCACCAAATTCATCGGTACGCCGATTATAGATTGGTGATAAAAATTGACTCAGCAAATAGGAGTGCCCACCATGAATTTCAACGGCATCAAAGCCTGCCCGCTGAGCACGTTGAGCGGCAAGCCCGTATTGTTTAACAATTTCATTAAGCTCTTCAACCGTTGCCGGTCTTGGTACATTACCGCCGGTTTTAGACGGGATATTCGACGATGAAATCGGTTGTAAACCATTTAAACGACCGGGATAGGCTGATGCGCCGGCATGATTAATTTGCACGGCAACCGATGCGCCATGTTTATGCATTCGCTCGGTAAATTTAAACAGACCGGGGATATACTGATCATTATCGATTCTCAGTTGGGTTGTGCCATTGGTACCATAGGGAAAATCAACACAGACATTTTCAAGGATAATAAGCCCAGTCCCGCCTTTTGCTCGTTGTTCGTAGTACTGAATATGGTCTTCAACCATTTCCCCGTTAAGGGTGGCGAAGTTGGTGCCAATAGGCGGCATAACAATCCGATTACGAATAGTTGTTCTGTTAATCACGAACGGTTCAAATATAGCTGAAAGATTAGGCATATTTGGCTCCTTTTTATTAAATAATTTTCTTAATATCCGTTAAATATTTTTGGGTTTTAAAAAATTATTGATGAAAAATTTTATATATATATTTTATTAATTTTATTAAATCGATTCATTTTATCTATAAATCACTTAAAACGATAATGGCTCGCATCTGTTGCTCGATGCGAGCCATGTGTAATAACTAACTTAGTTAATTAAATTTTTTTGTTATATAACACTCTCTACCGACTAATTTGTCATTGAGAAACGTTTTAAATGCTAAAAAATGCGCTGTGTTTTGATGATGCTCTAACGCTTGCCTGCTAGCCCATGTTTCAGTAAAGATAAACGTATTAGAATCGCTCAAATCAATGCCCAGATCATAGGCAACACAACCTGATTCTTTTCTGCTAAGCGCAATTATTTGCTCGGCCGCTTGGCGGTATGCTTCAACAAAAGCCGGTTTAACGTGATGTATTGCGATGATTGACAATTCACTCATCGAAGCTCCCTATATTCTTTCGTTTGTTATCATTGATTATGAGTTAACTTTTAATATTCACGACCGCTAACATAAGCTATCTTGACAATAGCTATTTGCCATTGCGGTTTACTATTTTTTATTTGCGTTAAGTGCTGCATGCTGTTCAATGGCAAATTGACGACGCCCACCCGGACGAGGCACTAAATCGCCTAACATCACTTCATACCCACCGTCGACAACCAGCTCAGTTCCGTTAGAGTAATCCGAACGTTTACTGGCTAAATATAAAACGGCGTTGGCAATATCAATGGTTTCACCAATACGTCGGCTGGCTATCATACGTGTTCGCCCTTGTTCAACTTCTTTATCTTCATAGAATTTTCTTGATAACGGCGTTTTGACAAAGCACGGGCATACTGCATTACTGCGAATACCAAATTGCCCCCATTCTGCAGCAAACTGTTTAGATAGCATTGATACCCCGGCTTTAGTTGGACTATAAGCGCCACTGTATGTTTCGGGTGTATGAGAAGCAACGGTTGAGATATGCACCATACGCCCCGATTTTTGCTCAATCATCAAGCGCCCAAAGCGTTGTGACATTAAAAAATAACCGGTTAAATTAATATTGACTGTCGTTTTCCATTCATCAAGTGGCAAATCCTCAATGGGACAAAAACGCAAAATAGCTGCGGTGTTAACCAGCACATCACAGCGACCGAATACTTGTTTTACTTTGGCAACAGCGGCATCAACCTGTTCTTCAATTGTGGTGTTACACGCAATACCGATCGCTTGTATTCCATACTGCTTTGTGAGCTCTTTGGCAAATTGTTGGCATTTGGCTTCATCTAAATCAATCAATACCAAATTTGCTTTTTGTTTAGCAAATTCACGGCAAATTTCTAACCCCATACCGCCCATAGCGCCAGTGACGACACAGACATCATTTTCTAACCCTAACCAACTTTGGCTCATAAAAAACTCCTATTTCGTAAACTTGTTAACGACCGCTAAGTAAACGGTTTTTGCTTGTTATTTATTGCTTATTATTGTTTAAACAGTGTTGCGATAATAATTTAGCTAAATATTTAATTATTTATTGCGCGATTAATTTAACTATCTATTTAGCTATCTATTTAACTACCTATCTATTTAACGACCTATTTATTTAACTGCGACTTCGATACAACACATCTAAAATATAACGTAACTCTTTGACATCAAGTTGCCCGGGGGCCGAAGCATTTTTTGCCGCACCAAATGTCATTGCTGAACCAAATGTTGTGCCAGCTATGCGGCTAACTGCGCCTAGCCCCGCCATTGACATGGTGATAATTGGCTGGGTTGCGTACTTTTCGTTCATTTCAGTGGTGGCGGCAAGTAGCGTTAACACATCATCTGTCGATTTTGGCATCACTGCAATTTTCGGAATATCCGCCCCTAAGTCCTGCATTTTTCGTAATCGAGCGACAATATCGCTTTGTGCCGGGGTTTTTTCAAAGTCGTGATTAGAGCTGACCACAAAGACATGATGTTGGTGTGCAACGTCGATAATCTCTTTGACATACTCATCACCAATAAACACTTCAACATCGATCAGATCGACAAGTCCACTGCTGGCCATTTCTTTGTTTAACCGGATATAATCGCTAAGTGGCCATGGTTTTACCCCGCCTTCGTTTGCTGTTCGGAAGGTAAAGAGTATCGGCTTATTGGGGAGTAATTGCCCGATTTGTTTAGCCACTGCTTTTACTGCATCAATATCATCGACTTGGCTGAAGTGATCAACACGCCACTCAAGAACATCAAAATCAATAGATTGCAAAAATTTAATTTCATCGAGCAGTTCTGCTTCGGTTTTACCCACTACAGGTACGATAATTTTCGGTGCGCCGGTACCGATTTCAAGCTGTTTAATAGTAACTGTTTTCATTTTCAATCCTGTTTGCCAAAAGTTAGGTTAATAATCAATAATGCCACATAGCTTATTTCAAATAAGACAATAGCATAGATTAATCTGATAACTTACCTTTAATTATCTGCTTAATCTAAAAGCCGGTTATAGCGTATGATAAATCAGTTAAAAGTAAGTTATTAGCCTGCGTAATTATTAATCATTAAATCCCATTTTTTCTTTTACATAGTCGATTGGCGCATCTTCACCCGTCCAAATTTTAATTTGCGCAGCGCCTTGCCATAGCATCATACCAATACCATTTAAGGTTTTGCAGCCTTGCTTTTCGGCGATTTCAAGTAATTTGGTTTTTCGTGGACTATAAATACAGTCAGTCACAACCAGATCCGGTCTTAACATGGTTGGATCGGTAATTAAACTTTGACCTTCTAATGGTTTCATACCGACACCGGTTGCGTTACAAAGCACTTGACTTGTGGCGATCGCCTGGCGAAGTTGCTCCGTATCGGCAAGGTCGGTGACAGATACTTTACATTGCGTATTTTCATTTAATTTTTTAGCAACCGCTTCGATTTTGGCGTAGCACTCATCTTTCTGATTAAAGATTGCAATCTCTTTCACACCGTCAAGTGCTGCTTGTACCACAATCGCCGTTGCCGCGCCACCGGCACCTAGAATGGTCATTTTTTTGCCTATCACATCAACACCGGCTTCTTTAAGCATTCGCATATACCCAATGCCGTCGGTGTTGTAACCGGTAAGTACGCCGTTATCATTAGAGATCGTATTGCAAGCGCCACTCATTTCAACTGCCGGGGTTAATTTATCAAGATATTGGCAGACCAATTGTTTATTTGGCATCGATACTGCACTACCACGTAGCCCTAAAGCACGAAGCCCTTTTATTGCATCGGGTAACTTTTCTTGATCAACTTCGAAGGCTAAATAGACATAAGGGATATCAAGCTTAGCATAGAGGGTATTTTGCATTTGTGGCGATAAGCTATGACGAATTGGGTAGGCCATTAAACCAATCAATAAAAAATGACCGTCGATATTATTTCTCATTAAAAATTCTCCACTACTGACTTTGCCTTTTAGCAAAGGGTACACATTTACGATTGTTCTGCTACACGTTTTAATAATGCACGTGCATCTTCAATATACATTTTAGCGCGTTCAATCGGTGATTTGGATAACGCTAACTCATCGTTACAGCACTCAATTGAAATTGGCATTTCCGGTAACGCTTTTAACAGTGACACAAGGTCAATACCACCTCGACCCGGTGACAGGCGATAGTTACGAGCTTGATAGAGTAATCCTTCTATATCTTTTGGTTTCTCTTTGGTGCCGTCACACAGTTGCATATAGCGCCAACAATCTTTAGGTACTTTTTTCAAATCATCCAAAGTATTTGCCCCACGATCAAAGTGTAGCGGATCGATAATCATTCCTTGATTGTTTTGATTGGCTGTTTTGAGTAATTCAATCCCGGCATTTACTGTTGGAATATCAGTCCATGGCATCGGCTCAATATTTATTGCAATGCCAAGTGGTGCGGCAATTTCACACAGCTGGGCAAAATTATCGGCCAGGCGATTTTGATCCGGATCGTTGCCCGCCAGCAGTACCTGACTAGCGCCCAATCGGGCACCTGTTTCAAGTACCGGTAAAAAGTTGATTACACGGGTATCGGGTTTTAAGCGAAAAATCTCAATATCTAAGACTTTAATGCCGGTCTCTTTTAACCGACGTTCAATTTCGCGCACCATTGGCGTGTCACCAACAGTTGCATAAACGGGTTCGGTTGGGGTAGCGGGAATAAGCCGTAAACCAACATGAGTGTAACCGGCTTCGGCAGCAACCAAAACTTGATTGGCTGGTGAAACATCTAAGACAGTTAACGCTGCCAATCCTATTGGACGGTTAGACATATCTTTCTCCTTAAACAAAAATCAATTCATCAAAACATAAATTGTGTAAATTTTTAGATCAGCCATATTGGTATTTATTATTATATTTCTATAAATAAGTTGATTTCTATTAAAAATTTCTATTGTTTAAAATATCGATTAATTGGGCGATTAGCAAGGTAAAAAAAAGATTTTTTGGCAAAATGCGATCTACATCAACAAATGAATAATCAAATAATTAAATCTAAATGGCGAAAAATTCAATCAACATATTGATTTTATTTTTTTATTTAATTTTTTGGCGGGTTGTTTTTAATTTAAACGCAAAGCGATGATTTTTTAAATAGGCAAGGGCTGGCGGTTAAGTCGGCATGATCAATTGCACTTTGGTTGGCTATCGCCTAGAATAACTTATTTTACTGAGCTACGAAGAATCCATCTTATGCATACCATTCTTGAATTTTTATCTTCAATCAATGCTGTCGTCGTTGCTGTTATTTTAATGTTAGTGCTGTCACTATGCCGAGTGCATGTGGTAATTAGTTTAATTATCGGCGCATTTGCCGGCGGCCTGTTTAGTCACTTAACTTTAAAAGAAACAATCGATGCTTTTAATACCGGCATCAGTAATGGCGCCAACATTGCACTTTCTTATGCCATGTTAGGTGCATTTGCTGTTGCGATATCCAAATCAGGGTTACCCGAATTATTAGCAGACAAAGCGATAAAACAGCTAACATCGAGCAGTGCAAAAACCCGAATTAAGTGGACATTAATTGTCATTATTGGATTAGTGAGTATTTCCTCGCAAAATATTATTCCGATCCATATCGCCTTTATTCCGCTGTTAATTCCGCCACTGTTATATGTCATGTCGAGACTACAATTAGACCGACGTATGATTGCCTGTATTATGACATTCGGTCTGATCACCCCTTATATGTTTTTACCGGTCGGGTTTGGTAATATCTTTTTAAATCAAATATTGTTAAAAAATATTATCTCATCGGGTATGGATGTGAGTCATGTCAATGTTATGCATGCAATGGCAATTCCGGCTTTAGGTATGTTTTGTGGTTTATTATGGGCAATTTTTGTCAGTTACCGTAAACCACGTGAATATAAAATTATTCGTGAAGAGACAAACCTTGATGCGCTTAACAACGTGAATAAACGTTCAGTTATCGTCTCTTTATTGGCTATTGTACTCTCTTTTACCGTGCAACTTTATACCGGCTCAATGATTTTAGGTGCTCTGATTGGTTTTATCTGCTTTATTGTCTCTGGCACCATAAAATGGGGTGAAGCTGACGGCGTATTTACTGACGGTATAAAAATGATGGCGATGATTGGTTTTGTGATGATTTCAGCACAAGGCTTTGCTGAAGTGTTAAAACAGACCCATGAAATCGAGCCACTGGTTATCAATAGCGCAGCGTTATTTGCCGGTAATAAAGTGGTGGCCTCATTTATGATGATGTTAGTGGGATTAGTGATAACACTGGGCATTGGTTCATCATTCTCAACCGTGCCGATTATTGCAGCCATTTATGTACCGCTTTGTGTGCAATTAGGTTTTTCACCGATTGCAACGGTCTGTTTAATTGGTGCATCGGGCGCAATTGGAGATGCTGGCTCACCGCCGTCAGATACCATTTTAGCTACATCGGCCGGGCTGAACAGTGACGGGCAACATGACCATATACGTGATAGTGTGATCCCAACATTTACCCATTTTAATATTCCGTTATTTATTGCCGGTTGGGTTGGGTCATTAATACTGTAATTTATCAAAGCGTTAAGGTTATTATTATTTATGAATAAAAAGTTACAACAAAATATTCGAGCGATTTGCGCACAGGCTATTTATAACGTGCTTGAAGACGGGCAGTCGCTAAGTAATGCCTTAACGGTTTTGCAACCTAAAATAGCCGACAAAGATCGTGCATTAGTTCAAGAGATCTGTTTTGGCGTGATGCGCGTGTTGCCGGAGCTTAACTTTTACATTCATCGTTTGATGAAAAAAGTCATGACCGGTAAAAATAGGGTTTTGCACTATTTATTACTTGTTGGCGTTTATCAAATTCTCTATACCCGAATCCCTGAACATGCTGCTGTTGGCGAGACAGTTAATGCGGTCAACGATCTCAAAAAATCGGCATTAAAAGGTTTGGTTAATGGGGTATTGCGTGAGTTTTTGCGCCAGCAAACAACATTAACCCAGCAATTGAGTAAAGAGAGCCAACAACAAGCCAGCCGAACATGGCATCCGACATGGCTATTAAATCGCCTTAAACAAGCTTATCCCGATGATTGGCAAGCCATTGTTGAAGCCAATAATCAAAAGCCACCCATGTGGCTACGGGTGAATTTGAATCACTATACTGCAACTGAGTATCAACAATTACTGGCTGATGCACAAATTCAATCCGCCGTTTTTGCCGATATACCTTCTGCTATTCGCTTATTATCACCGGTAAATGTCACTAAGTTACCGGGTTTTGCTCAAGGTGCGGTAACGGTGCAAGACTTATCAGCGCAATATGCCGCTTACCTATTGGCACCACAAAATGACGAACAGATTTTAGATATGTGCGCCGCGCCGGGCGGTAAAACCACCCATATTTTAGAAGTTGCGCCAAAAGCTCACGTGCTAGCGGTTGACGTGGATGCCAGCCGAGCAAAACGCATTGATGAAAACTTAGCTCGCTTAAAACAACATGCCGAAGTGAAAGTTGGCGACGGTTTAACACCGGAAACATGGTGTAAAGGACGACTTTTTGATCGTATCTTGCTTGATGCACCTTGCTCCGCTACCGGCGTAATTCGTCGTCATCCCGATATCAAATGGTTACGGCGAGATAGCGATATAGCGCAATTGACTGAACTGCAACATGCGATCTTAACCAATATTTGGCCTTATTTAAAAACAGGTGGCACTTTAGTCTATGCTACCTGCTCAATCCTCCCTGACGAGAATAGATTGCAGATTGAGCGTTTTTTACAAGAAAATAGTGATGCGAAATTGCAAGGCGAGGTTAAACAGTTTTTACCCACCGACAACGGCGGCGATGGGTTTTTCTACGCTATTTTAAGAAAAAGTAATTAGTGCATTTTAAAAAAGCTATGCACTATTAAAAAATGAATAAAGCATTAACGTTGCGCTACTGACTGTAATTTTCAATCAATTGAGCTAATTGCTGGCTATGTTGTAACGCTTTTGCTTTTATTGTCGTTTTTTCTCCTTCTATTACAGGCGACACGCCATATAAAATGGCAGGGGAAAGGTATTTCATTTGGGTGTAGAGTGCTGAAATTTTAACGGATTGAAGTAAATGATTCATTAATTCAGGGGGATATTTTTGAAAATTTTGCTCTGTTTGTCCTACAGTTAAACTTTGCAATAACTTTTTATCTTTTAATTTATCTCCTTTTGAACCATAAGCAAATTGGTAGGTTAATACCTCATCAAACCATATTTTAAGTATCGCTGGCATGTTGAACCAATACATAGGGTATTGTAGAACGATAAGATCATGTCTAAGTAAAGCAGTTTGTTCTTCTTGTACATTGATTTTGTAATCTGGGTAAAGTTGGTGAATATTACGAATTTCAATATCCTTAACTTTATCTTGTAATGTTTCAACAATCGTTTTATTGGCAATTGATTGTTCAATATTGGGATGACCTAAAATAATTAATGGCATAATTGTTCCTTTGTTTTTATACTATAAAAAATTTAGTTACTCTATTTAGTTTATTGACTAATATTTTTTCAGCAATATCTATCAAATTTGATAGTAGGAATGTGTATGCAAAGTCGTGAACATCGATCATCAATACGATATAAGAATAAAATTTATTATTGCCCAATAAGTTTAGCTATGGATTTAATCGGTGGAAAATGGAAAGGTGTTATCCTTTATTATTTGCTTTCTGGTGAAAAACGATTTAGTGAGTTAAAAATGGTGATCCCAGAAATCACTGATATGACGCTAAGCATCCAGCTTAAAAAGTTGGAAGAAGATCAACTTATTACTCGCCGTGTATATGGTGAAAAACCACCACTTAAAGTGTTATATAAATTAACCCCTTTGGGTGAAAAAATCGGTCCGGCACTTGAACAGCTGTGTTTGTGGGGACAAGCCGTTTAGTGTTATTTCGTCATTTCTAAACTAAACCAAACCAAACTAAAGGCAATGAATATTGATTAACAATGACCCCATTTTTTTGCAAAAAAAGTTGATGAGCAGAGTTTTTTAGTCCGAAATTTCAATTAATAACATCTTATAATCCTTACTTGGACAATTTTTGATAGATATGATAAATTCCAAATCTGTTTTGCGTTATTAAGATTTTTGTTATGGCTTACACATTAACCTATAATGATCTCCCCGAAAATATTCAATACTGGCAAGGTTTACCTTTATCTTTAAATGGCTGTGAAGTGGTACCGCTTGACTATAATGCCGGTAAAACAGGTTGGATTATTTATGGTAAAAAATTAAATAAAACGATTTTATCGAACTTCCAAAGACAATTGGCAATGCCAATGGTGATAGTGTCATCTTGGAAAGTGAAATCTTATCAAATTGTCCGTATTGCCGGTATGATCCCCAAAAAAGCGAAATCAATTTCGCTGGCATTAGGTATTGACGTTTCACCTATCGATAATTTGCCAACTTTAAATTCACCGGGCTTATTGGTTATGGATATGGATTCAACGGCAATTACTATTGAATGCATTGATGAACTGGCAAAACTGCATGGCGTTGGCGAGCAAGTTGCAGCCGTTACCGAACAAGCCATGCGAGGTGAGCTTGATTTTGCAACCAGTCTACGTAAACGAGTCGCAACCTTAAAAGGGGCACATCAAGATATCTTACAGCAAGTTAAACAGTCACTACCAATGACATCGGGATTAACCTATTTGGTTAAAGAGTTACATAAAAAAGGTTGGCATGTTGCCATTGCCTCTGGCGGTTTTACCTATTTTGCAGATCACCTAAAGCAGAAATTAAAGTTAGTTGATGCGTATGCCAATGAGTTAGAGATTAAAAACAATCGCTTAACCGGTAAAGTCATCGGTCAAATTGTCGATGCTAAATATAAGGCTCGCACTTTACAACAATTAGCCGCCTCATTAAATATTCCTATTGAACAAACCGTGGCAATTGGCGATGGTGCTAACGATTTAATGATGATTCGTATTGCTGGTCTTGGGGTTGCTTATCATGGCAAACCAAAAGTGGTAGAAAAGGCGAGAATTAGCATTAATTATGCAGATTTAACTGGATTATGGTGTATCTTATCGACAAGTTTATTAAGTGAAGGTTAGGAGAATAATTTGGCAAAAAGTGTTAAACGTGCGTATGTTTGTAATGATTGCGGGGCTGATTATCCACGTTGGCAAGGGCAATGTAGTGCTTGTCATGCTTGGAACACCATAACCGAAGTTAGGCTTGCAAGCTCATCATCACGTAATGAACGATTAACAGGCTATGCCGGCAGTGTCGCCGGGCAAGCAAAAATCCAAAAATTATCTGAAATTAGTTTAGAAGCGCTACCGAGATTCTCAACCGGATTTTCTGAATTCGATCGGGTGCTCGGTGGCGGTGTAGTGCCGGGGAGTGCGATATTGATCGGCGGTAATCCCGGCGCCGGTAAAAGTACCTTATTACTGCAAACGATGAGTAAACTCTCAGCGCACATGAACACCCTTTATGTGACCGGGGAAGAGTCTTTACAACAAGTCGCTATGCGCGCCCACCGATTAGGTTTACCGACCGATAATATCAACATGCTGTCTGAAACCAGTATCGAGCAGATCTGTTTACTGGCCGATCAATCTCAACCAAAACTTATGGTGATTGATTCGATACAAGTGATGCATCTGTCTGATATTCAATCCTCGCCCGGTAGTGTTGCGCAAGTGCGGGAAACCGCCGCTTATTTAACTCGCTTTGCCAAAACCAAAGGTATTGCCATTATTATGGTCGGTCATGTGACTAAAGACGGTTCGCTTGCGGGGCCTAAAGTGCTGGAACACTGCATTGACTGCTCAATATTATTAGACGGTGATGCCGATTCAAGGTTTAGAACGCTGCGCAGCCATAAAAACCGTTTTGGTGCAGTGAATGAACTTGGCGTTTTTGCCATGACTGAACAAGGTTTGAAAGAGGTAAGTAACCCGTCAGCAATATTTTTAAGTCGGGGTGATGAAATGCTACCCGGTAGCTCCGTTATGGTGTTATGGGAAGGTACCCGTCCACTGCTGGTAGAGATTCAAGCGCTGGTTGATCACTCCATGTATGGCAACCCAAGGCGAGTGACCGTGGGCTTAGATCAAAATCGCTTAGCGCTGTTGTTGGCGGTATTGCATCGACATGGTGGATTACAAATGGCCGATCAAGATATTTTTGTCAATGTGGTCGGTGGCGTAAAAGTGACAGAAACCAGCGCCGATTTAGCTTTAATCGCGGCCTTAGTTTCAAGTTTTCGCAATCGCCCGTTACCGCAAGATGTGGTCATTTTTGGCGAAATTGGTTTAGGTGGTGAAATCAGACCGGTTCCTAGTGGGCAAGAGCGAATTGCCGAAGCAGCTAAGCATGGCTTTAAAAAGGCGATCGTACCTATAGCCAATATGCCCAAAAAGAGACCAGAAAATATGCAAGTTTTTGGTGTGAAAAAAGTTTCTGAAGCGTTAGATATCTTAAATGATTTGTCATGATTTTAGCTACTTGCTAACTACTCTGCCGACATCTTTGCTGGCAGAGTAGTGATATCATTAAAGGATATAATTAACAGGGCTAATAACAGATCTCATAACATGGCTGGTAAGCGCTTCCGCCCGGTAATTTCATCCGATCTTGTTTAACAAAACTGCGTAACAGATTATCCAACTGTTTCATCAGCTCACGATCTCCTTGCAACTTGTATGGACCATGTTCAGCAATTTGCTTCATGCCAAACTCTTTGACATTGCCGGCAACAATACCGGAAAAAGCACGGCGTAAGTCGGCGGCCAATAGCTCAACCGGTTGATCTTTATGTAAATTCAGCGCAGCCATATTTTCATGAATTGGCGTAAACGGATGCTGGAGTGATTCATCGATTTTCAGCAGCCAGTTAAATCCATAAGCATCGCCGGTTTTTAAGCGGGAAGATTTAACCTGTTTGACCCCTTCTTTCATAATCCGAGCGACCTTTTCCGGTGAATCAATCACAATTTGATAAAGTTGAGTCGCTTGTTCACCAAGGGTATTACGAATAAAGTCATCGATTGCCGTAAAATAATCTTCACACTCTTTTGGACCGGTTAAAATAAGCGGTAAAGTTTGATTTTTATTGGCCGGATTTAACAAAATACCCAAAATATAAAGCAGCTCTTCAGCGGTGCCCGGACCGCCGGGAAAAATAACAATACCGTGCGCGATACGGACAAACGCTTCAAGCCGTTTTTCAATATCGGGCATAATAATAAGTTCATTTACCAGTGCATTAGGTGGCTCAGCGGCAATGATTGAAGGCTCTGTCATACCAATAAATCGACTTTCTTTATAACGTTGCTGAGCATGACCAACAGCGGCGCCTTTCATTGGGGCTTCCATAATGCCGGGTCCACAGCCAGTGCAGATATTAAGCTCACGTAACCCTAACTGCATGCCGACTTGACGGGCATAATAGTATTCGTTTTCATTAATCGAATGCCCACCCCAACAAACAATAAGGTTAGGCTCTTCGCCAACATGTAGCGCATTGGCGTTACGCAAAATCGAAAACACAAGGTTGGTGATGTAATAGGAGAGGTCTTTTTCAAGTTTCACATTAGAAACTAACTGTTTTACCGCACTAATTTGGCTGTTTAAGAAAAGAATATCACGCAACACCGCAAAAAGATTTGCCTGTATTGAGCGAATAATTTTCTTATCGACAAAAGCGCTTTCCGGGGCATCAATAAGCTCTAATTTGACCCCACGCTCTTTACTAATAACATTGACTTCAAACGATTTAAATCTATCTAAAAGTTCTTTAGTACTATCGGTTTTACTGCCGGCATTAAGTGTCGCTAATGCACAATTTCTAAATAGCTGATAGAGTTCACTATTGGCTGATTTTTTTAAAATATCAACCTCAGCTTGTGCCAGCAAATCCATTGATCCAAAAGGGCTTACTTGGGTGATCATCACAACCTCCATTTGACGGTTTTATCGACAAGGAAATCATTATATACCGAAATAGAATGAAAACTAAGCAAAGCTGCAAATAACCTAAAAATATAGGGTAATAGAGTGAATGAAAAAATTTTCCTAGTTATGAAATAAATAAATCCCCTATAATAAGCAAAAAACGTTAAAAATTGTCATATTATTCAAACTACAAGGTATTAATCAAAGTTAGCGAGTTATCAATGAAAAAGGATTTTTATTTACTTAAAGGGACTGTCAGTAAGTTGAAGAAAGGAGAAAAGGACGAACAAACTCTGCTATTAATCTCATCCATTCTGGCTTTTTTTAGTTATTTATTCAAATCTCGCCCGTTGTTAAAAGGAAAATACTTCACCTGTTATGTGGGTAATCATGCGGTCGAAGGGCGAGTTAGCCGCATTGCTTTTGAAGAGGGTGACTATGTTGAAATGCTGGTCAAACCGCCACAAGACTACGATACTTATCAATGCTATGCCATTCGAGTTCCAGCGCAACACATGTTGATTTTTCCCCGTTATATTGGCATGTCAACATGTGAATTTTTGAAAATAAACTTTATTTTAACTACCGTTATGGTTGTGATTTGTTGTCTTGTATTTTTAATTATAAGCCTTTGCAATGATTCGCCATTGAGTTACCTGATTAATATAATTAAATATAGCTTTTGGGGGTGGATATTTGGCATTATTTTCATCTTCTTTGCGGCAGGTGGCGGGTACTCGTTTTTTGGTAATCAAGTTTTAGCTTATTGGGGTTATCCAAAACCTTGGCGACATAGCGTTGCTGACGAAACCATACGATTTAAAAAATTATATCGTGCAGGTGCCAGTGACATATTTAATGATCCGCAGACACCCGAATTTAAACCGTTAGCGCAATTTAAAGGCGAATGTGATTATTATTGTAAAACGCCAACATTGCCTAACTGGCTACCAATTATTGACTAGATAGCATCAACGAATAACAAAGAAGGAATTTTATGAAATCTTGCACCACAACCTCGATTGCACATTATCAAATTATCACTGGTTATATCACGGATTTAGCTGTCTATTCATCACGAGAGACTTTTATTCAAGCCCGCCAATTAGCTGGGTGTGCGGATATTAATTTAAACTCAATCGGTTATCTCGCTGTGGTGTATAAAATCAATCAAATGATTGC
>CALYQY010000021.1 GCA_945291235.1 uncultured Gilliamella sp.
GCCCTTTCTTTCGCTTCTTTTTCGGCCTTTTCTTTTGCTTCTTGAGCGATTCTTTCTGCTTCTCTGGCAGCCCTTTCTTTTGCTTCTTGAACTGCTTTTTCTGCTTCTTTGATGGCTCTTTCCGCTTCTTTGGCGGCCTCATTGGCAGCGATTTGTTCTAGCCTTTGTTTCTCAGCAAGCTCTTGACGCTCTTTTTCTAACTGTTTCAGCTGCTCTTGCTGTTCGAATTGTTTTTGCAAAAATTCGTCAGTCTGACTATTAATTTGTTCTTGTCGTTGATTATGAGCGCTTTGCTGATTAATCTGTGATTGTAATTGCCTTTGATATTGCTCATTTAAGACCGAAGGATCGACCATAATTGCATCAATAGAATTTCCATTAATGCTACCAAAGTTAGCATCGCTGTCTTGCATAAAACGGTAACCTAAAATAACAATGATAATTCCATGCAAAATAATCGATATTAAAACCGGCACACTTAATTTTGAGTTTAACTTATTAGACATCGCTGACACTTTTTATATGTTTGTGTTTATTTAAATTGGGTTAGTCATCAATCCAACAGATTTGACACCAGCAGATTGCAATAGATTCAACGCTTTGATGATCTCTTCATAAGGAACATTTTTAGCCCCGCCAACTAAAAAAACAGCTTTGTCATTAAGTGACATTTGTTGTTTAACTTCAGCAACAATCTGTTCTTCCGGTAAGTTTGATAGCCGATCTTGATCAATGATTAATGTGTAAATCCCAACACCTGACACTTCGATAATAATCGGTTTATTCTCAGTAGGTGAAACTGTTTTAGATTCAGATGCTTCCGGTAGATCAACTTCAACACTTTGGCTGATAATTGGGGCAGTTGCCATAAAAATAAGTACTAAAACTAATAATACATCCAATAGCGGAACAATATTAATTTCAGACTTAGTTGTATAACGTGAACGTCTACTCATAATTATTTCCTAACTGCCACTGCTTGGCGTTGCAAAATTGCTGAAAACTCATCGATAAAGTTAAGATAATTTTGTTCCATTCGACTAACGCTAAGTGATAATCGATTATAAGCTAAAACAGCAGGAATTGCGGCAAATAAACCGATAGCGGTGGCAATTAGCGCCTCAGCAATACCTGGTGCAACCATTTGTAACGTTGCTTGTTTTACTGCACCAAGAGAGATAAACGCATGCATAATCCCCCAAACGGTACCAAATAAACCGATATATGGGCTGATAGAACCAACCGTTCCTAAGAAAGGAATATGTAACTCTAAATTATCCAATTCTCTGTTCATTGCTAAACGCATTGAACGTGATGCGCCATCTAAAGCGGCTTCCGGCATATTAGGATTAATTTGATATAAACGAGAAAACTCTTTAAAGCCTGAATAAAAGATATGTTCTGTACCACAAATATCTTCTTTGTTTAATTTTGCTCTGTCAAATAAAACATTTAGATCATCAGCAGACCAAAAGCTATTATCAAATTGCTCTACTTGTTTTTTAGCTTTGTTTAATATTTTACTTCGCTGAAAAATAATAGCCCAAGACATTACCGAGAACAGAAGCAACAGTAACATTACACATTGTACTAATAAACCTGCTTGTAAAAATAGATCAATAATATTAAGATTTTCCACTTATATAAACTCCAAAACTAATGACTTAGGAAGCGCACATGGCTTCATTTTTGTCATGTCGACACAAGCAATAACCACATCAGCGGTGCTGATAGCCTGCTTATTTTGATTAAAAATAGTCTGCTTAAAAATAATAGACGCCTTGCGAATTAGCTCAACTTTACTGCTGATAGTTAGCATGTCATCTAAACGAGCTGGAAAGTCGTAGCTAATATCCAACTTTTTAACCACAAAAGCAATACCTTCTTGTAATAACTTTTGCTGACTGATACCGATCGCTCTTAACATTTCTGTTCTGGCGCGTTCAAAAAAAGCGAGATATCGAGCATGATAAACCACGCCCCCCGCATCGGTATCTTCATAATAGACTCTTGCATTCCAGTCGAACTGTTTCATATTTAATATTTGAACCCGTAAAATTTAGCGCTCATTATATATGAATATAAAATTTGCTGCACTATGATATAAAAATAGTTAAATGAAAACAATTATCATTTATAACTTATTCTCATCTTACCTCAGTTAAAAATTAAAAAGGTGACAAAATGCCACCTTTCAACTGATTAATGAATGTTTATTTATCGTCAGCTTCTTTTTCATTACTATTGCGTTCAACCCACAGGCCGGTTACAACAGCAAGCATACAAGCAGCAATAAGACCTACAAACCATAATACATAATACATAATTGCTCCTTAATAAAGTGAATGCTTGTTATTTTCAATATGATTTTTATCAAGTCGTCCAAACATCTTGATATAACACCAAGTGGTATAGAGCAAAATTATTGGTAAAAATATTAAAACAACAACTAACATAATATTAAGTGTTAACTGACTTGATGAAGCATCCCAAATCGTTAAACTAGCATTTGGCATGATGCTCGATGGCATGATAAACGGAAACGTTGCAATACCATAAGTAAATAACACACAAGCGATAGTTAATGCTGATAATAAAAACACTAAACCATTTTTATTTAATCCGGAGCATAAAATCGTTAATAATGGTAAAACAATACCTAAAATAGGCACGATCCATAAGATCGGATAATTCATATAGTTGGTTAACCATGAACCATCGGTCGATACGGTTTTACTTAAAGGATGAGAAGTGCCATTGTAATCAATCACACTGGTAATTTCATAACCATTGATACCAAATATTACCCATACTCCAGCTAATATAAATGCCACTATCATAATAAGGCTGGCAATTTGTGTAGCTTTACGTGCTCTTAAATAGAGCTCACCGGATGTTTTCATTTGTAACCATGCACCACCATGAGCAACAAATAGCATTAAGCTGACAATACCGGTCAAGATAGCAAATGGATTAAGTAAACCGAAGAAATTACCGTCATAAAATACTCGATAAGATTTATCAAATCTAAACGGCACACCTTCTAATAAATTACCAAAAGCCACACCAAAAACTAATGCCGGTACAAAGCTACCAAGAAAAATAGCAATGTCCCACATGTTTCGCCACTTCGAATTTTCTAATTTACTGCGATAATCAAAACCAATTGGTCTGAAAAATAACGCACAAAGCACTAATATCATCGCAATATAAAAACCAGAAAACGAAGCCGCATATGCCATTGGCCAAGCGGCAAAAATGCCGGCACCAGCGGTGATCAACCACACTTGGTTACCGTCCCAATGGGGAGCAATAGCATTTATCATAATTCGGCGTTCAGTATCCGTTTTACCGATAAAAGGTAATAAGATACCCACGCCCATATCAAATCCATCTGTGATAACAAAACCGATTAAAACAACACTAATCAGCACCCACCAGATGACGCGTACAATTTCGTAATCAATCATTGTGTATACTCCTATGTCCTATTCTGTTACTGATTGTGTTTTTTCATAATGATAGTTACCCGTTCCTAAAGAGCTAGGCCCTAAACGAGCAAACTTAAACATTAAGAACATTTCAGCAACTAAAAATAGCGTGTAAAGTCCACAAATAAGTACCATAGTAAATAACACTTCACCCGGTGTTAAGGATGAATTTGCCACCCCAGTTGGTAAAATATCTTGAATTGCCCATGGTTGACGACCGTATTCAGCCACAAACCAACCGCATTCACAAGCTAACCATGGTAATGGTAAAAATAGTACTAACATACGAGATAACCAACGTTTTTCGCCAATCTTGTTTTTATACGTTGTCCATAATGCCAGACCTGTTCCTAAAATCATCAGCAAGCCAAAGCCAACCATTCCTCTAAATGCCCAGAATAAAGGCCAAACGGTCGGAATTGAGTCTTCAGTAGCCGCTTTAATATGCGCTTCGGTTGCTTGCGGAATGGTTAAGTTATCACGATCGGTAAATCGCTTGACTAAGTAACCATAACCTAAGTCAGCTTTATAAGTTTCAAATGCTTTTAAAACCTCAGGATCTTGGCTACCTTGTTGGATTTTCTCCAGATTGGTATAAGCTAAAATACCATTACGAATTCTTGCTTCATTACTTGCTAAGATATCTTTTAAACCAATAACTTGCGTATCTACTGAACGCGTCGTCATTAAGCCCATTACATATGGGATCTCAATAGCAAATAAATTTTCTTTATTTTTTTGTGAAGGAAAAGCAATCACATTAAATGATGCTGGTGCGGGTTGAGTTTCCCATTCAGCTTCAATTGCAGCTAGTTTTGCTGGCTGAACGGTCGTCATTTCGTGACCGGCTTCATCGCCCATAACAGCAACAACAATTGAGGTGATAAAACCAAATGTGGCGGCCACAGCAAACGAACGCTTAGCAAATCCAACATCCCGTTTTTTCAATAAATAATAGGCGCTAATACTTAATACAAAAATAGCCCCAGTTAAGTAACCGGCTGCCACAGTATGAACGAATTTATATTGCGCAACTGAATTGGTAATGAGCTCATAAAAGTTCGCCATTTCCATACGAGAGTTGATCGGGTTGAAATCTGAACCGATTGGAAATTGCATCCAACCATTTGCAACCAAAATCCAAAGTGCAGATAAATTTGAGCCAAATGCCACACACCAAGTGACCATAAGATGTTTACCACGGCTTAATCTGTCCCAACCAAAAAAGAACAAACCAACCATAGTTGACTCTAGGAAAAATGCCATTAAACCTTCGATAGCTAATGGTGCGCCAAAAATATCCCCAACGTAGTGTGAATAATAAGACCAATTGGTACCAAACTGAAATTCCATGGTTAAACCGGTTGCCACACCAACAGCAAAGTTGATAGCAAAAAGTTTACCCCAGAATTTAGTCATATCTTTCCAGACTTGCTTACCACTAACAACGTAGACGGTTTCCATAATTGCAAGCATAAACGCTAGACCTAGCGTCAATGGTACAAAAATAAAATGATACATTGCTGTGAGTGCAAACTGAAGGCGTGATAGTTCTACGATATCTAACATAGGTGCTCCCTAATCCTTTAAATGCCCACAAAATTTATAACGTTATTTACGCTTATTGTACAACAATATTTAGAGAATAAAAATTGATAAATATCAAAAATTGATCATTTAATACGTTTTTTTACTGCTTCACCAATATCTGCTAGACTACTAACAACCGTGATACCTGCTGCTTGTAATGCTTTCGTTTTTTCTTCTGCCGTGCCTTTGTTACCCGATATAATAGCGCCTGCATGTCCCATACGTTTACCGGCAGGTGCCGATACGCCAGCAATGTATGCAACAACAGGTTTAGTAACATTGTATTTGATATATTGCGCAGCTTCTTCTTCAGCGCTACCACCAATCTCGCCAATCATGACAATTGCTTGAGTTTTAGGGTCTTGTTCAAGTAATTTTAAAATAGAAATAAAATCACTTCCCGGGATTGGGTCTCCACCGATGCCAACGCAAACCGATTGCCCTAATCCAATATCTGTTGTTTGTTTAACTGCTTCATACGTTAACGTTCCGGAGCGAGAAACAATGCCAACTTTACCGGCTAAATGAATATGTCCCGGCATGATGCCAATTTTACACTCATCCGGAACAATAATGCCCGGGCAGTTTGGACCAATCATTGTGACATTTTTTTGAATGAGTTTTTCTTTTACCACTAGCATATCTAAAGTAGGAATGCCTTCGGTAATACAGACTATCAACTCAATACCGGCATCAATTGCTTCTAAAATAGAATCTTTACCAAATGCCGCAGGAACATAAATAACACTAGCAGTTGCGCCGGTTGCTAAAACGGCTTCTTTAACGGTATTAAACACTGGCAAACCTAAATGCGTCGTTCCACCTTTACCTGGTGTAACACCACCAACTAATTTTGTTCCATAAGCTAACGCTTGCTCTGAATGAAAAGTGCCTTGACTGCCGGTAAAACCCTGACAAATAACTTTGGTATCTTTATTGATTAAAATTGACATAATTATTGTTCTCCACTCTTCCTTTATTTTGCAACCGTCACGATTTTTTGTGCCGCATCGGTTAAGCTTTCTGCGGTAATAACATTTAATTTGCTATCAGCTAAAATCTCTCTGGCAAGCTGCGCATTATTACCCTCAAGCCGAACAACAACAGGAACAGTCAGACCAATTTCTTTAATTGCACTGATAATACCGTCAGCAATTAAATCACAACGAACAATACCACCAAAAATATTGACTAAAATAGCCTTCACATTTTGGTCAGATAAAATCAGTTTAAAGGCTTCAGCAACACGCTCTTTAGTGGTGCCGCCACCAACATCAAGAAAATTAGCCGGTGCACCGCCATACAGTTTGATCATGTCCATAGTCGCCATTGCCAAACCCGCACCGTTCACCATACAGCCAATATTGCCGTCAAGTGATACATAGCTAATGCCTTGTTTTGCCGCAATCGACTCACGTTCATCTTCTTGAGTCGTATCGCGCAAAATGCTTAAATCGGGGTGTCTGTACATAGCATTATCATCTAAGACCACTTTAGCATCTAAACAGATTAACTGCTCACAACCAGTAATCACCAGCGGATTAACTTCGGCCAGTGAAACATCATTTTCTAAAAACAGGTTAGCAAAATTGACAAAAAGTTTAGCAAATTGGTTAATAAGTTTACCGCTTAAGCCCAATTTAAAAGCCAACTCACGACCTTGAAAAGCGTTTGCGCCAGTGAGTGGATCGAGGGAGACTTTATGAATTAAATGCGGGGATTTTTCAGCAACACTTTCAATATCAACCCCGCCTTCAGTTGATGCCATAATCACAACTCGTTTGGTACTACGATCAATAACGGCACCTAAATAGAGTTCTTTCACAATTTCAGACGCTTTTTCAATTAAGATTTTATTTACCGGTTGCCCTTTTGCGGTTGTTTGATAAGTTACCAGATGTTGGCCTAACCATTTTTCAGCAAAAATTCTGATTTGGTTAAAATCTTCGGTACATATTACGCCACCGGATTTACCTCTTCCCCCGGCATGAACCTGACATTTAGCCACCCAAGCACCTTTCTGCGTTTGTGATGACAATTCAGCTAATGTATCTTGAATTTCATCAATTGAGTTACAAACGTACCCTTCAGGTACAGGTAAATTGTATTGTTTAAAAAGATGTTTGGATTGATACTCATGCAAGTTCATAAATAAATTCCGCAACTTAGATTGATATAAAATTGTAATAATTCTAATCCAAGATGAATAAATTGTGTAGTAAATAATAACTCTTGTTTATTGTAATTGAGAATTATTGCTGATAAGAAGTGACAATGATATACTCAAAAGCATATTTTCATAGCGTAATAAAAGTAAAGGTAAAAATATGGCAAAAGTTGGTATTTTTTTTGGTAGTGATACTGGCAATACAGAAAAGGTAGCTCAGCGAATTCAAGAAATATTAGGTAGTGATAACGCAGATCTTTTCGATATTGCAAAAACCACTAAAGAACATATTGAAAAATACGATTATCTATTTTTTGGCATCCCGACTTGGTACTATGGTGAGTCACAAGCTGATTGGGATGATTTTTTTCCGAGTTTAGAACAAATTGATTTTAAGGGTAAAACTGTTGCTATCTTTGGTTGTGGTGATCAAGAAGATTACGCCGAATATTTCTGTGATGCAATGGGTACTATCCGTGATGTTATTGAACCGAAAGAAGCTAAAATTGTCGGTCACTGGCCTACTGAAGGCTACAGTTTTGAAGCGTCTAAAAGTCTTGTTGATGATAACCACTTTATTGGGTTAGCTATCGATGAAGATCGTCAACCAGAATTAACTCAAGACCGTATTAATAATTGGGTAAATCAAGTTAAAACTGAAATGAATATTTAATCTATTGCAATGATTTCTTTTATTTCCTGTACATATACTTATAATGTGTCCCTTTAATTAACAAAACTGGAATGTAATATGACAAATCATGATAATGATAATAATGCTGCGTTAAAAAGCGCAGGTTTAAAGGTTACGTTACCGCGATTAAAAATTTTAGAATTATTACGTGATCCTTCATGCCAACATATCACGGTTGAAGATCTTTATAAAAAGTTACTGGATATGGGTGAAGAAATCGGGCTTGCGACCGTTTACCGTGTATTAAATCAGTTTGATGATGCCGGGATCGTAACTCGCCATAACTTCGAAGGCGGAAGAGCAGTTTTTGAGCTTGCAACACAACAACATCATGATCATTTAATTTGTCTTGATTGTGGTGAAGTATTTGAATTTCGTGATGAGATTATCAATAAAAGACAAAAAGAGATAGCTGAACAATATGGTGTTAAATTAACTTTCCACAGTTTATATCTTTATGGTCACTGTCAATCTGGTAATTGTAAAGCACACCCTGAACTTCATCAAAAAAAATAAGCCTATTTTAATAGGCTTTTTATTTATATAAATATCGTGATTTCTCTGTTAGGTTAATTAACATAATGAAACAACTTCTCAATTTTATACCGCTAGTTATCTTTTTTATTTTTTTATCGATATATGATATTTTCGTCGGCGTTCAAGCTTTGATGATCGCCTCAACGGTAAGTTTTCTTACCATACTGATAATGTATAGAAAAATTGATAAAATTGAACTTATCTCTTATTTAATGGTTATGGTTTTTGGTGGTTTTACGCTCTTTACCCGAGAGCCAAATATCATTAAGTGGAAAGTGACAATCATCAACTTTTTATTCGCATCAGCACTACTAGTTAGCCAATATTTTTTCAAAAAAAATCTATTGCAAAAAATGTTAGGTAAAGAGTTACAACTCGATAACCATATTTGGAATAGACTAAATTTATTGTGGATAAGCTTTTTTGTAGTTTTCGGTATCATAAGCTTAGTAGCAACTTACTATGCGACAGATTATGTCTTCTGGATTTTTAAAGTATTTGTCTTACCCGGCGCATCATTACTCTTATCCTTAATTTCAGGTATTTACATTTATAAAAATATGAATAAAAATGCAGATAGTGAGTAAAAGTTATTAGCAGGAGTACGTACAGATGAAACAAGACGCAACCAAACCTAATGGACAACTAGTTCTAAGAACCCTTGCAATGCCTGCTGATACAAACCCTCATGGTCATATTTTCGGGGGGTGGATAATGTCGCAAATGGATCTTGCTGGCGGTATTTTAGCCAAAGAGATAGCCAAAAGAAGAGTTGTTACAGTTAATGCTAGTAGTATCACTTTTCATAAACCCGCTATGGTTGGGGATGTGGTTTGCTGTTATGCTCGTTGCCTTAAAACGGGTAAAACTTCAATTACCATCGCAATTGAAGTTTGGATAAAAAAACTGACCGATTCTGATGATGCAACGCAGCGATTTTGTATTACTGATGCAACATTCACTTATGTGTCAGTAGATAAACACAACAACCCAAAACCATTGCCTGAAATATTTCAGCATTATGACTGTAACAAAGATCCGATTAGCAAATTAAACTTGAGTCACAGTTAACAACTATGCAATTTACTTCATTTCATGCATTAATTAGCACAATGATCTTACTTGGTTATTGGTTGATAATTGTTGCGACAACATTACGTATCGTCTTTAAACGTAGACCGACGACGTATGTCGTTGCATGGATGTTAGTTATCTATATCTTACCTATTCTGGGCGTCATTCTCTATTTTGCGCTCGGTGAAGCGCATCTAGGGCAGCAACGGGTCAAACGAGCGCAAAAAATGCGCCCAACCATTGCTAACTTTATTAATAAGATTAGTGAATTGCAAGGCATTTTCACTGGCAATGTCAGTCAAGTCAGTAAACCAATTTTTCAACTTTGCAAACATCAAACCGGACTTGAAGGAATTAATGGCAATCATATAGAACTATTGAGCGATACCGATGCCATTTTTGATCGCCTTATCGAAGATATTAATCAAGCTACCTCTAATATTGAAATGGTCTTTTATATCTGGAATGAAGGTGGAAGAGCCGATGATGTTGAAGCGGCATTAATTCAAGCAACCAAACGTGGGGTAGTATGCCGTTTGATGCTCGATTCAGCCGGTAGCCGACACTTTATTAGGACAGATGCCAGCAAAAGGATGCGTGAAGCTGGCATTATTATTGTTGAAGCTCTGAAAGTAAACCTACTAAGATTCATGTTCAGGCGACTTGATTTACGTCAACACCGAAAAGTCGCCATCATTGATAATTACATCTCTTATACCGGCAGTATGAATATTGTCGATCCAAGATTCTTCAAACAAAATAAGCATGTTGGGGAATGGGTTGATGTTATGGTAAGAATGCGAGGACCTGTCACAACCTTAATGGGCGCTATTTATGCCAGTGATTGGGAACTTGAAACCGGCGATTACCTTGCTTTACCAAAAATTACCGATTTTGCCGAACCACCGGAAGAGAAAAAGCACATTATGCAACTTATTGCTTCTGGTCCGGGTTATATGGAAAATATGATCCACCAAGTACTACTTACCGCTATCTATTCTGCACAAGAACAGATAATTTTCACAACGCCTTACTTAGTCCCAAGTGATGATATCTTGCATGCAGTGTGTACTGCTGCGCAGCGTGGCGTGGAAGTGATTATTATCATTCCGAAGAAAAATGATTCACTAATGGTAAAATGGGCCAGCCGGGCTTTCTTTTCTGAATTATTAGACGGCGGTGTTAAACTTTATCAATTCAATGATAATTTGCTACACACGAAAAGCGTTTTAATCGACAACCAATTGAGTTTAGTCGGTACCGTAAACTTAGATATGCGGAGTTTATGGCTTAACTTTGAAATTACAACGGTTATTGACGATGCTGAATTTGCTAAGTCCTTATCGTTGCTATTACAGCAATATTTATCTCAATCAGAAGAAGTTAATGTTGAAGAATGGAAAAAACGCCCATTCTGGCAACATGTGTTTGAACGGCTATTTTACTTCTTCGCCCCGTTGTTATAAAACAACGCAATCAAAATCACTTATTATCTAAAATCGGTAAAAGATGATATTTCATCGATAACAGCTAGGATTAATAGCCATTTTGTGACAAATCGGGGGCAAATGGATTATTGGCTAATCGATAAACTTCGGTTGTGAGACTACCGTCAAAGTGTAACGTTATTTCTCGCCAACCGGGTGCATCGTCATTCGATAATTGAAAATCATAACAAGCCGGTTTAAATTGAAAACAGGTCGACGGCGTTGAAAACGCTAAACAATGGTGCCAACGATGATCTTGCTGTTGATGAATATGTCCCCAACCTACTGCCTTTATCTGAGTATGGCTCTGAATAATTTTCTCCAGCGCTTCACTATTTTTTAAAGTATGTTGATCGAGCCAATGACAACCGGACTGAATCGGATGATGATGCAAAAAGACCAAGGCATGTCTGTCAGCGTGCTGCAACAAAGCATGTTGTAAAAATGTCAGTTCTGACTCAGGTAAAAAACCATGAGCATGACCGACAACTTGACTATTTAATAAAACAATAAGCCACTTGTCGCCAAACAAAACAATTTTGTTATCGGCAAGCTGATAATGGGCAAACACATCTTGCATAAAAGAATAATTATCGTGATTTCCGGCTAACCAAACACATGGGGTCTTAAACTTAATTATTTGCTCAGCAAAACGGGCGTAAGCTTTTTGGGAGCCATCTTGTACAAAATCACCAGTAGCCACAATCAAATCAAACTTTTTCTTACTTTTTTTAATTTCGGCGATGACCGATAAAAAACTTTTGTTTGAGTTTATGCCAAGTAGGCAACCTTCCTCATCCGAAAAAAGATGAGTATCGGTAATATGCAAAATTTTTCCGTAATTTTTTCTACTTACTTGAAGCTTCAAATGTGACTCCAAAATTTACCTCAATAATTTATAAGTCTATAATTATGCTCAATAATGTTGGCAGATGAAATATCATTGTAACTATTGCTGCAATTTTTATTTTAAATCATAGCGTTATATTAAATTGTAAAGTAGATCACATTTTTATGAAAGAAATAAAATAGTAATGTTCGTGAAAATAAACTATTTCCATTCATTCTTTAACTTTATATGATTTAATTGTAACCACTGAAGTGCAATAATCGATGCGGCATTATTAATTATACCCTTCTCCACCCAATCATACGCTTGTTCACGGCTAACCACATGAACCTTAATATCTTCGTTCTCGTCCGCTAGTCCATGCACGCCTTTTGCGGTCGATGCATCAACTTCACCGACTAGAATATGCAGTTGCTCGGTTAATCCGCCCGGTGAAGCTAAATAACTGATAATGGGTTTACATCGACCGATACTTATTCCGGCTTCTTCCATAGCCTCACGCCGCGCGACTTGTTCAAAAGACTCATTTTCGTGATCCATCATACCTGCAATCAATTCAAGTATCCATGGGCTATCTTGCGTTTCAATGGCTGCAATTCGAATCTGTTCAATTAGTACCACTTCATCACGTTTTGCATCAAAAGCCAATAATACCACCGCATGCCCGCGCTCTAGAATTTCACGGGTTACCTCTTGGCTAATTGAACCGTCAAATTTTCGATATTTAAAACGATATTCAAGTAACGAAAAAAAACCTTTATACAACACTTTTTTGGTTAAATTAAAGACATCTTTTTTACCAAACTCTACTGGCGTGTTTTTAAATTTCATATCAAATCCCAATTTTAAGCTAAATTTTAATAAAAAGTGCGAATAACAAACTTGAATACTTACTATATGCTAATTATCTGTTAAAATTATGCAATTGAAAATAATATTATATTTTAATGCTTTTAAAGAGAAGATTGATGAAAAAAACTTTAACCTTTTTAATCGGCTTAGCATTAAGCCAATCTGTCTTTGCTGAAAATTTAATTCAAGTTTATGAACAAGCAAAACAAACCAATCCGGATCTACGGAGCTCTCTTGCTGAAAGAGATAAAGCATATTCAGCAATTTCTGGCTCTCGCGCAAGTTTATTACCACAAATTGGTTTAAATGCTTCTTACGGTGTGACCCATGGTCGCAGAGATACTAGCGGTGTAAAACAAAAAAGTGGTAACTTATACCAAGTTTCACTATCACAAAGTATTTTTAATTTCTCCAATTGGAAAGCTTTAGATATTACTAAAAAACAAGCGACTATTGCTGATATTGCTTATCAATATCAAGGTCAAACCTTAATTTTAAATACATCGGTTGCTTATTTTAATGTGCTTAAATCACTTGATGCACTAAGTTTTATTGAAGCGCAGAAAAAGGCTATTGGTCGTCAATTAGAACAAACTCGTCAACAAGTTAACGCGGGTATAAAAGCGCCTGTTGATATTGAAAATGCAAAAGCTAACTACGACTCAACTGTCGCTCAAGAAGTTAGCGCTTTAAATGATTTAAATAATGCTATTGAAAATTTACGTCAGGTCAGTGGACGTTTTTACTCTAATTTAGCTAGCATTGATACTAAAAATTTCAAAACTGAAATGCCAGCTCAAGTGAATCTTTTAGTAAAACAATCTGAGCAATCAAATCTCAATTTGTTAACAATGAAATTAAACCAAGAAATCGCCCGTGATCAGATTAAACTATCACAAGCCGGACATTTACCAACTGCAAGTTTAGATGCTTCAACCAATCTTAATAAAACCGATAGATATGGTAATAATTATGCGGCAAACGGCGGTCATGGCAAAACTTATTCAGGTAGTAATTATGTTGGGGTAAGTGTTAACCTCCCTATCTTCTCCGGTGGTGCGACTCAATCTAAAGTCAATCAGGCACAACATAACTATGTCAGCTTTAGCGAAAAATTAGAGAGCACTAATCGCAGCGTGAATAATCAAGTTCGTTCATCGTACAATAATATTTCATCATCAATCAGCGCAATCAAAGCTTATCAACAAGCAGTTGTATCAGCTCAAACTTCGTTAGAAGCAACAACTACAGGCTATGATGTAGGTATGCGAACTGTTGTGGACGTATTAAATGCCACCACTCAGCTTTACAGCTCTAAACGCAATTTATCGGATGCTAAATATAACTACTTAATCAGTTTATTACAGTTAAAATACGCTGTTGGTACCTTAACGGCTGATGATTTAGTTTACCTTAACAATATGTTAGGTAAAGAAGTGAGCACATTAGCCACAATAAAATAATAGATGATATAACGATATCCAAATAAATAAGGCGATTTTATTATCGCCTTATTTATTTAAAAATAGCCTACTCACTCATTTCTTAATTACATCACCAATTAACTTCGATTTTCACATCGTTATCAAATTAAGACATCGCATTAACCACAAATTCAATAAACATCTTCATTTTAGGTAACCGCTGCCTATCGGCAGTATAAAGCATATGCACCGGTCTAGCCGGTGGTAAAAAGTTTTGTAATATCGGTAATAGCTTATTTTGTTTGATAGACTCCGCTAACATCGATTGCGGTAACATTGTTATCCCTACCCCCTCAACAGCCGCAACCGCTAAAGCAGCAGTATCATTGGTTTGTAAGGAGCCGGATATCGAGATATTAATAACCTTGCCATTTACCGTAAATGGCCAAACATAATCGTTTTTACTTCGATTAACATACTGATAGATCAAACACTGGTGATGTTTCAAGTCTTCCGGTACCGCAGGAATACCATTTTGCGCCAAATAAGCGGGGGAAGCGGCAAAAATAAGTTGATAGTCATTGAGTTTTCGCCCTATCAAACCAGAATCATTTAACTGACCAATACGAAACACCATATCAAAATCTTCTTTTACCATATCAACGTAACGATCATTTAATTGAAGATCGATATTAATTTTAGGATAGCGTTTCATAAAACGGCTAATTACCGGAATCAAATTATAGTGTCCAAAGCTAACCGGAGCACTTATCCTTAATCGCCCGTTTGGTTCGTCAATAAACTGTTGGGCTAATATTTTAGTCTCATTTATTTCAGATAGAATTAACAAGCAGCGTTGATAATACTGTTTGCCAAACTCAGTAAGATGTTGTGAACGTGTTGTTCGATTAAGAAGTTTTAAGCCTAAATGCTTCTCTAAAAAAGCGATATATTTGGTCACCATTTGTGGAGAGGTATTTAATGAAACCGACGTAGCCACAAAAGATCCGGTCTTCACAGCCAAGACAAATGCTTCCATACATTTTAGCAGATCCAAATTATCAACCCTCAGTTGTTAATCAATTAATTTTTATACCATTTATTATCCTTTATTTTATAAAGATAATAAAACGAATTTATTAAGAGTAAGGAAATAGTCATATGAAAAAGATAGGGATTATCGGCGCAGGATTTATTGGTCAAGCTTGTGCTAAATTATTTTTACAAGCTGGATATCAAGTGATGATAAGCAATTCAAGGGATAAAAAAACACTCTATAGTGTGGCAAGCCAATTAGGTTGCCAAATCGGCAACCAGCAAGAAGCTATCGCTTTTAGTGATATGATATTAATTGCCATTCCACTGGCTAATTACCAACAGTTACCAGCAGACCTATTAGGTGGCAAAATAATTATCGACACAATGAATTACTACCCGGATAGGGACGGAAATTTTCAGCAATTAGACAATCATCAAATCACCACCAGTGAACTTATCGCACAGCACCTTAATCAATCTAAAATAGTAAAAGCGTTTAATGCTATTTTAGCCAAAGATATCGTAAAAGATGCCAAACCGCATGACAAAGCTAATCGACGAGCGCTTCCTGTTGCAGGTAATGACATGGCAAGCAAACAGCAAATTTTCAACTTACTTAAGCACATTGGATATGATTATGTTGATGTTGGCAATTTAGCTCAAAGCTGGCGATTTGAGCGAGCTAAGCCCGCTTATTGCGTCTATCTGAATCGAAGCCAGTTAATTGACGCATTAGCCAACACATCAATAGACCAACAATTACCTCATAACTCATGGAAAAACTAACCTAACAATCATCGTGTAAAAAATAAAAGGAGCTAAAATGGATAATCATGATAAAAAATACACAGCGATAACCGGCGCCAGTTCAGGTATTGGTTATGCAACCGCAATTGAATTTGCAAAGCGCAATAAAAACCTTATCTTAATTGCCAGAAGAGAAGCGCAATTGCAATCATTAAAACAAAAAATTGCCGCATTAAATCCCAATCTTGATATTGTTATCAAAGTGTGTGATTTATCCCAAGCCGCAAGTGTATATACGCTGTTTGCCGAGCTTGAGAGCTATAATATAGAAACATGGATAAACAATGCCGGTTTTGGTCATTACGGTAGTGTACAGGATCAGGACTTAACCAAAATACAAACCATGCTCCATTTAAATATTGAAGCATTAACCATTTTATCAACGCTTTATGTTCAGAAATATCAAAACCAATCTGGCGCACAACTTATAAATATTTCGTCAAGAGGTGGATATACCATTGTGCCTAATGCGGTAACCTATTGCGCAACTAAATTTTATGTAAGCGCTTTTACCGAAGGATTAGCACAGGAATTAAAACAAGCTAATGCAAAATTAACCGCAAAAGTATTGGCACCCGCGGCAACGCAAACGGAGTTTGGACAAAAAGCTAATAATGTCACCGAATATGACTATGATAAAAGTTTCAACCAATACCATAGCGCAACTCAAATGGCCGAATTTTTAATTGCACTATATGAAAGTGACAAAATCATAGGTGAAATAAGCACTAAAGATTTTTCGTTTACACTAAAAGATAACATTTTGCCTTATTCCGGTAATCCGGCAGAAAACCAAAAGAGGTGAATGGATAACATTTTATATCACTCTATAATCGTTGAGGTTTTTCGCTCAAAAGCAATCCACAAAAGTGCAAGTAAGCAAGGATAAAGCATTAGCAATAACGCTCAGCTTTCTTGAAACTGATGCTCCGGATTGACTAAAAAACGATAAGAATAATTGGATAGATACCCATGATGAAGAGATTATCGTTGAGGGAAAAAAATGAATTTAACCGGTGTGAAAGTAAAATGCCGTGATCTAAACACCGTTCTTTACTTCTGGACAATTATTGCCCCCGATGAGACTATCATGGTGTTTGAAAGAGATGTTGAACGGGACTTTATTTGTGCTGGACGTCAAATGCAAAAGTGGTTCATGATAGCGGGTTAAGTCAACATCGCTAATGAAACTGACCAAATTAGCTAAACACGAAAGCCAGTTTTACATTCAAATATCATCCTAAATACATCTTAACAAGCGTTTAACTTGTTAAGATGTCAATAATTTAGAGGAAAACCGATTACGAAATTCGCATGCCCGGTTTTGCCCCGCTATCTGGCGATAATAGGTAAACACCTTCACTATCATCTTTACCGCTTGCGCAAAGTACCATACCTTCTGAGATACCAAAGCGCATTTTACGAGGCGCTAAGTTAGCGATCATAATAGTTAATTTACCCACTAAAACCGCAGGATCAGGATAGAACTGTTTGATACCGGAAAATACGTTGCGAGTTTCATCGCCAATATCCAGTGTTAACTGCAATAATTTATCCGACCCTTCAACCACCGTGGCATTTTTAATTAACGCAACACGCATATCAACTTTGGCAAAGTCATCAAAATTGATAGTATCAGCAATAGGTTCTGCCACTTTTTCTTTGGCAGGTGTTGCTAAAACGCTTTTGGTTTCTTCAATCATAGCAGTAATTTTATCCATATCTATACGGTTAAACAGGGCTTTGAATTGGTTAATCGTGTGCCCGGTTAATGGTTTATCAATCGTGTCCCAGGTTAATTGGCTGTTTAAAAACGCCTCACTGCGCTCCGCTAATGACGGCACGACTGGTTTTAAATAGGTCATTAAAATGCGGAATAGATGAATACCCATAGAACAAATATCTTGTAATGCTTGATCTTGTCCCTCTTGTTTAGCCACCACCCATGGCGCTTTTTCATCGATATAACGATTTGCTTCATCAGCCAATGCCATAATTTCACGAATTGCTTTACCGGATTCACGTTGTTCAAAATAATCAGCGATGACTTTTGATTTTTCAACGAATAAAGCATAAAGTTCCGGCTCTGCAAGATTGTCGGATAATTTACCGCCAAAACGTTTACTGATAAAACCAGCCGAACGGGATGCAATATTCACCACTTTGTTAACTAAATCACTATTCACCCGTTGCACAAAATCTTCTAAATTTAAATCGATATCATCGATATGTGGCGAGAGTTTGGCTGCATAATAGTAACGCAAACAGTCAGGATCTAAATGTTTCAAATAGGTACTTGCTTGAATAAAGGTACCACGTGATTTTGACATCTTCGCCCCGTCGACAGTGACATAGCCATGCACAAAAATATTAGAAGGTTTACGATGTTCGCTACCGTCTAACATTGCCGGCCAAAACAGGCTATGGAAGTAGACAATATCTTTACCGATAAAATGGTAAAGTTCAGTGGTTGAATCTTTATTCCAAAACTGATCAAAAATCGGTTTGTTGTGTTTATTACAGTAATTGAGGAATGATCCCATATAACCGATTGGCGCATCTAACCAAACATAAAAATATTTGCCCGGTGCATCGGGAATTTCAAAACCAAAATATGGCGCATCACGACTAATATCCCATGGTTGTAAGCCTGCTTCGAACCACTCCTGCATTTTATTGGCAACTTGATCTTGCAATGTTCCTGATCGGATCCACGCTTGTAACATATCGGAAAACGCAGGCAAGTCAAAAAAGAAGTGCTCTGAATCTTTCATGATCGGCGTTGCACCCGATACCACTGATTGCGGATTAATTAAATCAATCGGATTATAAGTTGCACCACAAACTTCACAGTTATCGCCATATTGGTCTGGTGATTTACAACGAGGGCAAGTCCCTTTAACAAAACGATCCGGTAAAAACATCTTTTTTTCGGGATCGAATAGTTGTGATATTACTTTGGTTTTAATATAGCCATTAGCCTTTAATCGTTTATAGATCTTTTCAGATATTTCCCGATTTTCAGGGCTATGGGTTGAGTGGTAATTATCGTAACTAATATTGAAACCGGCAAAATCACGTTGATGCTCAATTTTAACTTCATCTATCATCTGTTCCGGGGTGATGCCTAATTGCTGTGCTTTAAGCATAATTGGCGTACCATGAGCATCATCAGCGCAAATAAAATAGATCTCATTGCCACGCATACGTTGATAGCGTACCCATACATCTGCTTGAATATGTTCGAGCATATGACCTAAGTGAATTGCACCATTTGCATAAGGAAGCGCACAAGTTACTAATATTTTGCGTTGAGTTGTCATATCGAATTAATACCTTTTATTACATAATGGCGGAAATAGTACATCAATCGTGGGATTATCGCCAGATTTATGCCATAATTTGATAAAAATTCTTTATATACTTTGAGCGATATTGTGCAGGGAATGGTTATCATTCTATCAGAAAGAGTGATCACTCTTATCAAGTTAAAACAATATCGATAATCATATCTATTTGAAGCAATATGAGTATAAAACTTGTTGATAACAGTTAAGGCTAATAACCATGGAAGCAAAAAAAATTCTAGAGAATTTTACTCATCCTACTTTATCCAAAAATTTGATCGAACTTGGCGCTGTAAAACGTTGTGAAATTGATAATCAGGTTTTATCGATTCATTTAACTTTACCGTTTGCCTGGCAAACGGCTTTTGATGCACTAAAACTCCAAACAATGCCAATGCTCCTTAAACTTGACGGCGTTAACGAGGTTAAATGGCAAATTGACTATAATATCGCCACCTTAAAACGAGCAAACAACCAACATGCGATCAAAAATATTAAAAACATCATTGCCATTAGTTCCGGTAAAGGCGGCGTGGGTAAATCCTCAACCGCAATTAATCTAGCACTGGCTTTACAAACACAAGGAGCAAAAGTGGGGATTTTAGATGCTGATATTTATGGTCCGTCTATCCCGACCATGTTAGGCACTCAAAACGCACAGCCCTTGACGCCGGATAATAAGCATATGTCGCCAATTATGGCACATGGGCTTGCCAGCAACTCGATCGGCTATCTGGTTGAAGCCGACGGCGCAATGGTTTGGCGAGGACCTATGGCAAGTAAAGCGCTGTTACAAATACTACAAGATACCCTTTGGCCGGAACTTGATTATTTAGTGATTGATATGCCTCCGGGAACCGGCGATATTCAATTAACGCTGGCGCAAAGTATCCCGGTAACCGCCGCGGTGATTGTCACCACCCCACAAGATATCGCCTTAATTGATGCTAAAAAAGGGATCGCTATGTTTAATAAAGTCAATGTGCCAACACTGGGGATTGTTGAAAATATGAGTTACCACATCTGCGAGAACTGCGGGCATCACGAAGCTATTTTTGGTGAAGGGGGAGCTAAGCAGTTAGCGCAACAATATCACACTAAATTGTTAGGGCAAATACCACTACATAAAATGCTACGTCAGGATCTCGATACCGGTCAACCAACGGTTATCAGTCATCCCGACTGCGAATTTAGCCAGCTTTACCAACAAATAGCCGGGCTGATTGCCAGCGAACTCTATTGGCAAAGCGAGGTGATTTTACCCGATATTTCATTCAAAGCGTTATAATAAGCAACATCAATATTGGCTGTTAAAAAACAGCCAATATGGTTAAATAATAATTCACGCATTTACGCTAATAACAGCAATACAAATTACATTTTTATCGGCAATAACAAGCTATTTTAACTGACTAAATTCAACTTTAGCTTTGGCTAATTGCGCCGTAAATTGAGCATTAGTATGTAATTTGGCAACCACCGCAGCAGCCATGACTTTTGCTGCATCAACATCACTTTGCCAATGATAACCACAAATTACCCGACTTTCGCCAATATCATAACCTCGTTTTAAGATCTCATTTTGTCGTTCGGGGTTGATTTCTGCCAAAACCAGTGCGATCGCAAAGCCGATTGTGGTGTGACCGGAAGGATAAGAACCATTGGTGGATAACTCTTTTTCATCTTCTGGTCGGCAAGTTGATTCATTGAAAAAAGAAAATGGTCTAACTCGATTATAGTATTTTTTAGCTGAACGGGTTGCCAGATCGCCGGCATCTTCTTTCATGGTTGTGATAAGTTTATAAATTTCTGGTGTGCTGGTTGCTGAAATATCATGACCAAACGACGGTGAAAATTGCTTAGTGACATTATCCTTACTTGAATCAGCATCCAAATAAGCTTGATGCCCCCGTTCGGTTGAACGCATCGATTTACCCCAATCATACATTGCTTTGTCTCGCAAAAAATCGACGCTGGTAAAGTCGGGCGGTGCTGGTAATAGTTGTAAACTATTCGGCGCTTCGCTCTCTTTAAGGTAAAAACTTGTCGGATCTGTTGTCACATCTAGCACATCACTGGCATAAGCTTGAGCACAAAATAGACTACAAATAATAATACGCTTAATAAAATGTATAGGCATAATAACCTCCTTAAGAAAAGTAAATGAGTGAGCGCTTATTGGGTTTACGGCACTAAAACCGATAGCGTGAAAAATTTTCTAAGGAATCGTGGTGTTATTATAGGTTTATCTAGATCAATTTTTCATTTTTGCTGCAATAATACAATGATAATCATAAAGGATATAGCGCAATAAACAAACAATATATTGATTTAGCTGTGACTAGCGTCACATTAAAATTAAAGAATAAAGATTCACAATAAGATTTAAAAATAAGGTTTATAAATATAGCTTATCACAGAAAATATTCACAATTTGATTAATCGGTAAAATCATTGACATCACGGCCCATTGTGCATTGCAGTATAATAAAACTCAGTCTATAGTAAAAAACCTATTAACCGTAGCACAAGATTTATTTTACCTTAACTATTGCTAGCGATATTTGGGAGGGGCATATGCAAAAAATTACCAACCAAGTCACCATGCGAGGCGTACCGGTTACACTATTGGGCACGCATATTAAAGTGGGTGATAAGGCGCCAGATTTTACTGTTCAAGATTCAGCCATGAAGCCGGTTAAATTATCCGATTTTAAAGGTAAAGTGAGAATAATTAATTCCGTTCCCTCAATCGATACCTCGGTCTGTAGTGCCCAAGTTCATCGATTTAATACCCAAGCGGCGAAATTAAAAGATGTGGTAATATTTTCAGTCAGTGTCGATCTGCCTTTTGCGCTTAATCGCTACTGTGCTGCAGAAGGTATTGATGCGGTTAAAGTAACGTCAGACCATAAAGAACTCGATTTCGGTTTAAAATATGGGGTAGTGATAGAACAGTTGCGCTTACTTACGCGCGCCGTTTTTGTGGTGGATAAAAATGATAACATTGTTTATGCCCAATACGTTAAAGAGACATCCGAAGAGCCTGATTATGATAAAGTGTTAGCGGTGATAAACACCTTAAAATAAATCAGTCAAATCAATGCCGACTTTGCTGTTTAAGTTGGCATTTTAACTCTCGCTTGTAGTGGCAAACCATTTAACAACCCGAAATATTCAGTTATAATTATTCAATCATTTATCCCCACTTAATATAAATCATGAATACTGCCAATAAACGTTCCCGGATCTGGTCATCGATTCTTTGTCTGGCTTTTGCCGGATTTATTTTTAATACGACCGAATTTGTGCCAGTTGGATTACTTCCCAACATTGCCGAGAGCTTTTCAATGGATGTGGCACACACCGGATTGCTATTAACTATCTACGCCTGGGCGGTCTCGTTATTGTCACTTCCATTAACGGTTTTAACTTCAAAAATGGAACGGCGAAAATTACTGATTTTTCTGTTCTGTTTATTTATTTCCAGCCATATTTTAGCTGGCTTTGCGTGGGATTTTTACAGTTTGATGACCGCCCGCATTGGTATTGCTTGTGCTCACGCCGTGTTTTGGGCCATTACCACGCCATTGGCGGTACGATTAGCCCCCAACGGTAAACGAGCGAAAGCCATGGGCTTTATTGTTGTCGGCACGTCAATGGCGACAGTCTTAGGCATTCCAATTGGCACCATGATAGGACAATTAGTTGGCTGGCGAATCACCTTTTTATGTATTGCGGTACTGGCGTTTTGTATTATGGTTTTACTGCTCTATTTACTACCGAGCGTACCAAGCATGAACACCATTTCCCTTAAAGATATTCCAAAGGTGTTAAAGCGCCCGGTTTTAATTAATATCTATCTGTTAACGGCGATTATTATCACGGGTCATTTCACCGCCTACACCTATATCACCCCTTTTATGCTTAAAGTGGGCGGTTTTAGCCAACATATGGTGGTTATCTTATTACTGGCTGTCGGCTTTTCGGGCATGATTGGTAGTGTTATCTTTGCCAAATATGCTGAAAAACACCCGGCTGCCATTTTAGTCATCCCAATGATACTTTTAATGCTGTGCTTATTATCGCTTTATGTTTGTGCGCTAAGCTTTTATACCGCAATTATTCAAGGCATGGTGTGGGGACTGGCGATCACGATTATTGGTATGGTGATGCAAAGCAAAGTGATTGATGTTGCGCCGGATGCGGCAGATATTGCCACATCGGTCTATTCAGGGATCTATAATATTGGAATAGGAGGCGGCGCCTTTGTGGGTAGTCAAGTTTTAGTGGTATTATCAACTCACTATATTGGCTTTATTGGCGCAATCTTTGTTGTCATCGCCCTACTGCTGTTTTTCGTTTTGACCAGAAAATCCTGGATAAAGCCATTATAAGCGCTGCTTAGCAAGCGCTTATTTGCTTAACGATTCAAGTTGCTCCCAACGTTCGAATACCGCTTCTAATTCGGCTTCCTTGTCAGTTAACGCTTGTAAAATGGGTCCGGTTACTTCGTGCGGTTGATTAAAAAAGTCACTTTGGCCAATTTGCGTTTGCAACTGATCAATCGCCGTTTCAAGCGCTTCAATCTTTTCCGGTAATTGCGCCAGTTCTCGTTGCTCATTATAACTAAGCTTCACTTTCTTTTTCGCAACCGATTCGCTGGCCGATGCCCCGCCGTTGGATGCCGTTTTTTTAGTAGCATCACTATTATTTGCCGGTGTTGGTACTGGAGCATTAACCGGTTTTGCCTGTTGCTGTTGTTGCAAAGCATCGCTATAACCGCCGGCATAAATACCAATTTTGCCGTTATCTTCAAAAAACCAACATTGGGTAACGACGTTATCGACAAATTGCCGATCGTGACTAACCAGCAATACCGTACCTTGATAATCATTAACCAACTCTTCTAACAGTTCTAGCGTTTCAATATCAAGATCATTGGTTGGCTCATCGAGCACTAATAAATTACTTGGCTTTAAAAACAGTTTAGCTAATAAAAGACGATTTCGTTCACCACCGGAGAGCGCTCTTACCGGCGTTCTTGCCCGTTTAGGCGGAAATAGAAAGTCTTGCAAATAACCCAGTACATGCCGAGACCTGCCATTGACCATGACTTCTTGCTTACCTTCCGCCAAATTATCCATGACTGTTTTTTCCGGATCGAGCTCTAAACGGTACTGATCAAAATAGGCAACTTCCAATTTAGTACCACAGTGAACAGTGCCCGAAGTTGGCGTTAAATTGCCTAGCATCAATTTTAATAACGTGGTTTTACCAATTCCGTTCGGCCCAATTAAAGCGATTTTATCGCCACGTAAAACTTGCACGGAAAATTGATTAACCAGTAATTTATCTTCAATTTGATAAGTCACATTATCGAGTTCAAAGACAATTTTTCCTGAACGTAGCGCCTCTTCAATTTGCATTTTAGCGCTTCCCATGACTTGACGACGCTGTGAATACTCTTGCCTCATCGCTTTTAGCGCTCGAACTCGTCCTTCATTTCGTGTTCGGCGGGCTTTAATGCCTTGACGGATCCAAACTTCTTCTTGTGCTAATTTTTTATCAAATTCAGCGTTTTGTAGCTCTTCGACCCGTAATGCTTCTTCTTTACCAAGCAAATAACTATCATAATCACCACCCCACGAAGCGACTTTGCCTCGATCGAGATCGATAATCCGTGTCGCCATTTGACGAATGAACGAACGGTCATGCGAAATAAATACAATACTGCCGTTAAAGCTTTTTAAAAACTCTTCTAACCATTTAATCGTCTGGATATCCAAATGGTTGGTCGGTTCATCAAGTAATAGCACTGTAGGTTGGCAAACGAGAGCTTTCGCTAAAGCCGCTTTACGTAACCAGCCGCCTGACAGCGATGATAATAAATCATCGCCGTTTAAAGAAAGGGATGAAATGACATTTCGCACTCGATTATCGAGTTGCCAACCATTTTGCTGATCAAGCTGTTCTTGCATTTTAGCCAATTTGGCTAAGTTACTCTCACTTGGATCACGCTCAACTTGATGTGATAGCTCATAATAATCTTTTAATAACTGAGCTTGCTGTTGTAAACCTTCTGCAACAAAATCAAACACAGTGCCTTTAATATCTCGAGGTGGATCTTGTTGCAGGCGAGAAACGACAACATTATTTTCATAAATAATTTGCCCTTCATCTAAAGGCACTTCTTTATTTAAAACTTTCAATAAGGTCGATTTACCGGCACCATTACGCCCAACAAGACAGACACGCTCATTAGCTTCAATCGACATATCGATATGGTCAAGCAGTGGGGCATCACTAAATGATAGATAAGCGTTAGTAAGATTAATTAATGACATATTTGTGGTTTTTATTTGGATATTCAATCATAAGGCGTTATTCTATCACAAAGTTGTCGTAAGCAACTAAGATCAATTATCAAAGATACACTTTAAGTCCTCACAGGAGTGAGAATCCATTTTCTCTTCTTTTTAATAAAAAACATATACAGCTATATTGATTAATCTTTGAAAATATTAATAATATTTGGGTATGGAGGTTATTATGAGTCATATGTGGACATTTCAACGTGTCGGCGGATTAGATCAAGTTGTATTTAAAAATGCCGACGATATTATCAATTTACCTAATTTAGATCCCAAATTATGGGTAGCATTAAGTTGCCCAACAACCGGACTGGATTTTGATGAAAGAACGTTGGCACTATTGGATAGTGATAAGGACGGTCGGATCCGAATTCCCGATATATTAGATGCGATAAGTTGGACACAACAACGCATCGTCTCATTTAAAAGTATTTTAGCATCATCGCAAACCTTACCGATATCGCAAATCGATACATCGAGCGAACAAGGTAAAAAGCTATCGGTTACCGCACACAGTATTTTAGCCAGTTTAGGCAAAAGCCAATCTGACTATTTAACGCAAGAAGATGTGCAACAATCGATCAAGATCAATGCTGGTAAACTGTATAATGGTGATTTAATTTTCCCCCCTTCTGCCGAATTGTCATCAGAGATGCAAACGTTTATCCAAACAGCGATAAACACCACCGGTGCCAAAAAAGATATGAGCGGGCAAGACGGCATTGATTTGGACATCGCTAAAACGTTTGTTGAAAATTTAAAAACGTGGCAAAAGTGGCAAACCGATATTAGTCATACGCAAACGCCGTTTGGTGAAAATCAAGCTGAAATATGGAAATTAGTCCAAACCTTAAAACCAAAAATCGATGACTATTTTCTTCGTGTAGCCTTGGCACAATACGCACCACAAGCACAAGGTGCTTTAAACGTGGATGAAAAATATATTGTCCCAACCGAAAACGGCTTATTATCTGATGAAGCCCTTGCTGAGTTACCTTTATCGAAGATTGATACCGTCAGCGCCCTCGATTTAGTGAACGGGCTTAATCCACTTTGGAAAGCAAAAATTAGCCGATTTAAAATGCTTGTTGCATCTGAGTTAGCAAATCCTGATCAGCTTACCCAACAAGAGTGGTTAAATATTCAAAACAGTCTTGAAGCTTACACCAGCTTAATTACCGCTAAACCGGAAATGGCGCAAGCAGATGTTACAACCAAACCAACTTCAAGTTTAGAAGATATCCCAAATCAGTTAATTAACTCTTTGGCATCAAGCGATTTATTAACTGCTTTTGAGCAAATGGTTGAACAAGATAATAAAACCCCTATTTCAGCATCCGATGTGCTTGTTTTAGAAAAGTTAGTGCTTTTTCACAAACACCTTTATCGCTTACTGGTTAACTTTGCCTCTTTTGCTGATTTCTTTTCGTTAGAAAAAAGAGCGGCTTTCCAACTAGGAAAACTTTATATCGACGGACGCTGTGCAACGCTTTGCGTAGCAGTTGATAATATTGCTAAACATTCCAATATGGCAAATTATTCAGAACTTTGCTTACTCTATTGTGAATGTACCCGACATGATCAAAAACAGCTCATTGCAGCTGCGATGACTGCCGGTCAAGGCGATTTATTAATTGAAGGACGTAATGGCGTATTTATCGATAATAACGGCAATGACTGGGATGCCAATGTTGTGAAGATGATCACTAAACCTATTAGTATTCAACAAGCTATTTGGGCACCTTATCAGCGTATTGGTCGCTTAATTACCGAACAAATTAATAAATGGGCAACCAGTAAAGATGCGGATATCGAAAAATCCAGTGCACAGGTACTACAATCGCCTGAAAATAAATTTGATATTGGTAAAAGCGTGGGTATTTTTGCGGCTATCGGCTTAGCCATTGGGGCAATTGGTACCGCCTTAGCAACACTGTTTCAAGCGATATTTTCCTTGTCATGGTGGCAATTCCCACTGGTCTTTATCGGGCTATTTCTGATTATTTCGGGGCCTTCGGTTATTTTGGCATGGTTGAAATTAAGACGAAGAACACTTGGTCCACTGCTTGAAGCTTCGGGCTGGGCGATTAACGGACAAGTTAAAATCAACTTCTTACTCGGTAAACTACTGACCAGTAAAGCTGAGCTACCGAAAAATGCTAAACGGAATTTACGTGATCCGTTAAAAAGCCAGAATAAAAAATCGATGATGATACTTTTATGTGCAATCGTATTTGGGATTGGCATTACTGCCGGTTGGTTATGGTATCAAGGTGATTTTCAGCGTTACTTTGAGCAGCCACAAGCACAATCAACCCAAAATGGCCAGCAGGAAGAAAATAATCAATATCGATAATGGCTTATACCTCACTTTCGCCGACCTTGCCGGCGAAAGTGATTAACATCAATGTTGATAAACCGGAAAACGATGACAAATCGCTAACACCTTTTGTTTAACTGATTGAATCGCTTGTTCATCATCAATGTTATCTAATACATCACAAATCCAATTAGCCACTTCACGTGCCTGCTCTTCTTTAAATCCTCGGCGAGTGATAGCCGGTGTACCGATACGCACGCCGGATGTGACAAACGGGCTTTGTGGATCTTTAGGCACACTATTTTTATTAACCGTAATATTGGCACTGCCTAAAGCGGCGTCGGCCTCTTTACCGGTAATTTTTTTATCCACTAAATCAATTAAAAATAGATGATTATGTGTCTCGCCGGAAACCACTTTATAACCACGTTTTAAAATCACATCAACCATGGCTTGAGCATTTTTAACCACTTGCTGTTGATAAGCTTGATAAGCCGGCTCCATTGCTTCTTTTAATGCGACCGCTTTGGCAGCAATCACATGCATTAACGGCCCACCTTGAGCGCCCGGGAAGACCGCTGAATTTAATTTTTTATAAAGCTCATCACTGCCACCTTTCGCCAAAATCAGACCACCTCGTGGACCACCAAGCGTTTTATGCGTTGTGGTTGTTACCACATGTGCATGTGGAACAGGGTTAGGATAAACGCCCGCAGCCACTAAACCGGCAACATGCGCCATATCAACAAAAAAATAGGCGCCGACACTATCGGCAATTTCACGCATTCGTTTCCAATCGACGATGCCCGAATAAGCCGAAAATCCACCAATAATCATTTTGGGTTTTGACTCAGTCGCAATTTTCGCTAATTGGTCATAATCAATATGTCCTGTTTCATCCACGCCATAAGCGACAATATTATAAAACTTGCCGGAAAAACTAACCGGAGCACCATGAGTCAAATGCCCGCCTTCGGATAAATTCATTCCAAGTACGGTATCACCAATATTTAATAATGCACTATAGACAGCAAAATTAGCCTGCGATCCGGAATGGGGTTGCACATTCGCATAATCGGCGCCAAATAGCGCTTTGGCTCGTTCAATAGCAAGTTGCTCAACAATATCAACATATTCACAACCACCGTAATAGCGCTTACCTGGATAGCCTTCAGCATATTTGTTAGTTAATTGAGTACCCTGTGCCT
>CALYQY010000022.1 GCA_945291235.1 uncultured Gilliamella sp.
CATTAAAAACCATTGCTGAATCAGCAAAAGCACAAGGTGGTGGTAATGTATTAGTTGTTTCACATGGTATTGCGATTATGTCTATGGTAGAAGATCTGCTTGATGCTCCAATTACCTCTCCATTAGGCAATGCCAGTGTTACCAAAATTCGTTATACCGATGAAGGTAAATTTATTGTCGAAAGTTTTGGCGATATGAGTTATGTCGAAAAAGGAAAACAAAGCACAAAATAACGTCTTAATTTTATTTGGCTTGCTTAGGTAAGCCAAATAACAAAATGTAATTGGCAATATCAACAAAAAACTAGAAATTTAGTGAATAAACAAGCATAATTTAATTTCAATGTTGAGCTCCAAATTTTAAGGTTTATATGTTTTATTCATCCGATTACGTTTCACCATTAGGGTTAATTACGCTGGCAAGCCGAAACAATCAACTTGTTGCTGTATGGATTGAAGGACAAAAATATTTTGGTGATACCGTCAATGCTCCCCTTGAAAGCCAACCTAACTTACCCATCTTTAACCACACAAAAAAATGGTTTGATCACTACTTTTCAGGAAAAAATCCGGCTATCAATCAACTTGATTTAGCCCCGATTGGTACGCCTTTTCGTCATCAAGTTTGGGATATTCTTTGTAAAATTCCTTATGGTGAACTCATCACATATGGCGATATAGCTAAACAAATTGCGAAAACCAATCAACTTGCAAGTATGTCAAGCCAAGCTGTCGGCGGTGCAGTTGGGCGTAATCCACTATCCATTATTATTCCTTGTCATCGAGTCATTGGCAGTAACGGCAGTTTAACCGGTTATGCAGGTGGCATTGATAAAAAAATTAAACTTCTGCAACTAGAAGGCGTTGATACCCTAAAATTAACGATACCTACTAAAGGCACTGCACTTTAAAAAATTTAGGTTATCAAGGAAAGGCAAAAAATTCATTAAATGGTGCGACTTATTGACGGTGCAAGATTTCGCTCTCTTTTTGAGCATACCGAGACAATGACTTATCAATATTTAGTTAAACTTGACTACAAATAGCCTTTATCTGATAAACAAATACGCATTTTATTTTGAACTTCTAAACGATTGTAATCTAAATAATCCAAAATTCCTTCAGGATACTTTGAGTTTGAATAACCGTAAACATCAAAATAGTGATGCAAGCAACTATTCGGCTCGATATTCTTAAGTTGTATAAGATACAAAAAAGCAATATCTCCCTTAGTTAATTCATTTAATTTCAATTTGGTTGGTAAATAAACCCACTCTGTATTTTGGATATTATTTACCAGAATTTCCACCGTTTTTTTATCGTTTTTATTATTAACAAAAAAGAAATCAATATCAAAATCGTCAATACTACTGTTCCATGATAATTGTACACCTTTCTCAAAATAGATCGCTTCTATAATATCACGTTGCTGATTTGATGAATTTTTAGAATTACTTGGTCCAAATTCAAAGGATTTGGTGATACCAAAATCATTATATTGATACTCTTGGGCTTGAATAACAAACGACAAATGTGCTAATAATATAAAAATTATTGATATCTTCTTCATTATTAAATTACCTTAAAAAAGGGCTTTAGATATTTAAACTTTTTTAACTGCTAATGAAATGATCACCGATAACTTTGATTGTGAGCGCATTCATTTGCGTATGGATCAAAATGTTTAAATATTCATCATCCTTATGTTTTATGTCATTAAATAAAACAGATAATAGTTATTTATGACTATCTCTACTTTTAATTGTGAACACCCATTATCATAATGACGATATTTTACGAGTTATCTGAACAATATAATATAGTGTGCCATTATAACCAATTTTTACTTTTTAAAACAGACGGATATAAATTTAAACCTGTTTAATGGTAAATATGGATTTTAACGTTTTTTAATTTTTATAATAGCGCCTTCACATTTATCCTTTGTGACCTTAAATGATGTCGCAAAATTGATTGCGAAAATTATTGCTTAGTCAAATTTTTATAAAGATGTTTGAGGGCCATAATAGGATGATAAATCATCATTCTTGGGCCTGAGAAACGCATCACTTGCTTTATTTTTTGTTTATAATCTTTACGATAACAATGTTTTGGACAACGTTCACAGGTTGTTTTATCCTCACCAAATCGGCATAAGGTTAAGCGTTGCATTGCATATTTTAATAAATCATTACACTCATCACATAGCTGATTGTTAGGAACATGATGCTGTTTGTGGCAATAAAGATAAATCATTGTGCTAACGGTGGCTTTTTCTTGTTGTATGTTAGGGCCTGTATTATTTGCTACCATAATTCAATACGTCTAAATCGAGAAAGTGTTAAAATTAAAAAATAGATGAATATGATCACAAGGAACAATAAAAATGGCAAGAATTATCAATAAAGATACGATTGTTTGTATGTCATTGGCTGCCAGACCAAGCAATTTTGGAACTCGATTTCATAACTTTTTATATGAGAAACTCGATCTCAATTATCTTTATAAAGCTTTTACGACTAATAATTTAAAAGATGCAATATATGGCATTAAAGCGTTAGCAATTCGTGGCTGCGCCATTTCTATGCCTTATAAAGAAGCCTGCATTGAATTTCTTGATGAACTCGATGAATCCGTTAAATCTATCCATTCAGTTAACACTATTGTGAATACTGACTATCATTTGAAAGGCTATAACACAGACTATATCGCTGTTGCAAAACTGATTGCTTTACATCATATTGATAACACGACCCCATTTGTATTAAAAGGCAGTGGTGGTATGGCTAATGCCGTGATTGGCGCTTTTTTCGATGCAGGTTTTACCCATGGAATTATTGCTGCACGTAATCAAGAAAAAGGAGAAGCGTTAGCAAAACGGTACAATTATCGTTGGGTAAAAGATGAAATTGAAATTTCACCCGAACAAGCAAAATTGATAATTAATGTCACGCCTATCGGGATGCAGGGCGGAAATGAGGAAAATCATTTAGCTTTTCCAGACAGCATGATTAACCATGCAGATATTGTTTTTGATGTAGTTGCCATGCCGGTTGAAACACCTTTGATGAGTTATGCCAATCGATTAAACAAAATAAGAATTTCAGGCGCAGATGTTGCAGTTTTACAAGCCCTTGAACAGTTTTACTTATATACGGGAGTAAGACCGAGTGAAGAACTGGTTAAGCAAGCTGCCGACTTTGCCAGACAAGCTTAACGTTTAATTCATCCACCAATTTAATTGGGTGGATGAATTAATTAACTTTATAGCACTTTATTGCATAGCTTGATGCAATTTATGATACACAGCTAATAATTTTTGATGCATGGCAAATTGTTCAACATCATCATCAACTGATTTAGCGGTCACTAAAGCGTCTTTTAGACCGTAAAATGTTTTTTCGCCAAGGGCATATTGCCACATTTTATCAACACAAGCTTGACCATACATTTTATTAAAGGCCTTTTGATAATCACGGAATTGGCTTGCATCACGTTGAAGAATAAAATTCACCAACGTTTGTAAACAACGATAATCATGATTTCTTTCAGCTGACAAAATAGATTCATTCATTTCTATCGTCCAATCAATCCATAGTTTAGCCTGTTCTAAATCCTGAGCGGCTAATGCAAGCATTGCTTTTAGCTCACCAACTCGTAATGTTAACCAAGCGTTATCTTTGCCTGTAGCGATACCAAGCAGTTCACGAATTCGTGCAAAATCATCTAATCCTTCTTCATCCAATTGTTCAATAATGGCAAGATATTGTTTAGCAGAATAGTTTTTTACTGGTAGTGATAAAATAAGATCACGAAGATGTATCGCCATGTTGTTATTGGCAATTAAAAGATCTTCAGGCGGATAAATTTCGGACATACCGACCGCCAATATACGGCAAGCATATACCCCTAAGTGCTCATAGTCCATAATTAATACTTCGGTATTTTGTTCATGGAAAATAGCCATAAGATTATTAAATTCTTGTTCCGTTGTTCCCGAAAAATCCCAATCTACAAATTCATAATCGGCTTGTTGTTTAAATAAATCCCATGATATTAAACCACTTGAATCAATAAAATGGGTTTCTAAGTTACTTAAATCCGCAATTTCATCATTATCAAAACTTGGTGGTGAGAAAACATCAAGATCTTTTAAACTTCTGCCTTGTAATAGTTCGGTCACCGTTCTTTCTAGTGCAACACCAAAATTAGGGTGAGCACCAAAAGAAGCATAACAAGTGCCATTGTGAGGATTAAACAACACCACACAAATCACAGGATATTTACCGCCGAGAGACGCATCAAAACAATAAAGTGGAAATCCTTCATTTTCAAGTGATTCAATTGATGCTAACACACTTGGGTAGCGATCAATCACTTCTTTTGGAATCGTCGGTAAACTGATTGCTTCAGCAATAATTTTATTTTTAACGTAGCGTTCAAAAATTTCAGATAAACCTTGCACTCTGGCTTCATTACGTGTATTACCGGCTGACATACCATTTGAAGCATATAAATTAGCAATTAAGTTTACTGGAACATAAACAATTGTTTGATCTGTTTGAGAAACAAATGGTAAAGCACAAATACCACGTTCACGATTACTCGACTGTAAATCGATGAGATCGGTTGCGTTTAATTCTTGTTCTGGATCATAAAATTGTAATAATTTTTCCGATAACAGGCCTTCTGGCAAAGTATTATCCTCAGGCACTGCAAACCATTTTTCCGTTGGATAGTGAACAAAATTAGCCGTTGCTGCTTGTTTTCCCAAATAAAAATCGGAAAAGAAATAATTAGTTGATAACCGTTCAAAATATTCACCTAAAGCCGATGCAAGTGCGGCTTTTTTACTTGCGCCTTTACCATTAGCAAAGCATAAAGGACATTGGGTATTTTGTATATGAACTGACCAAACATTAGCAACGGGATTAAGCCAAGACGCCTCTTTAACGTCTAATTGATATTTAGCTAATTGTTGATGGAAATAGTGGATTGAATCTTCAAGGGCGGCATCTTTGCCAGTAATATAAGTTTTCATAAATATTTAATCTTTAATTGCATTGATTTCCTCTAAAAAATGTACTCTAATATACAACGATTATTTTAGATAATCATCCTATAGTTTAGCTTTTTATATGCTTTAATAACCTAAATTTATGTGAAACTACATTGGGGAAAGATATGAAAGATTTTAAACCTATAGATTTACTTTTCTTTAATCGTTTAATCATGCCAAGTATATTAACCATTCTGTACTGGTTATCGTTAGCTTGCGTCGTTCTGAGTTGTTTATTCAATATATTCCAAGGTAATTTTTTTTATGGATTGTTCTGTTTAATTAGCGGGGCTATTGTTACACGTATTGGCTTCGAATTAATCTGTGTGACTTTTAGCATCAATAGAAATCTAGAAAAACTCGTTGCAATGCAATCTGAAAACACCAATAAACTCACTAATTCAGATAATTAAACATGCTCTTTTCTAAACCAACTAAATATATCCAACACTAACTGTTGGATATATTTAAAGCCCATCGAGGATTTACCTCAATAGCCAGTTCATTACCTTCTTTAGATTGCAAATGAATCATACCAGCATAAGCTATCATCGCACCATTATCGGTACAAAACGCAACTCTAGGGTAAAAAACTTGTCCTTTTCGCTGATGCATTAATTGTGTTAATTTGTCACGCAAAGGCTTATTGGCACTCACACCACCAGCAATGACTAAACGGTTAAATCCCGTATGATCAAGTGCTCGTCGGGATTTAATGACCAAAGTATCGACTAACGCATCTTCGAAAGCACGGGCAATATCGGCTTTGGTTTGTTCATCAATCGCATTATTTTGACTATGCTGATGAATGGTATTGGCTGTGGCTGTTTTAAGACCAGAAAAACTAAAATCAAAACCTGGTCTATCTGTCATCGGTCGAGGAAAATGGAATCGAGAAGATGAGCCTTGCTCAGCTAATTTTGATAATTTCGCTCCTCCAGGATAATCAATCCCTAGCAATTTAGCAGTTTTATCAAATGCTTCACCTGCTGCATCATCAATGGATTCGCCAAGTAGCTGATATTCCCCTACTCCAGTCACACTGAAAAGTTGAGTGTGTCCCCCTGAAACTAATAAAGCCACAAAAGGAAACGCTGGCGGATTATCTTCAAGCATGGGAGCAAGTAAATGACCTTCCATATGGTTGACGGCAATCGCAGGCACATTCCACGCATAAGCGAGTGATCGCCCAATCGAGGCTCCCACCATTAATGCTCCAATTAATCCGGGCCCAGCCGTATAAGCCACACCATCAATATCGCGCGAAGTTAAATTAGCTTCTTTTAAGGCCGCTTGAATCAGTGGTACGGTTTTACGAATGTGATCACGTGATGCAAGTTCCGGTACCACTCCACCATAATCAGCATGTAACTTGACTTGTGAATAAAGTTGATTGGCAAGCAATCCATGTTGATCATCATAAATCGCCACCCCTGTTTCATCGCAAGATGTTTCAATACCCAAAATTTTCATTACTGATTACCTGAAGAGTTGAATTTATCATCTTCGCTCCAATGATCTTGTTCGCTTATCTCTTTATCAGCGATACGGTGTTCTTCCGTTGCCCAGTCACCGAGATCAATAAGTTGGCAACGTTTACTACAAAAAGGTCGATAAGGACTAACGTCTGACCATTCGACTTGTTTTTGACAAGTCGGACAATTTACAAAAGTGTGTGTTTGATTACTCATTTCAGTTTCTTCAAAATAGACTTTACCATAACTAACAACAAGCTAGTTCAAATTCAATCGAATCATGTGTTGTGTTTTCGCAAGTTTCAAGGGGTAAAAAACGGATACTATACCGTGACATATGCCCCGATACTTGAGGATAAACATTTTTATCTAATGAAACACGAACACGAATTAAGTTAATTTCTCCGTTTGTTTCTTGAAAAAAATTGTTACTACAATGATATTTTTTAAACTCGCCCAGCTGTCTTATAAGTTGCATACAAGAAGATAATGCCTCATCTAATAAAGACAACTGTTGCAGCCAATTTCTTACCTGAAGGTTTCGTGTTTCTTGAGACAGTTTCAACCATAAATAAAAGAAAGGCAGATCAAAACTACAACACCCACCCGGAATGGTTAAACGTTGCCTTATTGACGTAATAAAACGGTCGTCTTTTAATGACTGCCCTAAACGAGCGGTTGCATTAAATTTGACTAAAAACGAATCGAATCGGAGGATTAAATCACTGATTAGATCCTTATCAACACCATCAATATTCATCCATGAAATCAGTTTTTGTTTTTGTGATTCAATTTCTTTAATGAGTTCCCCTCTGACATCACTACGCTCTATTATCTCAAGAAGTTCAGATAAGGCATGGAAAAAGAGCAGCGCATTATTTTCATTCAAATGGCAATGCGTATTAATTTGTTTTAATAAAAATTCTAATCGTAACCAAGTACGCATTTTTTCATTTAAAGGATGTTCAAAAATAATATTATTCATACTTATCCATTCTTAATTTTTGAATTTTTTAAATATTGTTGATGTAATTTACAAACTTGCTGTTTTAATGAATCTAAATCATCATTGTTAATAATAATATCATCAGCATACGACAAACGTTTGCCAGAACAAACCTGTGAAAATATCATTTTTCGGGCTAATGACTCAACAATATGATCACGATTCATAAGACGTTCTAATTGCAATGATTCAGGTATATCTATCATTAATACGCGATCAGCAAAATGATGTAAATTATTTTCAACAAGTAATGGTACCACCCAAATGACATAATCAGCAGTTTGCTTTTCAATTTGAGCTTGGGTTTCTTGCTGTATAATCGGATGTAATAAACTGTTCAACCAAAGACGTTCATGGTCATTATTAAAAATAATTTCTCTTAATTGACGACGATCCAATTCACCGTCAGGTAAGACAATTTCTTGACTAAAATGTTTTACAATTTGAGAAAATGCTAAGGTGCCACTTTTTACAATTTGGCGAGCAATAATATCAGCATCAATAATTGGAACCCCTAAATCAGCAAATAGATGTGCAATGGTACTTTTACCACTGGCAATTCCACCACTGAGTGCAACAACATAAGGCATGAGACAATTCCAATCAAAAAAACAATTTTGCGTAGTATATCATACTACTGACCTTCATTATATAACCTTAATCTCTGAAACAAAACAAGGAAAACACATCGTAAAACAGTCCAATCCAATATACAAAATTAAACGCACAATCATTTTTTATAACATTATGAATATATTTAAACTATTATCATTTATTGTTGATATACAGGTTAAAATTCAACCTCCGTTATTTTGTAACAAAAGTCAGATAACATTCACCTTAATAAACACAATTAAACCTTGTTGAGCAGAAATAAAATAAAAATCAATGAAAGAAAGGGTTGGCATTATTAACTTAGCTGTATATAATCACATATATCTGTATAAATAAACAGGAAAATCGAATGAGACCATTAACTGAACGCCAACAACAAATTTATGATTTAATCAAAGATAATATTCAGACTACCGGAATGCCACCAACACGAGCAGAAATAGCTAAAATATTAGGTTTTCGTTCAGCTAATGCAGCAGAAGAGCATTTAAAAGCTTTAGCCAAAAAAGGCGCTATTGAAATGATTGCCGGCTCATCAAGAGGTATCCGCCTGTTACTTGAAAATCATGAAAAAAATGAAGCGGAAGGTCTACCGCTTATTGGTCAAGTAGCAGCCGGTTCACCGATTCTTGCTCAAGAACATATTGAAAGTTATTATCAAGTGGATCCCAATTTATTTAAACCCAATGCCGATTTTTTATTACGTGTACAGGGAATGTCAATGAAAGATATCGGTATATTGGATGGCGATCTACTGGCGGTGCATAAAACTCAGGATGTCAAAAATGGACAAGTTATTGTGGCACGCATTGAAGATGAAGTGACAGTTAAACGCTTATCTCGTCAAGGTCGATATGTACATTTGATTGCCGAAAATAGTGAATTTTCTCCGATTTTGGTTGATCTTGAACAACAAAATTTTGCTATTGAAGGCATAGCTGTGGGTATCATTCGCAATGGATCATGGTTGTAACTTAGTATAAAATAGTCACAAATTATAGCTAATTCAGGAGAAAATGGTATGTGGCTATTTTGGTTATTTGAAGCGTTAGGATTTGTTGCCGTTATTATCCTCATTTTTGTTTATTGCCGTTTTCGTAAACAAGGATTTTGGTCGTTTCTTTGGCGGCGTTTAAAATGGGTGGCTATTGCTATTCTTGTGGTTTGGCTTGCTATTGCAATATTGTGTCGAAATCACTTATTTAGTGCGGTTCACTGCTATTTTCGTGGTGAAAGTATGCATGCCAACACCAAATACTCAATCTATTTAAGTGAATGCCAAGTTGAAACGCCAAGTGGTAGTTACGTGCCAATCGAACGATCCCGAGCGATACCGGGTTCAAATGACCACCATAATGAAGATAATACTATTGATTATTACCATTAATATTCAATTTAACTAAAAATTCAGATAAAAAATAAGGTAATTTCGGTGAAAATTACCTTATTTTTATTTCAGTTATGTGATTCTAAATTCTGTTTTAACAAACCTTATTAACATCAAAATTATTTAGTCATTTCACTTAACAAAGAATGTTGTAAACTTGAAGCATTGTCAAAATCCGTCAACTCATTACCATTAATAGCTTGTGGTACTTTGGAACCTTCTAATGGTTTACCCAGTACCTGCGACGCTAGTACTAAACCTTTATGCTCCATAACAGAATGGGTATAAAAGTTAATCAAATCTTGTTGGGTAATTTTTTTCAATTGATTGATTTTTTTCTCACGTGAATCAAATTTAAAGCGTGATAAACGATAATCTGACAGATAAAGATTTAATTCTTCCTCTAGCGTTTGTGGCGGCATTGTCAATTCATTGAGCACGCCTTTTTTATATTGCTCAACATCTTGATCGGATAATTCTTTCAATTTACTTAACATGTTAGGATAAAAATCTTGATAGCGTTTAAGTAAATAATCAGGATCATACTGATTACTTTGAATTAAAAATCCTAATCCTGACGATTCACCTATGGTAAACGGAATGGTAAACACGGCATAACCAAGCTGCTCGTTACTGCGCAACTGCTCATAAAAAGAAGGTTCAATCATTTTGGTCAGCGTATAACTTAAAACTTGTCCCTCGATTTCACTATAATTCGCTGGAATATATCCAATCATTAAAGCATTGTCGCTCGAAGTTGCATGTTGCGTAATTTTTGCTGTCTGTGTCGATGTTATTTTTATCGTTGGTTTTGGTTCAAACTCGATATTCGCATCCAACGTTTTTTGTATTTCCTGATAAAGTTTGAGTGAATTATCGTTCGATATATTCCCTAAACTGATCATATAAGGAATGGATTTCGACAGTAACTTATCACGATAAGCCAATACATCATTCACACTGATATCTGCTGTTATTCGGCGTTTATCACTGCGTTCGAAGTAAGGAATATAAGATAAAGCTTTAACTGGTTGCATCGATAATAAATAACTATTAGCATGATCGGCGGCATCAAGTTTTTGAAGATACCAGGATTTCGCTAATGCTAAACTTTGCTCATCAATATTAACATTTCGATAGCTATTTAAGACAGCGGTTATCATATCTGGCAGATGTTGATTAAAGCCTGTTGCAGTGATCATTAGTCCATTATCACCCGAACATGATAAAGACATACCTGCGACACCAGCCTGAAATTCTAACTGCGCTAAATTTCGACTGACAATATAGTCAAGTAAGTAAAAAATGACCTGTGATTTTACATCTTTAAATGCCTCGTTATTGCGCAATGAAACCACTATGGCAGCTTTCGGATCTTGTTTAAAATATTGACTAGCTAAATGAATATGATTTCCCCGTTTGTTAAACTCAACGGCTGGTAATGGAGTTTCACTTTGCTTTACAATCGAAAAGTCATCGGGGATATAAGGATTGAGCGCTGGTAAGGTAAATGAGAAATCTTTACCTAACGCTGTCCAATTTAATTTTTCTTCTTTAGTAATGTTATCAATTTTGTAAGGCGCTTCAACAAAATAAGCGGTTTTATTGGTTGCTTGATTCGGTGAAATCGTCCATATTCGGGCATTATCGGCAGTTAAACTTTTTAGTCGGGCGATAATTGCAGACTTATCAAAATGCGTTGCAATATAATCTGAATTAAGAACATTTTGAATTGGATATAGCAACATCTGATCCGATAACCATTCAACATAGGACATATCCCGTTCAATATCTTGATATTTAAATCCTAAATCTAAGACTTTCTTAAACTCCTCATAATAAGCTTCGGTTACACCTTCTTTTTGAATTAACTGCAAATAATTAAAAATGGCGCCAATAACTTTATCTTTCTGGCTAAGCCCTGCATCGGTTAAACTGACATTAATACTAAAAATACCACTATTGCCATATCGATTTGGTGAAATCGAGGAGGATATACTTTCGATTAATCCTTGTTTTTGAAGTTGGTCAGATAATGTATTTTGGCTACTGTTACTAATTAAATAAGTGATATATTCATCACTTTTATCGGCAAATTTAGCTAAATTGTTTTCAATGGGAAATTGCAATAACAACAACTTTTTAGGTTGTGCAGGAATCATATAAATTTGTTTACCTAACGAATCCGACGTCATTGCCTGCTTATCAATTTTTGGCGCAATAGTATGGCGATTGGGAATCTTTCCATAGGTATCTTCGGCTAATTTTGCCAATTTATTTATCGATTGATTACTGTAAATGACCCCGACCATAATATTGGCAGAATAATAATCGTGATGAAAATTGACTAAGGCATCTTGTAGTTTACTGTCTGGCTTATCACTTAATGTTTCTAAGTTACCCCCTGAAAATTGTGATGCAGGATGTTCGGGATTAATGGTTTCAGCATTAACTTGTTCAATTCTAAAACCATCATTGGATCGTGCCATAGTCAATTCGGCATTAACGGCATTGCGTTCTTTATCGGCAAATTTAGGATCTAAGATAGGCTCGGCAATGGCATCAGCTAAATAATCCAATGCTTTATCAAAAGCACTATTTTCAACTTCAAAATAAAATGCGGTACGATGTGCGGCAGTACTTGCATTATAACTGCCAGTGTGACGGCTTAAAAATTTAGAAAAACTTGCTGGTTTTGGATACTTTTTTGAGCCCATAAGTACCATGTGCTCAGTATAATGCGCTAAGCCTTGCTGTGCTTTTGGATCTTGCAATGAACCAACCGGTAGTGCTAGTGAGCCAAGCGATTTGACTGCATTGGGATCAGACACCAGTAACACTTGCATTTTGTTTGGTAACTCAATCACTTCATATTGACGTTTATCTCGTTCACTTTGTTGTACCTTTTCCAATAATACAGGGTGAACAAGCTTATTATCAATTGCGCTAGAAGAGTTGGAAATAATGAATCCTAACGCAGTAAAAATAATCAATTTAATTTTCATCTTATTCATATAATTTTCCCATTTAAAAAACTATTATAGTCTTAATTCAACAATTAAGGGCAAAAAAACATAAATAAACAATAGCTATCAAACTAAACAAAACTACACCAAATATTTCTATTCTTTGTTATATGTATTTTATATAATCCACGCGTTTGGATAACCTAAACCATGTAATTAAAATTACATCATCCTGTGATATTACCTAAGATTTCTATTTTTTGCTGATTCAGAACAACTCATTGATTAATTTACATCATTTCAATAGTGCTTTGATTCATACACAAATAAAAATAAAAACATAGATTTTGAAATATATTGAATTAAGGTGGTTTTATGTCTTATAAGTTAGTCTTAATGCTAAGTTTTTTTGCCTACAGTTCTACTATATTAGCAAACCCAATTTATGGAAATAACGCAATCAAAGCAGAACAATTATTAAATGAAAGCATTGAAGCAAAAAAAATGCAAAATTTTAATCTCGCTGCGCAAAAATTAGAATCTGCGCTTGTACTATCACCAACTAATTCAGACATACTTGTCCAACTCGGATTTAACTATTATGCACTGAAAAACTTAGATCAAGCAAAACAAGCGTTTCACAAGGCTTTAGTCTTAGCCCCCAATTATGTCGATGCCCAATACGGATTGGTCAGCGTTGTGTTAGCACAAAATATTGATAATCCAAGTGAAGCTGAATTACTACTCAATCACTATTTAACGCAATCACCCAATGATACCCAATTGTTAACATTAAAAAAAACAATCACTGACATCAAAAAATCGATTCATTACTGGACACTCAATGTTGCTGGTACTCATAGTCATTTAACAAAATCTTATGCTGACTGGAACGAAATGGAGTTTGCGCTATCTTACAAACTGTCTAAAACAAGTACGATTACAGGTCATGTTGCTCAATCTCATCGTTTTAATATGAATGATCAAAGAATTGGTACAACATTTTGGCATACGCTAAATGATCGTGCTTACGGCTACTTATCAGGCTTTACCGCGACGTCGAAAAAATTCTTTGCACGTTATACTTTAGCAAGTGGTGCTGACTATGTATTATTATCATCAACAAATAAATATTTTCATTCCCTTCATATCACATTGGATTTAAAGTTCGACCACTACAACGACGGAAATATCAAAAGTATTACGCCAGGGATTGAGCAATACTTCTTGAATGACCGATTATCAATTGCCGGTAAGTGGTACAATACTTATGATCAGGATAATAATCATACCAACGGTTTTCTAATTAAGCTAACCGCAACACCAATCGAAAAATTGCATCTATTTATCGGTTACTCAAATGCTCAAGAAACATCAGATCGTTCTAACCGCTATAATCATTCATTAATCAAGGCGAAAGCACATTTCGTGGGTCTAACGTATGATGTTTCTGACAGATTAAGTCTTCAATTTAACTACACTGCTGAAGGTCGAAAAGACACCAACCGCAACCGTAATTTGTACAACAAGAAAACATTAGGATGTGGTATAAAATGGACATTTTAATACGGTATATGAATATTTACAATGTCAGTATGATTTTTGCTGGTCTGATAATTGTTTTTATCACGTCAATAATTTATCTTGACCGAAGATATCATCGGAAAAGATTTAATGATTTAAAACTAAAATTAATCGATTTGATTGCACAAAAAAGTAAAGTAAACGCCTTTTATGCAAGCAAAATATCGAAATATGCATTAAATTCCGTTGACTTAATTGCCGCTTTTTTTGCTGAAAAACAGTTCAATGAGCTTGAACCGGTATTACCGCTGTTTGAAAATGAAGTATTTCAAAAAAAATTGCGCACTTTATTAAAAAAAGGAACGACGAAAGAACGCATTGATGCCGCAAACATGTTGTCTTACTACCCTTCCACACAAACCTTTGCGGCGTTGAAACATGCTTGTGAAAACCATAACCAAGAAGTTGCTGTTGCAGCAGCGCTGAGTTTAGCGATCAGTAATCCTAACGTGACTCTTGCTGAACTCATAATCTTATTGTCTAATTCAATATCGCAAAATGGTCTATTTTGTTTTTTACGATTAGTTCCATCCTATAAGCTTTTAGAGTTTGAAACCGAACTAGCAAATCAACAATTTAGCAAAATTGTTGATAATCTTTCTAACATCTTAACCCAAATTTCTATAAATTATATCACGCCTTACGCTATGTTAGCCAAAGAAGATAGACGCGATTATATGCGGGCGTTTTATGAATCGTTAATCGATTTACAAAATAGTTCTTCCGGTATTATTCACAGCTGTTATCTACTTAATTTTATTAATGAATTCTGCTATCAAGAAAAGATATGTAGTATTGAAGAATTGATAACAGAATATTTTGATTTTACGACTAAGCGATTTGTCCATATCCTCGATAAAAACAACAATATTTTCAAAATTAAACACGGGTAAACTTTATGAACAATGATTTATACTATGCAATCAAGCTTTGCATGGAAGTGCTGGTTATTCTCATAATGATTGTCGGACTTTTACAAGTGCTCATCTATTTTTTGCAACTTATCATTTCTGTTTATGTCCTAATTAAAGCGCGAGATAACGATAAAAAAATTCAGAATATTAAAAAGAATGAAGGTATTTTACCGGCTATCTCTATTATTATGCCTGCCTATAATGAAAGCGTTACCATTATCGATAGTATTGAATCGATGCTCGCAACGGAATACCCTAATGTTGATATTATTGTGATTAACGATGGCTCAACCGACAATACTTTTCAATTAATTTATGACCATTTTCGATTACAAGAAACCGCCCATCATTTAAATAATGTGGAACAAAATCACCTATCTCATGCCAAAATAAGAGGGGTTTATATCTCTCAAAAAGATAGCCGTCTTCGCGTGATAGATAAAGTCAATGGAGGCAAAGCCGATGCACATAATGCGGCAATCAATTTAAGTCAAGCCCCTATCGTTTGTCTCATTGATGCTGATTCCATTTTAGAACCCGATGCATTAACTAAAGCGGTTATTCCTTTTATTTACAGTCCTAAAACTATTGCCGTGGGTGGAACCGTTCGAGTTGCAAACAGTTGTTTGATTAATAAAGGGGTGGTAACAAAAATAAAACTATCAAGAAAATACATTGTTCAATTACAAGCATTGGAATATATGCGTTCATTTTTAATGGCTAAAGTGGCCTGGAATCATATTAAAATATTACCGATTATATCAGGCGCATTTGGCTTGTTCCGTCGAGATTTAGCCATAAAAATTGGTGGATTTTCGGCTGACTCGGTTGGTGAAGATTTTGACTTTACGGTAAAATTACATAAACTAATCTATGATACCAAAGCCAATTATAAAATAGAATATGTCCCAACTGCGGTATGCTGGACTCAAGTACCCGAAAAATGGAAAGTATTAAAGAATCAACGAATACGTTGGCATATTGGTGCATTGCAAACTTATTTGCATTTTCGGGAGTTTACTTTTAAGTTAAAATATAAAAGATTAAGTTTTATTCTTTTACCTTTTTCGATTTTAACCGATATTTTAGGGCCGATTGCTGAATTATTAGGTTATGTATTATTACCCCTTTTTTGTTATTTTGATGTGGTCGATGGTAATTTAATTTTATCCTATTTTTTACTTGTTATTAGTTACAATATTTTAATCACCTCGACTGCCATTGCCATTGACGGCCTCTTGCTAAGAGGATTAGATAAAATCAGATATTTTGTATCACTACTTTTTATTTCGCTAATTGATAATTTTGGCTATCGACAAATCTGTTTATATTGGAAATTTAAAGGTTTCTTCCGTTTGAAAAAAGGTAAATTATCTTGGGGAAAAATGGAGAGAGTTAAATTTGATAAATAACATTAAACGACTATCAAGCAATGTACTATTTATTCTAATTACTGTCCTGCCTGCGGCTTTTGCGGGTAATGTGTCGATGTTGAACAACCTTAAAAACACCGAAACGAGCCAATACGATACGGCATTGCAACATGATTTGTCGAATCCTAATAGCGATTCGGTTTTAAGTGCCGTGGTAAATACAACGCAAATTATTGAGCAGGTAGCAATGAGTGATCCGGTTCCATTTATGATTGATCAAAATCAACCCTTATCACTTGATACATCCGCTCAACCTGATAGTTCAAATTTTCCAAAACTGGAGATTGAACAATCAACACATTCAAATACACTGGTTAATAACTTAACTTATACGGAAAAAAACCGCAATCTTGCTATGTGGAATTGGAAAGCAACCACATGGAATAACTCACCTAACCAATTTATTACAAAGATAAAATCAAAAGGGATCAATCAGATTTATTTACAATTATTTATTGAAAACCAGCAAATTGAATATGAAGAACAGCTAATAAATCTCTTAGACATCGCATTTCAAAATGGTATTGAGATCATTGCTGTTGAAGGAGCAGCAGAAATGATACTTGAAAGTGGTTTACAAAATGCGATTGAACGTAATCAGATAATTAAGCAATTCTGTCAGCGACGTATAAATAAACCTTGTCTTGCTGGAATCCAATATGATATAGAACCCTATTTATTAAGTGATTATGACCAAAATAAAGATCTGATTTGGCAACAATGGGCGCAAGCGATAAAAAAATTGAGTGAAAGTTGGGGAGGAAAAATTGAGATTGTAGTCCCATTTTGGTTAAAAGATATTAATCAAAGCAAGCAAATTATCCAGTATATTGAACCTTATTCCTTAAAATATATTATCATGGTTTATCGTACTGATTATGAACTGATTTATGATATCAGTGCTAAATGGTTATCATGGGGAGATGAAAATCTTCATAAAATCGTTATTGCCCTTGAAAATGGTATACTCAGTGAAGAATTCGAAAAATATTACTCCTATGACCAAACGAATAATGAAATCGAAGAAGGGTCAAATGATGAGAATTCTGATGTTAATTCAACTGATCATATAGTGGACTTCACAGAAATTAGCTTTGAAGGTAAAGAAGATGAGCTATTTGGCATGATTAATGCCTTGACTGAAGTATTTTCAAACTGGAGTTCTTTCGATGGTTTTGCTATTAATGGGCTTGATGTTGAAGAAGATTAAATAAGAGCTAGTCACCTAGCTCTTCTTAATTGGCATTATCGGTTATACCAAAAACGGATAAATGAAGTTTACATTAATGCTCACGTGTTTTTCTAAAGTCAACATCCGGATAACGTTCCTGTGTTAAATTCAAATTCACCATACTTGGTGCAATGTAAGAAAGATTATCGCCACCATCCAGCGCTAAATTTTGTTCACATTTACGTTTAAATTCTTCCAATTTTTTCACATCACTACATTCTACCCAACGGGCGGTTGTGACGTTCACCGGTTCATAAATGGCTTCTACATTGTATTCGGATTTTAAGCGCGCAACCACAACATCAAATTGCAGAACACCAACCGCTCCGACAATCAAATCATTGTTAGATAAGGGTCTAAATACCTGTACAGCCCCCTCTTCTGACAACTGCACCAATCCTTTTAATAGCTGTTTTTGTTTAAGCGGATCTTTTAATCGTATCCGTCGGAACAATTCAGGCGCAAAATTAGGGATACCAACAAATTTAAAATCTTCCCCCTGCGTAAACGTATCACCGATTTGAATCGTACCATGATTGTGCAATCCAATAATATCACCGGCATAAGCTTCTTCGACATGTTCACGATCACCTGCCATAAATGTCAAGGCATCAGAAATATTCACATCTTTGGCAATCCTCACATGGCGTAACTTCATGCCCTTTTCATACTTCCCTGACACGATACGCATAAAAGCAACTCGGTCACGATGTTTTGGATCCATATTGGCTTGAATTTTAAAGACAAAGCCACTAAATTTTTCTTCTGAGGATTTCACTTCTCGCTTATCCGTTTGACGAGGTTGTGGTGTTGGCGCCCAAGCAGTTAAGCCATCAAGCATATGATCGACACCAAAATTACCTAACGCTGTACCAAAAAAGACAGGGGTTAAATCACCAGATAAAAAAGCATCCAAATCAAACTCATTTGATGCACCTTGAACCAGTTCCAGCTCTTCCCGCAATTGCAGAGCTAAATCCTCGCCCACCGCTGTATCTAATTCCGGATTATTTAACCCTTTAATAATACGTACATCCTGAATAGTATGACCTTTACCTGATTGATAAAGATAGGTTTCATCTTTTTTCAGATGATACACGCCTTTAAATAACTTACCACAACCAATCGGCCAAGTGATCGGTGCACATAGGATATTAAGCTCGTTTTCAACTTCGTCAAGTAGCTCCATTGGATCACGAATATCACGGTCTAACTTATTCATAAAAGTTAAAATTGGGGTATTACGTAACCGTGTCACTTCCATTAATTTACGAGTACGATCTTCCACCCCTTTAGCCGCATCAATGACCATTAAACAGCTATCCACTGCTGTCAATGTGCGATAGGTATCTTCCGAAAAGTCTTCATGCCCAGGGGTATCAAGTAAATTGACTAAACAATCATTATATGGAAATTGCATCACAGAAGTTGTGATAGAAATACCACGTTGTTTTTCCATCTCCATCCAGTCAGATTTTGCATGTTGCGCATTGGCTCCACGCCCTTTTACCGTTCCGGCAGTTTGAATTGCGTGACCGAATAACAAAACCTTTTCGGTAATCGTGGTTTTACCGGCATCGGGATGCGAAATGATAGCAAAAGTGCGACGAGCATTAACTTCGTCTAAATAAGCTTGTTCTGTCATAAAATTAACGTTCATTAACCTGTACAAAAATAATCGAGCATTTTAACAGGTATCGCTATCCATTGCCATGAATGTATTAACTGTGATTTCCCTTATTTAATTATCTCTGCATAATATCTTCACATGCCTAGCCAATTTGTACATTTACAGTATAAAATAGCGCTGAACTACGCAAAAGTTTTATCAAAACGGAACTTTCTATGAATATTCGTGATTTGAAATTATTTTTACATTTATGTGAGACGTGTCATTTTGGTATGACAGCTAATGCTATGCATGTTAGCCCGTCGACTTTATCACGGCAAATCCAACGCATGGAAGACTATTTTGGTCATCCGCTTTTTATACGTGATAATCGGCAAGTTCAAATCACCCAAGTTGGCGAAAAGGTCAAACGTTTTGCACTCCAAGTTATTAGTCAACATCAGCAATTAAAACAAGAGTTAGAATTATCCAATCAACAGCTCATTGGTGAATTAAGACTTTTTTGTTCAGTGACAGCCGCTTACAGCCATTTACCCGACATTTTAGACCAGTTTCGTATACATTACCCACTGATTGAAATCAAATTATCAACTGGCGATGCGGCAGATGCCGTTGAAAAAGTCCAGTCTAACGAGGCGGATCTCGCTATCGCAGGCAAACCGAAACAATTGCCTGCTGGTGTTGAATTTTTAAAATTTGGTGAAATTGAAATGGTTTTGTTAATACCCAAACTTAATAGTACCTTTAGTGATAAACTTCATCAAAAAAAGCCCGATTGGCATAATATCCCTTTCATTTTACCTGAGCATGGTCCAAGCCGACAACGTATTGATCTTTGGTTTAAGCAACAAAAAATTACCAGCCCTAAAATTTACGCCACCGTTGCCGGACATGAAGCCATTGTCTCAATGGTGGCATTAGGTTGTGGTGTTGCCCTATTACCGAAAGTTGTGATGGAAAACAGTCCCGAAAGAATAAGAGAGCGTATTACTGAATGGTCAACCAACTTAATGCAACCTTTTGACATAGGAATGTGTGTCCAAAAAAGGCGATTATCCGAAAAAATTATCGCGGCATTTTGGAACCTATCCAATCTAAATCATACCAAAAATTAGAAAATAATTTATAATGAATTTGTCATTCAAAAACTAACATTAACAGGATTGTTAATGTTTTTGATTGCAATGAATGATACGCAACTATTTAACAGTCTGACTATCAAAAAGGAATATTTGAAATGCAATTGCACAACTTTCACGTTAAAACATTATTATCATTATTAATTTTTAGCTCCACACTTATTCCAATTTCCTTGCACGCTCAACAAGATATTCAGACCGATTCTTCTCAAAATTACTCAATCTCAGCTCCCGACTGGCTACTTACCGAAGAAGCCGTTTATTACGATGGTGACAGTGATGACCTCGTCACGGCAGGTTTAGGATTTACTACCTTATCCACGTCAATTTATACCCCACATTTCAGTGATCCGACTCAGCCAACCATTCAAGAGCTACGGCAAGCAAAACTTAATCGTTTTATCAATATCAATAATGGTGAAGGCTCCTTATTTGGATTTAGACGCCAGGAATTAAGTCCCCTTTTTGATGGCAAAATTCCGGGATTTGAAATTTTAGCAACACTAAAATTAGAACAAGAAAAGGTGGGCATGTTACTGCAAATCCCGCTTGATTTTGATAAAAATAAACCATGTATTGTTGCAGTGCCTGCGACGGATTCAGACGGGTTATATAATGCCAAAGATGTGCAAATTCGTGGTTTATGGGGACTTCGGCACAATTGTGCGGTTGTTTATAATGATAAAGGTTTAGGCAATGGTATTTATGATATTGAGCATAAGCGTGGTTATGCCATAAATGGGCATACTCAATCTACTAATTTATTATTCGAACCCACTATTTTCAATAGAGATAGATTTATTAAAAAATATCCAAATCGCTATGCAATAAAACAACTCCATTCACGATTAAATTCTGAAGAAAGATGGGGCGAATTTGTATTAAAATCCATTGAATTTGCTTTTTATGCCCTTAATACACAATTCCCTTCTGATTCTAAGTTTCATTTTAATAAGGATAACACAATAGTTTTAGTTTATGGTGCAAGTGATGGTGGCGGTGCAGCATTAAAAGCAGGTGAACTTGATACTGACAATGTCATTAAAGGTATCGTTGCGGTTAATCCACAAATTCAACCCAATGTTGAAAATAGCACCGTTTCCATTCAATATAATAAAAGTGTTCCTCAAAAAATCGATTATAAATCAATTGCTGATTACAGTAGTTATGCGTCCCTGTATATTCCTTGTGCTATACCTGCAATTGTAGCTAAGCACAAAACGATCACTATTCCGTTTGCCGACAAATACCTTTATTCGCAAAACCGTTGTGATGCACTAAAAAAAGAAAACTTATTAACAAAAGGTACCCCTGAAGAAGCACTTGAAAAATTACATAGCTATGGTTGGACGCCATCAATGGATATCCAACTCCCTTATTTTTATTATAAAGAAACAATTGGATTGCCTTATCAATATATCAGTGCCTATGGTCATTTTGATGTCACCGATAGAATGTGTAGTTACTCGGTCGCAAGTACGCAACAAAATCCGATAAATTATCAAGGTAAAGTTGCTAGTTTACACGAAGTGACATTTCAACAGCTATGGTCTTTTGCAACGGGTCATTTACCGATATGGTTAACGGATGATTCAACGGCTTTAGCACTGGTTAATAATGAAGATGCCTATTCACCAAGAAGCGATTTCTTTTCGGGTTCAGATAACAAAAAAGCCATTGACTATAATGCTAAGGGCGCCATATGTTTATATAAAAAATTAACGCATCCTCGAGTTAAATTTGGCATTAATCAAGTGAGTGCATCAGCAAATTTACATGGCACAAAAACCCTTATCGTTCATGCTCGTCATAACGTTAAACAGCTACCTGATTATACTGCACGTGCTTATGTCGCATTAAATAGCCAAGTAGAAGGTAACGCCTCGCAACTGCGCTATTATGAGATTGAAAACACCAGCTACTTGGATGGCACTTATCCATTTGATAATTCGCTCTTACCAATTGATTATTATGGGGAAGATGCCATGGAATGGTTATGGTTTCATTTAACGAATCATGCCTCTTTACCTGAAAGCCAAGTTGTTCGTGCAAAAGCCAGAGGTGGTAAAATAGGTTTTGCTCCACAATTGACCGAAAATACGCTTGTCCCTATTTCGCAAACACCAAACCAAAAGGATTTAATCACGACTGAAAACGGGAAAATTATATTACCCAATTAGTATCTACGGTAATTAGCAATCCGCTTAGGACACATCCAAGTTATTAATTCACATTTGTTAAGTCTAATTTTACATTAATAACAGGTAGTCCTAGCGGTGATGATAACTAAATAGGATCAGCTATTATTAAACGACACATTTTAGGATACAAAATAAAAAACAGCGCTTCGAATTCTTTGTAGTGCTGCTTTATATCATAAATAGTCTCTTTTAATAACCATAGCTTTGGTCGTCGGGTGGCCATACCATTAAGCACTTTTCCAACAAATTCAAGATTTGCGTAATTTTCTAACCATTTGCCTTGCCACATTGACTGCATAAAATGCTGATAATGTTCAGGATAGAGATGAATAAAGGGCTGAATTTGTTGTCTGGTGTATTGGTCAAATTCAGACACTGATTGCCCCATGCCATAATCAGTCCAATGTTTAGATAAAAAATGATCCCATACAATATCAAGTGCAATCGGTGCGACACGTTGATGCGGTTTGATAAAGCGTGTTTTGGCTTGTTTCACTTCAGTCAAACTGTCGACCATGCTATCAATTTTACGATGTAACATGATACCGTCGGCTATCGTTTGCGGATAAACAAGATAAGGATCCCCTTTAACAAAATCAGCCACACTATTGCCAATTAAGGAGCTATTAGCTAAAGTGGCAAGATGTAAATGAGCCAGAATGTTCATCTTAATTACACGTTACTATTCACGATGTTTAAACTCCCCTTCAGCAAAACCTTGTCGCCAATAACTAATAATATGAAATGCATCGGGGGGTAAATGAGGATAATTATCTTTAAGCGTATGTCGAATTTGCTGGGCTAAATCCCGTACCATTCCACCCCAAATAAGTAAATTATCACTATGGACAATATTCGCTTTTTTTATTGTTTCAACAAGTTGATTTGGCTGATTAACATCTTGTATCAGCCAGTTAACATGAGCATTCGGACTATTCGGTAAAGCCATAATATCTGTTGGGTGATTAACTTCGATAAACGCTTGAACATTAACATTGTTAGGTAGGTGTTCAAGCGTATAACAAATAGCTGGCACAGCTGTTATATCACCAATCAACACCAAACTTTGCTGATTAAACATAAGTTTTGCCGCTGTGCCGACTAAACCTATCTGATCATTGACTTTAGCCTGCTGAGCCCAAACCGAAGCTAATCCCTCTTGATGAATGGCAAAATCAATCGTTAATTGCTGTGTCGTTTCATCATAATGACGAATACTATAACTTCGAGCCAATTGACGAATCTTGTCATTTATCAGAATTTTATTATTGTCGTCTAATTGTGGAAAAATTATCGTTCCCGTTGAAGGATCAGCAAACAATAATTTTAAATGAGGACAAATCCATAAAGGATTAACCGTCAGCTGTTTATCACAACTAAAGTTAATTCGAATAAAACTATGCGATAACCTTTCAATTCTCAATACCGTTAAAAGTGCGTTAACAATAGATGTTTGTTTTTTTCCTGTCATTATGGCTAACCTAATATTTCATTTTTAACTATCATACAACAAAACTTAAATTTTTAGGCTATCTTTTCAATTATTGCTCAGAAACACAGACAAACACACTCCACCCAATTAGGCGGAATGTGATAACAGATGATGACAGTTTAAATTAATAAGTCAGTGAACCAAACGCATTACGCCAATCTTGTTCAAATTTTACTATCGCAGCATCTACAGCTGGATCGGAGATAAATAGTTCAGCTACATCCACCGGTAAGGTAATAGATTGACATCCGGCTAACAGACAATCTAATGCTTGCCTAGGTGTGCGAAAACTTGCCGCCAACACCATGGTTTGAGGACAATGTAACGCTAACAGTTTTTGTAATTCTTGCACGGTATCTTTACTGTTGCCGCCTTGGGCATCAATTCGATTGACATAAGGCGCAATATATTTAGCCCCGGCTAGCGCACCTAATAATCCCTGCCCTGCGCCATAAACAGCAGTGCCTAAAGTAGGGATTCCTTGTTGTGTTAAAGCTCTAATCGCTTTCAGTCCTTCTGCATTAACAGGAATCTTAGTAACAATATTGGGTACGACTCTTCTGAGTTGTTCTGCCTCTTTTATCATGGATGATGCATCGCTTGAAAGTACCTGTGCAAACAGTAATTTATCGGCGCCTAATAAATCATGCAGTGTCGATAATAAGGTAAAGAGTGATTGACCGGATTTTGCCACAATGCTTGGATTGGTTGTGACGCCTTTAATCGGTAAAATGGGGGCTAGACGTTTAATGGCTTCAATATCGGCGGTATCTAAATATAATTCCATGGTTAACTCCTGCTGAATGTTCAAATCATTAATCACTGTATTGGTACCATACTAAGTAATCTGTAACCGATAGCCTAGATGACAATCCTGCGATTTACTGGATATTTGTACGCTTGATAAGAAAATGTGAGTGAGATCACACTAAAAACATTTTAAGAATAACCTATTGATAAAATTAACGATTTACTTGATACTTTAAAATACTATTTGGCAGTATATAATCATGGTTACGATACATAACTAGATTTATCTACGATATTATTTTATGAAGATAGCGATATGGCGATAACGATCAATGAAGTGTTAGCAAAATGCCTTAATCATCAACAAACGAATCAGATATATTTTGCTAATTATGCTCAATCAGCACCACTACTTGCTGATCAAGTCAGTTTACCCAGAATAGAAATCATGATAGAGGGAAAACAATCCATACAATGGGCAGACTATCAGGGAAACATTATTGAAAAAACGTTATTTCCTAGCGATCTTTTATATATCACAGCACAAAGTTGGAGCAAGCCCGCTTATACAACCCCCTTCACCACATTAAGCATCCTGTATGATAAACAACAAATTAGCATGACTATCAACCAGTGGGACGGTCAAGCACTGACATCTTATGATCAAATTAATGTACCTAGGCGAGGAGCACGTATTGGGGCGTTTATCATTCAAGCGCTAGCTGAACTAACTTGGCAGCATCAGCCTTGCGAGCGTGCTCCTACCGCTTATCATCTTATTCAAAGCTTATTAAGTCATACCTTCGACTTACTGAATGTTGATGTCGAAACCTCAACCAAAACAGCTAGCTTATTTGAGGCAATTCGGCAATATATTGATAGCCATTTTCGTGACGATATTACCCGAGATTTTCTCGCTAAAATGTTCTATATTTCACCCAATTATCTATCTCACCTATTCCAGCGAGAAGGTAAAATAGGTTTGAATGAATATCTTACCCATGTACGTCTGGAATATGCAAAAACTCGCCTTAGAGACTATGATTTAAATATCAAAGATATTGCCTTGGCTTCAGGTTTTAAAGATAGTCACTATTTTTGTCGAATCTTCAGAAAAAAAACTGAACGTACCCCTACCGAATACCGTCGCCAATATCATAGTCAATTAATACAGATGACGGATAACAACAAAACTAGTTAACTAAATTAATGGTTGTAAAAAGTAATTTCATTTGATATAGTTTCAAATGAAATTATCTAAATAAGGTGATGTGATGGCAATCCCGATAGCAACCGTTGAAAAACTGATTGAAAAATTTAAAGCTCGTGGACTCTCTTCAAACTATGACGAGATTTTTTTAAGTCGCTTATTGCAATTTAGTACCGAAGCACTATTAGAAAATTTGAATCAAACCTACCGACATTATGAATTAGATGATAAATTATTTGCGGTTTTATTAGTGATTAACGCCTTTCACCCTGAAGGGGTAAAACCATCGCAAATCAGCGAATTAACCAATTTTACTCGCGTACAAATTACCCGTTTTGTTGATACACTGGTGGGAAATGACTTAGTCGCCCGCCAAGCTGATCCGCATGACCGCCGCTCACATTGTTTAATTTTAACCAAAAAAGGCATCAATTTTTTTCAACATGAACTACCACCCATGGAAAAAAAAGTGGTTCAAGCTTGGCAAGTTATTACTCAAGAAGAACGTCAACAGTTACGCACAATTTTAACTAAACTTTTAAAGCATCTTGCCGAGTAAACTAAATGAGAATATCCATGAAACAAAAAGGGCTTATCGCCCTATTAATATTAATCATTATTGCAGTAATTTGGGCGATTTGGTTCATGTATAAAAGTCCTTCATCGCTGATTTTATATGGTAATGTGGATATCCGAACGGTAAACAGTAGCTTTCGTGTATCAGGACGCTTAATACAATTAAATCACGAAGAAGGAGATTCGATTAAACAAGGTGATCTATTAGCTAAACTGGATGCAAAACCTTATCAAATCGCTTTAAATAAAGCGAAAGCAAATCTGATGGTAAAGCAGGCGCAACTTGATTTAATGATAACCGGATATCGTAAAGAAGAAGTTGCCCAAGCAGCAGCACAAGTTTTACAGTATCAAGCAAGTAATGATTATGCTGAAAATAACTATCAGCGCATGGTCAAATTGATGAAATCATCATCCATTTCTAAAGATCAACTTGAAAACAGTTTAACCTTACGTAATCAAGCTAACGCTAATTTACAAACAGCAAAGCAAAAACTTGATCAACTTACTAATGGTTACCGAAAAGAAGAAATTGAAGCTGCACAAGCCACCGTGCAAGCGGCTAAAGCCGAGTTAGACCAAGCGGAACTTAACTTATCGGATACCGAACTTTATGCACCAACCGACGGCACCATTTTAACTCGAGCAGTAGAATCAGGCACAATGTTAACCGCAGGAACCCCGATTTATGCTATATCTATAGATAGACCTGTCTGGATACGTGCTTATATTGACGAGGTCAATTTACATCAAGCCATTCCGGGTAGAACTGTCTATATTTATACCGATTCACAGCCAGATAAACCTTATATTGGACAGATTGGTTTTGTATCGCCTACGGCCGAATTTACACCTAAAACCGTCGAAACCCCTGTATTACGTACAGATTTAGTTTACCGCTTACGTATTCAAATACGTCAAACTGGTGACGGTCAAGCGGATGATATGTTGCGCCAAGGCATGCCGGTAACGATTAAATTTGCAGAATAATCGCTATGACTAAACAAAATCGCCAGCAAATCAAACTCACTCATGTGACCAAAGTGTTTAAGCAAAAAAATCAGCAAGTCACTGTCGCACTAAAACCTTTATCGACAACAATTTTTGCACAGGGTGTGACAGGATTGGTTGGCCCTGACGGTGCAGGGAAAACAACACTATTGCGTATGCTGGCAGGCTTGCTTTCGCCAAGTGCAGGTCAAATTAATGTTGCGCAATATAATCCGACTGAAGATCGGGATCAATTGCGCGCAATTTTAGGCTATATGCCTCAAAAGTTTGGTCTTTACGAGGATTTGACGGTTATTGAAAACCTTAATTTATTTGCTGATCTGCGACATATCAAACAAGAAGAACGTCAACAAATTTTTGCCAAACTCCTAAAATTCACCGATTTAACTAAATTTACCCAACGTTTGGCGGGCAAGTTATCGGGGGGAATGAAGCAAAAATTGGGGTTAGCATGTACTTTGCTTGGCGATCCACAAATATTATTACTTGATGAGCCTGGTGTTGGCGTGGATCCTATTTCACGCCAAGAACTTTGGCACATGGTTCATCAACTAGCCAAAGAAGGGATGTTAATTATCTGGAGCACCTCTTATCTTGATGAAGCCGAGCAATGTGAAACAATTTTACTGATGAATCAAGGTGAATTACTCTTTCAAGGTCAACCCTCATGTTTAACTGAACGTGTCAAAGATCGGGTTTACCTGCTCGCTTCGCCAATTTCACATCGTCGGTTATTACAAACGGCCTTAAAACTCCCTGAAGTCAGTGACGGCGTGATTGAAGGTGATCGTATTCGCTTAATACTCAAGCCGAATCACGCCATTGAACAAGTCATAGCAAAACTTGGGACAACTAACATCACTTATCAACCTACCTTAGGACGGTTTGAAGATGCGTTTATTGACCGATTAGGCGGAATAACTCAAAAAGAATCAATATTAACTAAAATTATGCCGCAGGTTGCCGGTCTGCCAAACGATATTGTCATAGAAGCAAAAGATCTTACCCGAACTTTTGGTCATTTTATTGCAACGGATCATGTTAATTTTGCCATAAAGCGTGGTGAAATATTTGGTTTATTAGGGCCCAATGGCGCAGGTAAATCGACAACATTTAAAATGATGTGTGGTTTATTACCGATTAGTGATGGGCAAGCGTTAGTATTGGGATTTGATCTCAAAAAAAGTGCAACTAAAGTACGTGAACGCATTGGCTATATGGCACAACGTTTTTCTTTATATGACAGATTAACTGTACGCCAAAATTTAAGCTTCTTTTCAGGCATCTACGGCTTAATGGGCAGTGAACAAACACTGCGCATGAATGAAATGATAACCGCATTTAATTTTGAGCCGATTTTAGACAAAACACCAGAATCACTCCCCTTAGGATTCAAACAGCGATTAGCTT
>CALYQY010000023.1 GCA_945291235.1 uncultured Gilliamella sp.
GCCATTTCATTCGCAACGTCATAACCAACACTGCGAGGCGCATTATGCTTGTGTTGAGGCAAATCGTCAACCCTTTTTTTTAGATATTTTAAAAAAAAGTTATGATTGATTAAGTTGCAAGCGAATCCAGTTTAATATCACTTCAATTCGCCTTTTTTGCAACTCAAGATTAATGGATTGTCCAGTAAACCCTTGAGCAATAATTTCTTGCACATTCACACTATAGGCTAAATTATAAGCATGTTCAAGATATTGAGCTTGCGGATAAGTTGCGCTTTCATTGAAAGCTTCACTGGCAATAATCAATTGCTTTAAATGATGAGGATGACGCCAAACATCAATACCATTTAATAATTCTAAAATTTGTGAAGCGCTTTGCACTGTTATATGACTAACAACCTTTCTGTATTGTTGAACTATTTTGGCAATTTTAGAAAATGAAGTTGGTGCTTTTATCTGTTTACATAAACGTTCAACGGAATCTTTACTGATTAAATCACCACATAAAACGCCAAAACGCACAGTTAACTCATGGGTAAGATTTACTGATTTTTTTAAAGCATAGATTATATTGGTCGTTAACACTAATTCAGGAAATAAAATTTGAAGTGCTCCGCATTGCTCAAGGACTTGGAAATAAATTTGTGGATTTTCGCTGGCTAATGCTTTTTCCGTTTCTTTCCACACTCTTTCAGGAGTGAGATAGCTTATTTCGCCTATGGATATCATCTCTTTCATAAGATCCATTGTTTCTTGAGCGATTGTAAATCCTAAATGATGATACCGAGCAGCAAAACGGGCTACGCGTAAAACTCGTAAGGGATCTTCGCGAAAAGCACTTGAAACATGACGCAACAATCTTTGATTAATATCATCTACGCCATGGTAAGGATCGACAATATTCCCCTGCTCATCCATGGCAATAGCATTGATGGTGAGATCCCGACGAATTAAATCTTGTTCTAAGGTAATTTCTTTACTGAAATCACAAATAAAGCCACAATACCCTTTTCCTGATTTACGTTCAGTACGCGCTAAAGCATATTCTTCTTTCGTTTTTGGATGTAAAAATACCGGAAAGTCTCGACCGACTTGCTCAAAACCTAACGAAATAAGTTCTTCGGGGGTTGCGCCAACGACAACCCAATCTCGATCGAAAACTGGCAGACCTAATAATCTATCCCGAACTGCTCCACCAACAAGATAGACTTCACTCATCTAACGCATCCAACGGTCTTTTTTACTTCGGCGAGGCATAATAATAGGTAAAATAAGACCTAAGATAAGTCCACCACCTGCAACAAGACCACCATAAGTAAACCAAGTCACAATTAAGTCACGTCGCTTATCATCTACTTGATTTAACATTGAGTCTAACATTGCTGCTTGTTCTTTTACTTGTTTTTCCAATTCGATATTTTTATTTTTCAAGTTCTGAACTAATTCTTCTGAGGTTCGTAATTGTTGCACATAGTCGGTCACTAATTTCTGTTGATATTTATCCGCATTATCAACTTTATCTTTGTATTCGGCTATTTTAGCTTCCAGATAAGGAATACGCTCTTTAAGGCTTGGTGTATCGCTTAATTTATTGGTTTCGATCCATGCCACATTGCCACTTTTCAGCAGCAGCTTAGTGTATTTACCATCCGCACTTCTTTCAAGCGCATTGACTTTTGAACCACTTTTGATCGTATTTGTGAAAGCATGTTGTTGGCTAGGACCACGACGTAAGTAAACATCAACCTCATCAATAACATATTTATCAACAGCATTTGCACTAAAAGCAACTGCAATAAGAGAAATTAAGGTAAAAATATTTTGTTTCTTCATAAAATTTCAACTAATCATCCATAAATAATTACATAATAACATAAAAATTGGATATTTCGCATAATCATTTTACATTTTATGTTTCTTAATTATCCAATACTTAATTCGCCTCATCAATTGAAAACGATTACATTTTTATGCGATCTTAATCACAGATTAAAAAATTTATTATTTAAATAAAAGAGAATAATCGCTAATTTATATTTAGCAAAGCAATTAACAATGGGAGATATTATGAACTGCCGTCTTAGCAATAAAAATTTAGATATTCTTATTCGAACAAAACCCTATGCAGAATTATGTTATTTTGGTAAACGATTACATGATGATCACATTGATAATTATGATTTATTTATTCCGGCAGTGCCAAATTCACGCATTGATGTTCACGTCCCTTTTACTCTCTGTCCAGAAGAAGGATTAGGTAATTTTAGTACGCCAGGATTAGAAGGACACAGGAATGGAAAAGATTGGTCTCCCGTATTTGTTACTAAAGATGTAAAAAATTCAGACAATCAAATAACAATTATCAGTGAAGACAGTATTGCAAAATTACGTTTAACCAGTCAGTTTATTTTGGATGATTGTGGGGTATTACAATGTCAAAATAGCCTGACCAATTTAGGTGAAGAACCTTATTCAGTCAATCGATTATCAATAACGCTTCCTATTCCTGAACGTGCACAAGAATTAATGGCTTTTAGTGGACGCTGGATTAAAGAATTTTTTCCTCACAGAATAAAAATTGAACATTGTAGCTATTTACAAGAAAATCGCCGAGGAAGAACTTCACATGAATATTTTCCTGGTATGATTGTTGGTACCACAGGGTTTAAAGAACAAACAGGCGAAGTGTGGGGAATTCATTTAGGTTGGAGTGGAAATCATCGTATTCAAGTTGCGGTTAAAAGTAATGGTAAACGCTTTATTCAAGCCGAAGCATTATATTGCGCGGGTGAAATATCACTCGCCCAAGGTGAAACCCTTACAACACCCTGGTTATATGCCACTTACAGTGATGAAGGTTTAAATAAAATGAGTCACCACTTTCATCAATTTCTGCGTAACAATATTATCACCTTTCCACAAAACAAAGCACGTCCTGTTCATCTTAATACTTGGGAAGGTATCTTTTTTGACCATAATCCAGATTACATTATGAAAATGGCAAGTAAAGCGGCACAAATGGGCGTTGAGCGCTTTATTATCGACGACGGTTGGTTTGGCAAGCGTGATGACGATTACCAAGGTTTAGGTGATTGGTACCTTGATGAACGAAAATACCCCAATGGACTTGAACCGGTTATCGAGCACGTGAAAAATTTGGGCATGGAATTTGGTATTTGGGTTGAGCCTGAAATGATCAACAAAAACTCGGATTTATATCGAGCACACCCTGATTGGCTACTTGAGTTATCGGGTTATCAACAACCTGAAGGACGTCATCAATATTTATTAGATTTGCAAAATCCTGCTGTTTTTGATTATTTACTTGAAAGATTAATATGGTTACTAGGTAGTTATGATATTGATTATATCAAATGGGATATGAATCGAGAAATTGTTCAAGCGGGTCACAATGGCAATCCAGCTATTGTTGGACAAACAAAAGCATTGTATCGTTTACTCGATATTTTACGAGAAAAATTTCCGAACGTAGAAATCGAATCATGTTCATCAGGGGGTGGACGGATAGATTATGAAATATTAAAACGAACACAACGATTCTGGACTTCAGATTCTAACGATGCATTAGACAGACAAATCATTCAACGCGGAATGAGTTATTTCTTCCCGCCAGAAGTCATGGGCGCACATATTGGTGGCGCTTTGTGTCATACAACTTATCGTGAACTGAACATGAATCTTAGGGGATTAACTGCTTTATTTGGTCATATGGGCGTTGAACTTGATCCCGTAAAAGAATCAGAAGTTGAACAGCATGCATTTGCACATTATATTGGACTACATAAACAATTACGAAATTTATTGCATAGTGGTAACAATTATCGATTGGATGTTGATGACAGCAATGCAATGCAAAGTTATGGAGTAGTAAGCCAAGATAAAAATGATGCTGCGTTTATCATTGCCCAATTAACCTTACCAACTTATGCTTTAAGTGGTAACTTACGCTTGACAGGTCTACAGCCCGAAAAACAATATTTGATTGAAATACTTGATCTACCTGATAATATTGATCCGAAAATAAATGGACATGTAATGAAAGCTCTACCTTATTGGATGGTCAACAAAACGACATTATCAGGCGACTGGTTAATGCAAATTGGACTACCTTTACCCGTTTTAGATCCTACAACAGCAATGTTAATTAGAGTGGTAGCTCAATAAAAACTTTTGACTTACAAAGCACACAATAAATTTACAAAAAATTAATATTTTTTTGAAAATAACAAGGGGGAAAAAGACCATAATGCAATTTTCCCTTTGTATTAAATTAAGTTTGCATGATCAGAATTTAATCGAATTATTGGCAAATAGTTTTTTTTCCTTTATTATAATTAGTTAGGAATAATAAATAGTTATAGTCAATTATTAAGAGAAACAAACTGGATCAACTAAAAGAAGTTTTAAGATGTAAGTAAAGTAAAAGATATTTTAGTACAGATTACTTCCCGCTTTACAAATACTTTTCATTTTTATTTCGTTGGTAGTCTACATAGCTCTATATTGGCAATCTTAAATTATAAAAATTTACATGAAATAAATTTAGTTTGAGTAATTATTTTAGCGATAGTAATTTAATAAAAGGTTTTTTTATGGCGACAATAAAAGATGTTGCATATTTAGCTGAAGTTTCAGTTGCAACAGTATCCCGAGTTATAAATAATGCAAATAATGTAAGTAAAAATACACGTGAAGTCGTAAAAAAAGCCATGGAGACATTAAACTATTATCCAGATGCTAACGCTCGCGCATTATCTCAACAACACTCTAATACAATTGGCATTGTGGTCGCAGATGTGTCCGACCCTTTTTTTGGGGCGATGGTTAGCACGGTTGAAAAAGTAGCTTATCGAACTGGTCATTTTTTGCTAATTGGCAATGGATACCATAAAGAAAAACAAGAATACAATGCCATTACTCAGCTTATTGAGCACCGCTGTAAATCATTAGTTGTTCATGCCAAAATACTTTCCGATGAAACACTCATAAAATTGATGCAACAAGTGCCAGGCATGGTTATCATCAATCGTATAGTGAAAGGGTTTGAAGCACGTTGTATTGCACTTGATGACCGTTATGGCTCGTATATCGCGGTCAAACATTTAATTCAAAATGGACATACGAAAATAGGTTATTTATGTTCGAATCACGAAATTTCAGACGCTTCAGATCGACTAAATGGTTATAAAGATGCGTTGAGTGAATTTAATATCGAGATAGAACAGAATCTAATTACCTACTCTTCGCCTGATGAAATAGGTGGAGAAGAAGCCATGAAATCCTTATTAGAAAGGAATCGAAACATCACCGCTATAGCCTGTTATAATGATTCTATGGCTGCGGGTGCCATGTCAGTCCTGTATGATAATGATTTAAAAATCCCAGCTGATATTTCTGTTATTGGGTTTGATGATTTATTAATGGCTAATTATTTACATCCTAAACTGACAACGGTTCGGTATCCTTTACAAGCAATGGCAGAACAAGCAGCTGAGCTTGCCTTATCCCTCGCTAAAGGAGAGGCTCCCTCAAATAACTTAATTAATATTTTTACCCCAACATTAACTAAACGTTATTCTGTCAATTCTATAGGCTAAGGTAGAAATAAACATTCAATAAAGCGTTTCAATATTAGCGGCTTAACAATAAAGAAAAATGTTAAGCCACGATTAAATAATCGTATTGAACAATCAATGTTTATGTAAAGGTAATTTTTTTATTAATAATAATTTATTTAATATCAGATCAACCGAAATTACATCGCAATTTAGTTGGCTATTTAAATCAAACGTTTTTAAAACATAATCATAAAAATAATTCGCATGGGTCATTATTGGTTGATTGCTGACATCACCCTGGCAAGGTTTGTTGGCAATGGTTAAACTGGCTAAAGCTGAAGTATCAGGATGCCGAGTCAACAATAACCAAAAACTGCCTTCTTTAGAATATTCATCATAACGACGTGATTCATAACACCACCCCACCAATGCCTGATCAACCACACCTTGTTGTAAATCCGTTATGGCTGGGAGTAAAATCTGTGACCAATTACAAATATCTGTCGAAATAAAAATATTGGGTCCATTCACTTTCAATGCATCAGCAACATAAAAAGAAATCGCATTATTTATGCTATTAATAAAATTAAATGGTCGTGGTGTTTTACGTTGAAAAATATCCATCTCCAGTTCATACATATTACTGGGTGAACTAAAAATTGAGGTCACATACACGCCACAATGAGCATTAATCTTTTCTATGGAAAGCGCACCTAACAATGATAACAACGCTAAACGACTTGTACGTCGACTATTAATATTAAATTGCTGTTTAAGCAAATTTTTTAACTTACTTTCTTCACTATGGCTCTCTGCGATAAACTGTGATGTACTGAGTAAAAAAACACTTTGCATTATTCTGTTATCTCCAACAATAACACAGCGTTATTACCGCCAAATCCAATACAATTTAATAAATAATAACCTTGAGGATAAGGTTTTGAAATGTCTGTAAAACCATTTGTATAAATAGGTTCAGATTGCGCCATGTGATAATTTGGATAACTAGGCGTCTGTTTTGATTCGAATATCAACAATAATATTATCATCTCAAGTACACCAGATGCCCCTAATGTATGACCAAGATAAGGTTTAAAAAATATCAACGGTTTTCGCTCTGTAAAAGCATTTGTTAAGCTATCAATTTCAACTTTATCATTCATTGGACTACCTGTCGCATGAGTTTTAATGGCAACAATATCGGTTTCAGTCATATCGAATTGCGTTAACGTGTCTTTAATGAGTGCGCTAACATTTTTAGGATCCGTTGTGGTAATATTAGAGGTATCACATATCGTTTTACCGCCTTTTAAGATAAATTGATTATTGTTTGCTAATCGTGGTTGATTGCTTAATGCAATACAACCAATCCCCTCCCCTAAAATAAGTCCTTGGCTAACACTTAAAAATGGTGGTTGATAATTATTTGTTAGTAATCCTAAAGCATTAAATCCTTCTAAAGTGATAGAATTAAATGATTCAAATCCCACAATGATTGCCCGTTCAATTATGCCTTGGGAAATGTAATTTTTTGCATAAAGTAATGCATTAGAACTTGAAGTACAAGACGTCGCAACATTGATCACATCAAGATTTTTCCATTTTAATTTAAGTTGTTCTGCTATTTCATTTAAAGAAAAAGGTTGGTGATAACATGCTTCTGTTAATTCTAATAATTCCTTATTAAAAAAAGTAATTTCATGCGAAGACATTGCAAAAGAAGTGGAAGCTAAAAAAATTGGGATTTGTTCCAATTCTGATTCTTGCCACTGACACGCCTGTAAAGTTTGCAGAATTTGAAATACTATACGATCAACGATCTCAGTTAAACTTAGCCGTTTTTTATCAAAGGCTGGAAAATAATTAACAGATAGTGATTCACTTGCTGTATTTAAAGGAATCAATTTAGGTTTTCTTGGATGAAAAAGAATATTACTAATAATCTCATGGCAATTATCACCTTGTGCGCACACTGCTGAAAAACCATTAATGTAAACATTGTCCATAATATTATTTTTTTATTTGCTCAAGTACATATTTATTGAGTTTCGAAACCGTGACCATATGTATTCTTACTTCTCGGTCACCTTGTAAACGAACGCCAAATTGCTCTTTTAACGCTACGCAAATTTGTAATGCATCTAAAGAATCTAAATTTAATCGGCTGGTAGGCCCAAACAGCGGCTCATTATCTGTTAACTCCTCGGCAGTTAAGATATCTTCTTTTTCAGATTCGGTAATAATTAACTGTTTTAATTTAAAAATTAAATTATCCAAATTTAACCTCTTGTTTTTATTATTTAATTAAAAATTTATAAATGCTTATTATTTAATTGCCGATAGTAAATAATTCCTGCTAGCAATAAAAAAATTAGCGCAAAACCTATTAACGACAACCATTGTGGTAATATTTGTACAAAATCATACTGATCAAGCAAAAGATTATGAAAGCCTTTCAAAGCCCAAGACATAGGCGAAATTAAACAAATTATTTGCATGGTTTCGGGCATCATATAACTCGGTACCATAATACCGCCTAAGGCTGCCATAATAATATTTCCTCCACCACCTAATACCACAGCATGTTCTGCCGATTTTGCAAGAACGCTAACTAACAGTGCATATCCCAAAGCAGATAAACTAATTGCTATCGATAACAATGCATAGTTCCAATAAGCGCCTTCTAAAACAAATCCTGTAATATTGATTAAAGGTAAAATATAAATACCTAACAAAATCATGCCAATAAACTGTAATTGATTAATCAAAAAATAAGGTAACAATTTTGCGATAAGTAAAGAAAATGCCGATGATTTTGCTAGTCGTAATCGAATAATAGTGTTCGTTTGTTTTTCACAAGTCATGACATTTGATAAAGGAATCATGATAAAAAACATACCAAAAATTAACCAAGCAGGAACACTTTGTTGTACCGAACTCGGTTTAACCACTTTAGTGCCTTCTACATTGATAAACTCTTCAGTGATTATTTTTCCTGACAAATAGTTATCTAGTTGTTGTTGCCGTTTTAATTCGATTGCATTTTCATCCATTATAGAAGAATCATTGTTTGGCGTTGAAAAAATATCTTTAAGCCGTAGCTGTAAATAACTTTTCTGGATAATTGTTTGTAAATTCATCAATCTTAGTTGATCGATCCCCGCTAAGGTTAATAATGCTAAAGGCGATTCATTACTCAAATTTCCGGTATTTTGATTGGGATTAATTAATAAAAAATCATAATTTCCCTCAATTAATTTAGCTTTTGCATTATCCTTATCAGCTATATCAAAAAAATCAACATTCATATTTTCTTGATTGCCCAAAATCGCTATTAACTGCGAGTTCAATAAATTGGATGATTCACCAACTAAGGCTATTTTAGTATTTTGATTGAAATCATCACGTTGGCTTAATGCCACAGACATAATGAACATAAACAACATAGGCATAATAAAAAGAACAGCTATACCATGTAAATCACGACTCAACAGACGAAATTCTTTAGCGATTGCAGCTAGCATTGCTTTGCCCTCCATGCCTCAATACTGACTTATTCAAGAAGTCCAAATAAAATGACTCTAAAGAACCATGACCATACTGAATATTTTGTATTTGGTATTGTTGAAATTCTTGTAATATTGTTGTGATCTGCTCAGGCGATGAATCAATGACAACTATTTGCATTGGGGTATGTCGAATTAAAGTGGCATTAAATTGGTCAAGCACATGTGAAGGCACACTTTGCGCTAACGTGATAATACATTGTTGTTGAGCATGTTGTGTCAATATCTGATCAATGGATTGGCAATACAAAATTTTACCGCTCTCCATAATGGCAATTTTTTGACATAAACTTTCTATTTCGTGTAGATAATGAGAAGTGTAAATGACAGTTACCCCTTCTTTAGTTAATTGCTTCACATTGTCTAATATAAATTGGCGGGATGCAGGATCAACCCCGACCGTAATTTCATCCATAAAAATTAGCGTTGGCGAGTTAATTAGCCCTATAGCAAAATTTAATCGACGTTTTAATCCACCCGACAAATTCGCTGACAACTTATTTTTATAATCTAAAATATCGACTTTTTTCATCAATGAAATTAGAAAATTAGGATTTTTAATTTTATACAACGAAGCAAAAAATTGTAAATTCTCGAAAACCGTCAATTGAGGATAAAAAGCATATTCTTGTGGAATTAAAGAAATACGTTGCAACTGTTGACGTGATAACTGAGAGAAGATCTGATTATTAAGATAAATTTGCCCGGATTGTAATGAAAGTAAACCCGACATTAATGATATCAATGTTGTTTTGCCGGCGCCATTAGGCCCTAATAATCCAAAGCATGTGCCGGATTCAATTTCTAAATTAACATCACACACCGCATAATTATTAGCATTTTTATAGCGATGAGATACATTTTGAAGCTTTAACATACAATTCTTTAAAATAATTTTAATTTTTATAAACAGAATGTTAACATATTATGCTATTATAACAAAATGCATGTTAGGTAAACAATTAACGATAAAATCTAATAAATCAATTATAACAATGAGTAACAAAAAAAACGTTCTATTAGTGTATTATTCACAAACGGGTCAATTAACACAACTTACTAGACATTTCGTATCACCTTTAACTAATCATGAAGATATTAATTTAGAAACGCTTGCTATTGAACCTCAACAAGCCTATTCTTTTCCATGGTCTTTTAACCACTTTTTTAATATTTTTCCAGAAACGGTTCATTTAATGCCTTCACCCATTGTTGCCCCACAATTTAAACAGCAAAAATATGATTTAATCATTATAGCTTATACTGTGTGGTTTTTATCCCCTTCTCAGCCTATCACCGCATTTTTACAAGATAAAAACACGCAACAACTCTTAGCCGATACCCCTGTTGTCACGTTAATTGGATGTCGCAACATGTGGTTAATGGCACAAGAAACCGTGAAGAAATACTTAAAAGAAGCAAATGCTAATTTAGTTGACAATGTTGTTCGCATAGATAGCTGTGGCGGGCCTGCAAGTTTTATTGCTACACCGCTTTGGATGTTTACGGGGAAAAAACAGCCCGTACGTTGGCTACCGAAAGCGGGCATATCTGATGAGGACATTAATGATTGTGCTAAATATGGTGAAAAAATTAAAACCGTATTGCTAACACAACCCAAAATCACTGAGCCAATGTTAAAAAACATGGGGGCAGTGAAAGTCAATGAACGTTTGATTCTTAGTGAAAAATTTGGTTATCGCAGCTTCTATTTATGGGGCAAACTGATCATTAAAGCAGGTAAAATCGCTCGACCACTTCGTCAAGGTTTACTTTATTTTTATATTATTTTCTTGGTAGTAATCATTTTAACCGTTGTGCCAATTAGTGCACTGATCAAAACATTACTATCCCCATGGTTAAAAAACAAAATCAGTAAACAAAAACATTTATTTAGTTGGCCTTCAGGCGAATAAAATATAAGAGTAAGACAATGAAAACACATAATGTTTATATTAATAAAATTGCCGCATTTTTACCGAATAATCCTGTTGATAATTCATCAATGGAAAATGTCCTTGGACAAGTTGGTCACAAACCGTCCAGAGCAAGAGCAATTATTTTAAAAAGTAATGGGATAAAAACGCGATACTATGCGATTGACCCGCATACTCGTCAGGCAACACATAGCAATGCCAATTTAGCAGCACAAGCCATAAAGTTATTGTTCAAAGATAACCATCAATTTGGTATAAATGAAATGACTTTTTTAGCCTGTGGTACTTCTTATCCAGATCAGATTATGCCTGGTCATGGAGTCATGGTTCATGGCGAACTCAATGAAACTCATCCTTGCGAAGTTCACAGCAGCTCAGGTGTTTGTGTTGCAGGTATGTCAGCACTGAAACACACGTTTAATGCTGTAAAAGTTGGTGATCATTGTACCGCCGTTAGTTGTGCATCTGAAACTGCATCTGCTGTAATGAGAAGTGAGAACTTTGAAGCAGAAATAGAACAAAAAGTGAAAGCGTTGTCTACACAACCTGAACTGGCCTTTGAAAAAGATTTTTTACGTTGGATGCTATCTGATGGAGCTGGTGCAATGCTATTGAGTAGTAAGCCAAATAGTCATCATTTATCATTAAAAATTCACTGGATTGATATTTTATCCTACGCAAATGAGATGCCAGCATGCATGTATGCAGGCGGTGACTACTATCAGGATCAGTTCATAGGTTGGAAGCAATTTACTCAACTTGATCAACAAAATCAAAGTTTGTTAAGTGTTAAACAGAATGTAAAAATGCTAAATGAAAATATTGTTAAGTATACCGTTGAAAAGATGCTTGCTAACTCAATTAAAAAACATGATTTGAAAAAAAATGATATCGATTATTTTTTACCTCATTACTCTTCTCATTATTTTCGTGAAAAACTCTATCAAGGATTGATAAATATTGATTTTGAAATTCCTTATGAAAAATGGTTTACCAATCTTACTTCAAAAGGTAACACAGGTTCAGCTTCTATCTATATTATACTTGAGGAATTTTTGCGGACGCATTCACTCAAGCATGGGCAAAAAATATTATGCTATATCCCAGAAAGTGGGCGATTCTCATCGTGTTTTATGTTACTTGAAGTCATTGATGCTAACCAAGAGAATTAGAATTTATGGATATTAACCAAATTCCACAAGATAAGAGTAAAACTTATGGCGGTCATGCCAAAGTGGTTTATGCTGTTAAAAATGGAAGTTATACAAAAGCAACTACTAGCGGTTGGGAAGATGAAGAGTTTGTAACATTACAAGCTGTAGATGCATTAGCAGAACAAACTCAGTTGGCTTTTCATGCAGTGAAGAATGAACAACGCTCATCACTCTTTTACTATATGTTTTTATATCGTCATGATATCACTAGCCTTGCTCAAACAAGTGGTTTTTTTCGTTGGCAAATCAAACGGCACTTCAAACCTCAGGTTTTCAAGAAATTATCAGATAAAAAATTAAATCGTTATGCACAAGTCTTTAATTTATCCATTGAACAGCTAAAACAACTTCCGACTGAAGACAATCGAACGCAAAACAATTATCCATTTAAATAAACTTATTAGACTTTGTATAATCATAATAATCAGGCAACATAATGACAATTCATCATTTTCAACATCAGCACACCGCACACTGTGAAAGCGGTGTTATGTCGACGCTACTCAAGCACCACGGTTTTGATTACAGTGAACCCATGCTCTTTGGTTTATCTTCTGCACTTACATTTGCCTATTTACCGATTATAAAACTTTCGGGTATGCCACTCATCGCTTATCGTATGCCACCAAAAACAATTATTCGTAATTCTTGCAAACGATTAGGCATTAAACTGAACATGCAAAAATTTGTCTCCGCAACACAAGGCATGCAAAAATTGGATCAAGCATTAGACAACAATCAATTAGTTGGACTACAAACTTCTGTTTTTTGGTTACCTTACATTCCCGATGCTTTGCGCTTTCATTTCAATGCGCATAATATTCTTGTCTATGGGAAAGAAGCAGAACATTATTTGATTAGTGATCCGGTTATGGAATTACCAGTTCAATGCTCAGCATCAGACTTGGAACGGGCTCGTTTTGCTAAAGGTGCATTGGCAGGAAAAGGATTAATGTATACATTAGAAGATACCCAAAAACAGGATCACCATGTAAATCTATCTCAAGTGATTCGCAGTGCAATCCTTAAAAATGCGCGCCAAATGCAAGCCCCTTTACCTTTTATTGGTATTAAAGGTATTCATCTTTTAGCTAAACGAATCCAAAAACTAAAAAATTCGATGAAAAGTGATCAATATAAAAAACTTTATCTAGGTCATATTGTTAGAATGCAGGAGGAAATCGGAACAGGTGGAGCTGGTTTTCGTTATATGTATGCTTCATTTCTTCAAGAGGCAGCAGATCATTTCTCATCAAATCACAAACCATTATTGATTGAGGCTGCCGATAATATGACTAATATTGGCGATGCGTGGCGTAAATTTGCTAGCCGTACGGTAAAATTATGCCGAAATTTGAACGAAACTGGATTTAATGAGGTATCTGAGTTATTACACCAAGTTGCCGATAGTGAAAAAAAATGTTGGCGATCACTCAGTCAAAGTATCAAAAAAATAGCTTGAGCAGCTAATAATGATAGGTTATTTTGGTGTCCAGAAACAAATGATAAGGGCTTTTAAAAAAATTTAAACGTCGAAAAAATAGAGACCTATTATCACGAATTTAGGTCTCTATTTCATCACTTAAATTAAAACCACACTTCAGTTTGCACCCCAAAACTAATTTGATGTTTTTTACCATTAAATTCAAATTTACTAATATCATTATTTAATGACTCAATATACGATAGATAGAAACGAATATCGGGACGAGAGGATAAAATACTTTCACCTACTTTAAATGAATGATACAGGGTTGTTTTGTAGCCTTCTTCTTTATAAGTTCGACCATTAACTTTATTTTTTTGTTTAAAGTAACCAATTTCAATACCACTTTGATTGTATTGATCCCAAATATAAGCAGGTCTTACTGCTGATTTAAAACTGGTAAAATCTGTATGAGGTAAGTTTAAATCATAAGAATAAACATCTTTACCTGTTGTTAAAGCTAATGCATGCGCCACGATAATATTATCAGAAAAATACGCTTCACCTTCAGAAACTAATCGATAAGCCTTACCTCCTGTGTGTTTACCTATATAATCATTATCAGCATTAGCGGCAAATTCTGGATTATTGGTATTGATATTGCCCAAATGTGAAGCGACTGAATTGGTTGCAGTCTGTAGCGTTAGCTGATTAAAACCACCAAAAAAGTTATTTTGACGTAGAACAACACTACCTAACCAAGCATTTTTAACAGTGACATCATCTTGCAGTTTTGATTTGTTCGGCGCTGAGTATCGGGCATTAACAGCAAACAATGCATCTTGCCATAATGGGATATCTCGGTAACGCACTTCAATTTCATTGATATCAACTTCTTCACGCCTTACTTTAGCTATATCTGTTCCCGCTGTTTTTTTATTGACCTTAACATTCACATCAGCACGTAACAATGCTAAATCTAGCTTTCCTACGCCAATTTCCAAATTTTCAATACCGACACCCCCACCAGCTGGCGATTTTTGGGTTTTCCAATCAAGCATTTGAATTTCATTATACGGTAAAGAGTGCTTACCTACCCACAAAGTCGCTTCAGGAAAAAGAGGAACAAATCCTTTGGTGGCTAAGTAGATATCAGAAAATTGCATGATATTGTCGTCTTGCGTATTAAACAATCCAGCCGCTTTATCGGTTGCCACATTACCATCAATCATAACAATTGCATCCACTCGACGACCATCTTGATCATACACTTTTTGTCTGAAGACAAGATCGTACCACCCCCCATATTCGTTCCCAAATCGTCCTAGAGCGCCTTCGGCATAATTTTTGGGTTTACCATTCATCGAAGTTGACCAACCACCACGAAAATACCCATTAAAGGAAAATCCAATTTCTTCTTTAATATAATCTTTGAATTCTGTTAACGTAAACGATTTTTTAGTGGTAATATTACTATTCTGTTCTTCATTAGTTTGGCTATCAGTGACTAACACAATCGCATTATTGTTATTAGGATGCTTAATACTAACAGGTTGTAGATTAACTGATTTTTGTTGTTTGAGTGCGGCGGTTTGTATTTTTATCTCTTTTTGTTGATTGCTTATCACTAACTGTTGCTTTTCTAAATTAAGACTTAACTGAGCAATTTGCTTATTCGATTCAATCAGCTGTTTTTTCAAATCAATAGATTCATTACTCAGCGCAATTAATTTTTGCTCTAATAAATTAATTCTTGCCTCTAACTCATCTTGAGTAGCAGCTATCGCATTAGGCAAATAAAATAAACCGAGCATGGTAATTAAAACAATTCGCTTAGGCTTTACTTTTATTAATGATTTTGTTAGATATTTCATTTTTCTCTACTCATAATTTAATTGTTTATTCATTAGTCTTATAAATTTAAGACAAAAAAAAACCTAAAGAATAGGTAACAACAACTATTCTTTAGGTTTTGCCCGCTTAATATCGGTAGCAATCCAAAAGCTAATAATTAGCGTTTTCAATATAACAAATAAAAAAATGGTTTCAAAAATAAAATCCTGATGTTGTGACTTAAGTCACAGTAATTAAAAGTTATTTAAAGATAAAAAATGTAACCGTAAACAAAAAAAAATAAACAGAATTAAGAAACTTACAATTTTATACATGATTCCGATTAGACAAATGTTATATTGTTCACTGTTGTATGTCCTAATTTAGTTATAATAATTCGCATTCAAAAATTGGTTAGATTAACGTAAATCATTTAGTACTAAATTGTTAAGATTAAAATGGTGAAAAAATGAATCTCTCTTTAGATACAATCATAAGTAGAAATGATTGGAATAATTTATCAGTTCTTAGTATTAATAGGCTTCCGACACATTCTAAATTCCACAGTTGGCGTGATAAATTACAAGCTAAAAATAATATTGATTCAGAATCAATATTATCTTTAAATGGGGATTGGTTTTTTAGCTATTTTGATAACCCCAAACACGTTCCGGAATCATGGTTAGAAAGAGAGATAGACACCAATACCATTCCCGTTCCATCTAATTGGCAATTACACGGTTACGATGCACCAATTTACACCAATCTACGTTATCCATTTCCTTATAATCCCCCTTTTGTTCCTGACGATAATCCAACAGGTTGTTATTCTCGTTATATCAATATTACGCAAGCATGGTTAGATAAAGGGGAAACTAGAATCATTTTTGACGGTGTTAGTTCTGCTTTTCATCTTTGGTGTAATGGTCAATGGGTGGGTTATTCGCAAGACAGTCGAATCGCTGCGGAATTTGACTTAACCCCTTACTTAACAGTTGGGCAAAACAGAATAGCAGTCTTAGTTTTAAAATGGTGTGATGGAAGTTATCTTGAAGATCAAGATATGTGGCGATTAAGCGGTATTTTTCGAAATGTTTCGCTACTTAATAAACCTAAATCACACCTAAAAAATATCCAAATTAAGACAGAACTTGATGCCTGTTATCGGAATGCTACGTTATCGATACAAGTTGACGTAAAACACAATGACAATATGGATCAATTAAATATTGGCATTGAATTATGGAAAAATAGCGATTTGATTTCCGGACAATTTCAACTAATTGGTACCGAACCCATTGATGAAAAAGGGGGCTATCATGATCGCCTGTTTTGTCATATTCCAGTTATTTCACCTGAATTATGGAGTGCTGAAACACCTAATCTTTATCGTGTCGTAATCAGTTTATATCATAAAAAAATCGGGCTTATAGAATCCGAAGCTTATAATATTGGTTTCCGAGTGGTTGAGATCAAACATGGTCAGCTTTGTATTAATGGTCAACCTTTACTTATTAAAGGAACCAATCGCCATGAGTTTTATCCGGATCAAGGCTATGCTATCACTGAAGAAGCCATGCTTCATGATATAAAACTGATTAAACAACACAACTTCAATGCAGTACGTTGCAGTCATTATCCCAATGATCCTCGTTGGTACGAACTTTGTGATCAGTATGGACTTTATTTAGTCGATGAGGCGAATATAGAATCTCACGGAATGTTCCCTATGTCCCGTTTATCAGATGACCCCTATTGGCTCGCAGCATACAGTGAACGGGTTACACGCATGGTGCAACGAGATCGCAATCACCCATCTATTATTATCTGGTCACTTGGGAATGAATCCGGGCACGGTTCATCACATGATGCACTGTATGCTTGGATCAAAAGTAATGATCCAACTCGCCCCGTTCAATATGAAGGAGGAGGCGCAAATACGGCTGCCACCGATATTATTTGCCCTATGTACGCTCGAGTCGATCAGGATCAACTTCATCCAAAGGTACCTAAATGGGCTATAAAAAAATGGATATCCCTGCCCGATGAAAACCGCCCACTTATTTTATGTGAATATGCACATGCTATGGGAAATAGTCTTGGTGCTTTTTATAAATATTGGCAAGCATTTAGGCAATATCCAAGATTACAAGGTGGTTTTATTTGGGAATGGGCAGACCATGGTCTTCGTTGCCAAACATCATCAGGAGAAAATTATTGGGCTTATGGCGGTGATTTTGGCGAGGCTTACCACGATAGGCAATTTTGCTTGGACGGCTTAGTTTTTCCCGATCGAAAACCGCATCCAAGCTTAATCGAAGCCAAAAAAGTTCAGCAACCTTTTCAATTCAAACTCATTAGTCAAAAACCTTTAGTTGTCGAAATAACCAACGAATATTTGTTTCGACGTACTGATAATGAACTATTACAATGGGAGATCTTAATCGATGGTAATAAACAACGAAGTGGTCAAATTACCCTTGATATGCAACCAGATAGTACAATCAGAATAAAATTACTTGATAGCTTACCTAACTATATCAATTGTGAAGATGTTCATCTTTCTGTCATTATTATCCAAAAAGAAGAAACTCCATGGTCACCAATTGGTCATCTTGTCGCTTGGGAACAATGGCAACTTGAGAATGTCTTTATTCCGCCTCTTAAGCTTAACAAGCTTAAAACCCCCATGACATTAAAGGAAAATAAAAATAATTATTTAATTTCTCATCAAAATCAAAATTGGTTATTTGATAAAACTACTGGTTTTCTAAATCAATGGACTAAAGAGGATAAACCATTATTGGCTTCGCCGTTTTGTGATCAATTTATTCGAGCGCCAATTGATAACGATATTGGAATTAGTGGTGACTATGATAGCAATAACAATCCATTTGCCTGGGTTGAACAGTGGAAAGCAGCAGGTTATTTTGATTTAACCCATAAATGTCTTGGAATACAAGCTTCACAATCATCCAACACTATCATTATCGAAGCGTTGCATGGTTATTTTTATGAAGGTCAAAGAGTGATTCAAAGCAAATGGATTTATCAATTTGATCAGCAAGGCTATTTAACGCTAACAGTTGATGTTGATATTGCCAACAATATGCCAGCACCTGCGCGTATTGGTTTAACATATCAACTTAACGAAATCCCAGAAAAAGTTAAATGGCTAGGTTTAGGGCCGCACGAAAACTATCCAGACCGTAAACACTCTGCCATTTTTTGTAAATGGTCATTACCTTTTTCTGAACTCTATACTCCTTATATTTATCCTTGTGAGAATGGTTTACGCTGTGATGTAAAGAAATTAATACTGGATGAAATGACGATCACCGGTCAGCAATTTCAATTTAACATCAACCAATATGGTACTCAACAGTTAATGGCGGTCACACATCGTCACCTTTTAGTGGCGGAACCTTGTGCTTATGTGAGTATTGATGCTTTCCATATGGGGATTGGTGGTGATGATTCATGGACACCAAATGTCCATTCTGAATTTTTATTAACTAAAAAACATTATCGTTATCAATTAACCTTCGAGGTTAACTAAAAGTTACGATGCTAAAAAAAGAACAACGATAAGGCATAATAAATTTATGCTTTATCGTAATTTGCTCAACATGCAATTAAAGTTATCGATTCAAATAGAAAAAATTCAGTTTGAGATACAACAACTAGCAATGTATTTAACTAACACCATCAAATAGCTTATCTAACTCTTCAATAAAAGCTTGTTTAGGAAGATGATAAAAAATACCATGGTCAGGCATACCTCGTAAAAAAAGATAATAAACTCCCCCAAAATGGGTTTGATATTGATAATTGGGTAAGCGGCTTTTCAAAAAACGATGTAACGCTAGACTATAAAGTTGATATTGCAATTCATAACGATGCTCACACATCACCTGTTCTAAGGCTTTTTGCCCATAATCTTCAGCTGAATAACCTAACCAATTTGATTTATAATCAACAATATAATACTTCCCTTGATATTCAAAAACCAAATCGATAAATCCTTTCAGCATGCCTTGTACTGTTTCAAAATCAAGTGTTGGACATTGATTAGATAAGCTGTCATAGGTTTTACAAATGCTATCAAGTTGTTCACAACGTATTGCTTCACGAATCGGAAAATAAAATTGTAGTTCATTAATGCATCGTCCAGTTAATACCTGTGATAACACCAAACCTTGTTGATCAAGCGTTGTGGACAACACTTGTTGTAACCAATGCAATAAAATAGCTTGCCAGGTTGGATCTAAATTAAGTTTTGTTATTGTTTCATTACACAAAGTTTCGATATTCTTATTAGAAACATTTTCCATTATCTTATGCAGCAAAGTCCCCACATACGCCCCTTTGGGAAAATGGTGAATATCATAGGTTAATTCGTTCTGCAAAGCGGCTTGGGATTCTGGCGTCTGTTCATCCCAATCGCTGATAATTTCTGGATTGATCGTTAAAACAGCATGATGTTTTTGTAGTTCCGTATAACTGGTTACACGCCAATGATTACAAAGTTTCCGTTTAAATACATTAGCCGTTAAAGATTGATTTAGCTTACAATGAGCGGTGTACTTATCATTTTCAAGGGGTAGTTCCACATTAATAAGATCCGCCATTGCTGTTATATTGTTTAACTCACCCTTTAAAAGATAATGGATAGCTGATTGGTCTTTCTTCATAGTGGCAAGACCAATACTACAATGATAAACCGATCGTGTCATAGCAACATACAATAAACGTAAGTCTTCCGCCATGCGTTCATCTTCAATCTGTTGTTTTATTTCATCCGTTAATATCCATGCATAAGTTTGTTGAAAATCGTTATTTTTATCATGATAAAACTGTGTATCAGACACACGATATTGGCAAATAAAAGGTAACCAAACGATTGGAAACTCTAAACCTTTTGATTTATGAATGGTGATAATCTTGACTAGATTTTCATCACTTTCAAGACGCTGCTCATGATTTTCGAGATTAAAATCAGGATTAACAATCTGTTTGGTTAACCAACGTATTAAAGCATGTGGACTATCTAAATCATCTGCCGCTTCTTGTAATAACTCACTTAAATGCATAAAGTTAGTTAAAATACGCTCTCCGTCTTGTCGAGCAAGAATATTTTCCGCTAGCTGACGTTTTTTCATCATTCGACGTAACATCACCAATACGCCATAATATTGCCATATAACCTGATACTGCTTAAATTCTTCTACTAAGCTTTCCCATTTATCTTGATCATCAGTGATTTGTTCAAGTTCAGACATCGTCTGTCCTAATAACGCCGTCATCATAGCCAAACGTAAAGCGGCTTCATTTTCTGGCATCAATACCGCTTGCAGAAGACAAAGCACATCCTTAGCCTCATCTGATTCAAATACGCTATTACGATTGGATAAATAGACACTTTTGATACCACAAACGGCCAATTTTTGCTGAATAATTTCAGCTTCTCTACCTGTTCGTACTAAAATGGCTATATCTGACGTCGTTATTGGGCGACAACCCTTGCTATCATTAATTAATATTGAAGAGTCCGATAACCATTTGACTATTTGCTTGGCACAGCAATTTGCCATCTGCTCTTGATAATCAGCTTTGGTTGTTACTTCTTCTGGCAATAAATAAGCTGTTAAAGCATTGCTTTCTTGATCATTAATTAGCAATGATTTTTGCTTATTTTTTTCAGCGCAATTCATTGGTAAAAAGGGAATATCATTAAAAACAAACGGATTTTCATGATGGGCGAATAATTGATTTACCGCATTTACCATAGCTGATGAGGAACGGTGATTCACATCCATGGTAAAATAGTTATCACCGGTTGAACGTTTCGCCTTAAGATAAGTGAAAATATCGGCGCCACGAAAACTATAAATAGCTTGTTTCGGATCACCGATAAATAATAGTCCGATATCAGATCGTTTGCTATCATAAATACGATCAAAAATTTGGTATTGAATCGGGTCAGTATCTTGAAATTCATCAATTAACGCAACCCGATATTTCGTTGATATACTATGTGCTAATCGTTTTCCTGTTCGTGTCACTAACGCCCGATTAAGCTGCCAAAGCAAGTCATTAAAACTTATCTCAGTGCGTTTAATTTTTTCATCATAAATGCCTTTTTGGATTATGGTTACAATATCCATTAAAATATGGCTTCGCAAATCCAGTTTACACTTATAGAGTGTATCAATTTCAGTAAAAACAGAATGACTTGGAACGATTTTTCCTTCTTTTGTTTTGCTTGCCAGAACTGATTGACAAAATTTTTCAAGCTCATTAGGTAATGCAAACGTAAGCGTTGCACTGTTAGCCCATTGTGAAACTTTTGAAAGCCAATTAGGTAGATATCGGCTACTATAAGATTGTTTACTGACACCCGATTGATTAATAATATCCGCTAATTGATCAACATGCTTTAACCATGCTTTTTTTACCGTTTCAATCATGTTAAAATTTTGCTGATAAAACTCAGCTATTGCTTCGGTAATATTGGGGTTTAATTCAGTTTTCTCATTAAAGGTATTGGATAAATAAGGGGTAATATCGGCTAATAATTCTGCCGGCTCTTTCCAACAGTCTCGAACTAAATAAGCATACGATTTTTCAAGAGGTGTAAAATAGTATCGCCAGAAATCTTGCACGACTTGCAATTGCAATTGATACTCGTCAGTAATTAATTTTTGTTCGAACAACACGCCAGACTCAAACGCGTGACTAGTTAGTATTCTTTGACAGAAACTATGAATCGTGTAAATTGCTGCATCATCCATTGATTGTTGGGCTTCAGTAAGTCGTTGAATCGCTTGTCGACGATCAACAATCAATGCCATTAATTGCTGATAAATAGGATCATCATGTTCACCGTTTAATAATGCCAATCTTAATTCTTGTATGTTTTGTCGTATACGTGAACGTAACTCTTGAGTGGCCGCTTTGGTAAACGTCACCACTAAAATTTGGCTAACATCAAGCGGTGTAGGATAGCTATTTTCACCAATGCCAAGCAGTAACCTTAAATATATAAAGGCAAGCGAATAGGTTTTACCCGTACCTGCCGATGCTTCAATCAGTGTTCGGCCTGTTAACGGTAAATCAAAAAGATTGAGTTTTTTTATTTCGCCTGATGAAACCATTCAAGCTTACCAATAGTTGATGTTAACTCAATGCATGCAATTGATGCAGTCGGAAACATGGGCGGAGAGATATCAGGACAAAGCTCATTCACCAAATATCCAACTAAAGGAAGATGCGAAACAATAATCACTTGCTCAATACCTTGAGAAGGAAATGTCGATAACAAATTGGCAATATATTCAGGATTACCGCCAGGTACTAACAGTTTATCTGTTTCTACTGTTGAAACAGAAACTTGTGACGATAACTCTGCTAATGTTTGCTGAGCACGTAAATATGGGCTAACTAAACCAATATTAAATTGAAAATTTTGTTGTTTAAGCCACTGCCCAGCTTGAATTGCTTGTCGAATTCCGTAAGACGTAAGGGATCGACTTGAATCGGATGAAGCAGAAAAGCCTGCTTCACCATGCCTCATAATACAAACTTTCATTACTCTCCAATTAGCGTAATTTTAATTGAAAAATCAAGCATTCAGCACCACAACAAAAGGTAAATTTTGCCGTTAATTTAAAACCACCCTCAACTTTATCAATACTGCTATTAATTTCGCAAGGTTCTGTTGCCACAGCTTTTGCTGCTTGAGTTAAAGATGCTAATTTAGCTTGAGCTTCTGACTCTATCGTAAAGACATGCTCATACTCAGCCGTGCAATCCTCATTATCTATGATTGTGCCAACATCTACGCAACAACACGCCGGAGTATCATTTGCTTTACATTTATTTAAAGAATCTGTCATGCCATACCTCTGTTTTACCGATTAAATTGACAGTAGTATACTCTCAATCATATCTAAGGGCAAAATTCTCATCAGGATTTATTTAGAATAGCTTTACTTTGATAACATTCTTTGAAAGATAAAACGACATTGTTATTGACTAAACGGAATCAAGAATCCGAGTTGTAATTTGAGTTTTTTGAAATTGAGAAAATTCAAATAAATCTTGTCGATATGTCAGTAACGTTCACCAACAAATCAACGATTCAATTTGTAGTTAACTCAATGCCCCTTTTTCAGTTCTGTTAAGGTATTCTTTTATTATGAATCCAAATCCGTTTAACCAGAAAGTCGTTCAATTTAGGTTATTGGGATTGAATTTAATTGAGATAGTTAATGTTTTGGTAATCTTAAAAAGATTTAGATCACAAAAAAGTAAAAAAACCTCTACCAAATGGTAGAGGTTATATGATTAAAATTTAGGTGCAGATGAACGACCTCGTTTTTTTGCAAAACTTTTATCGTTCGATTCTGTTCGGTTACTTTTACGTCCCCGTTTAGCATCTGACTGAGCACCACTGACCAAGCTCATTTTCATTGGTTGATTCAGTACCCGTACTTTTTCTAAATGTTTAAGGATATCTTTTGGCATTCCTTTTGGTAACTCAACCGTTGAATGGGTTTCATAAAGTTTGATGTTACCAATATAACGACTACTAATATCCGCTTCATTAGCAATAGCACCAACAATATGCCGAACTTCAATACCGTTCTCTTTACCAATTTCAATACGATACATATCCATGTCACCCACATCACGACGTTCCCGACGTTTTGGCGACTCTCGATTATCGCCTCGTAGTCGACGTTCACCACCACGATTATCACGATCACGACCTTCACGAGATGGTTTGAATACTGGATCAGGCGGTAGAATTAATGGGCGCTCACCTTGTGCAAGTTTTAATAAAGCAGTTGCAATCGTTTCAAGATCCGCACCACTTTCAGTTTGGATTTGGCTCAGTATTGCTTGATATTGATCTAAATCATTACTTTCTAGCTGTTGTTGAACTTGCTGATTGAACTTAACTAAACGACGTTTTTCTAACAATTCTTTAGAAGGTAAGCCCACTTCTGGGATTGGTTTTTTAATTGTTTGTTCAATATTTTTTAGTAAACGACGTTCACGGCTATCAACAAATAAAATTGCACGACCTGCACGGCCTGCACGACCTGTTCGCCCAATACGGTGAACATAAGATTCTGAGTCTAAGGTAATATCATAGTTGATAACTAAACTAATACGTTCAACATCTAATCCGCGCGCTGCCACATCAGTTGCAATTAAAATATCTAAACGACCATTACGTAATCGATCAAGTGTTTGTTCTCTTAATTGCTGAGTCATATCTCCATTTAATGCAGCACAACTGTACCCGTGTTTTTCAAGCACTTCGGCGACATCAAGCGTTGCTGTTTTTGTTCGTACAAATATAATTGCAGCATCAAAATCTTCTGCTTCAAGAAAACGTATTATTGCCTCATTTTTACGCATTCCACGCACTAACCAATAACTTTGATCGATATCAGGCGCTGCTTGATTAGTCCCTTTTATCTGTACTTCTTTTGGATTATGCATAAATCGTTTAGTGATACGGCGAATTGGCGCAGGCATTGTTGCTGAAAATAGCGCTGTTTGATGATCTTCGGGAATGGCAGCCATAATATTTTCAACATCATCAATAAAGCCCATTCTTAGCATTTCATCGGCTTCATCAAGAACTAAACCTTTAAGATTTGAAAGATCTAATGTTTTACGATTTAAATGATCTAATAAACGTCCAGGCGTGCCAACTACAATTTGCGGTCCTTGTTTTAACGCTCGCAATTGCACATCATAACGCTGACCACCATATAGGGCTAATACATTCACCCCTTTCATATATTTTGAATATTCTGAACAGGCATCAGCAACTTGTATTGCAAGCTCACGTGTTGGTGCTAACACTAATAGTTGTGGCGCTTTTAAGCTGGCATCAATGTTCATTAAAAATGGAATGGAGAAAGCCGCTGTTTTTCCACTTCCGGTTTGCGCCATACCAAGCACATCTTTTCCATCTAATAATAGTGGAATACATTCAGCTTGAATGGGTGATGGTTTGCTAAAACCAAGATCATTTAATGCGTTAAGGATGTCCTCGGATAAACCAAGGTCAATAAAAGAAACTTCATTTGTCATGTAAACTCGCTTATAAATTTATCATATATATAAACTTTCTATTTTAATTGCTAAACAATTAAGCTTAATGAAATAAAGTAATTCATCTCAATATAGTTAAATGTTTAATTGCATTTCCTTGAAAAGAAAGCTATATATAAATTTATGCCAGCTCACTAAATTGAAAATTTACGATTCACATCAAAAATTAATTACTGATACTATAATTGATTATTGTTGTGAATGTTATATGGACAAATATCACATTTGCGTAATACTCTGATCCGATTAAGGATATAACTAATTAACGACTCATCAATAACTTGAACAAGTATTAATAGTCAATCAGAACTAAACTATAACAATATTTTCACTTTTAAAACTGGCATGACCCATGTTACTTTTCCTCAAGTAACTTCATTTCGTAGAGTGCCTGTTGATGTTCAACAAAGTTATAAATATTATTAGCTAAAGCATATTTAAATAACATTTTGGCACGCTCATTATCACCTTTATTCTGATAATATTTACCCAAATAAAAGTAGGTTTCACAAAGACGCTCAGCTAATTGCCGATTATTTTCAACGCCTTCTTGAAGATTTTGCATCAATTTAGATTCATTAATTTTACCTAAATAAAATGCAACAATATGGCTACTATAAATCGATTTATCATTTAACCGATTATAACGGTCTTGTAGCATATTTAATGCTGTTTTCTTATCAATCTCATTTTCAATTAGATAAAGCCATAATAATCTAATTGGCTCATTCACATCATATTGATAAAACTGAAGTGCATCTCGGTTAGCAGATTGATAATGACCTGTACGATACAACGTGATTGCTCGATTCAGATATGCATAAGCATAAGCTGGATCGATTTCTAAAGTTGTATTAAAAGACATTAAGGCAACATCAAAGTCACCTTCTCTTAAAGCATAAGTCCCTAAAAAGTTATAAATATCTGGAATGTCAGCGCTATAACCTAATAAGGTAGAAAAATCAATTTGCGCAAATGCTTTAAAACCTAATGAATCATAAACAATTCCCCTTTCAAAAATAAGCTGCATTCGGGTTACAGTATCAATATTTTTTTGGGATAATTGTTGGCTAATCTGAGCAATTTTCAATTCATCATTATACGAAACTTGCTCAGGAACAGCCAAAAGGAGCGGTGAACTTGAACAACCTGACAATAGAATAACAGCTATAAGTAAGCAGACAATCCTCAGGTTGAAAAGTTTCATTTTAAAACCCCTAATGATTAATTTTTTATTCAGTAATTGGTGAATGTTCCGTTGTTGGTTCAATTGCATCTTTCATACTTAAACGAATTCGACCTTGACGATCAATTTCAAGGACTTTCACATTGACTTCTTGTCCTACTTTTAAGTAATCAGCTACTTTTTCGACACGGTGATCAGCGATTTGAGAAACATGAACCAATCCTTCTTTACCACCAATAATAGAAACAAACGCACCAAAATCAACAATTCGAGTGACTTTACCGGTATAAATTTTACCAATTTCAACATCAGCAACTAAATTATTGATACGCTCCATAGCATCTTTAGCTTTGTTCGCATCTGATGCTGCAATTTTAACTGTGCCATCGTCAGAGATTTCAATGGTTGTGCCTGTTTCTTCAGTTAATGCACGAATCGTTGCGCCACCTTTACCGATAATATCACGGATTTTATCCGGATTAACGTTCATTGTATAAATACGTGGGGCAAACTCAGATATTTCTTGACGCGGTTTATTAATCGCTTGATCCATTACCGTTAAAATATGCAATCTGGCACCTTTCGCTTGATTAAGGGCAACTTGCATGATTTCTTTGGTGATACCTTCAATTTTGATATCCATTTGTAATGCACTCACACCTTCACGAGTTCCGGCTACTTTAAAGTCCATATCGCCAAGATGATCTTCATCACCTAAAATATCTGATAATACGACAAATTTATCGCCTTCTTTAACTAATCCCATTGCAATACCTGCAACTGATGATTTGATTGGCACACCGGCAACCATTAAGGCAAGCGAAGCTCCACAAACAGAAGCCATTGACGATGAACCATTTGATTCAGTAATTTCAGATACGACACGCACCGTATAAGGAAATTCATCTTGACTAGGCATAACCGCAGCTACACCTCGTTTAGCTAAACGCCCATGACCAATTTCACGACGTTTAGGTGATCCAACCATACCTGTTTCACCGACAGAATATGGCGGAAAGTTATAATGCAATAAGAAACGTTCGGTGTATTCGCCAGTTAATTCATCAATAATCTGCGCATCACGTTCAGTACCTAATGTTGCCGTTACTAATGCTTGAGTTTCACCACGCGTGAATAAGGCGCTACCATGTGCTCTTGGCAATAAATTAGTACGGATATCCAGTGCCCGAACCATATCTTTCTCACGACCATCAATACGCGGTTCACCAGCGATAACGCGCTGACGAACAATTTGACTTTCTAAATCAATAATAATGTTCATCACTTCGTTTTCATCAAGTTCTTCATCTTGCGCTTTTAAAGTGGTTAGCACATCTTCTTTGATCAGATCAATTTGCGCATAACGAGCTTGTTTTTCTGTGATACGGTAAGCTTCACCAAGACGATCTTTGGCTAATTCAGACACAGCATTATATAATGCTTCATTTTTAACTGGTGGAACCCAATCCCATTTTTCACGATTCGCTTTCGCCACAAATTCATTAATGTTATCAATGACCACTTGTTGTTGCTCATGACCTAATACGACTGCAGCTAACATTTGCTCTTCGCTTAATAAATCAGCTTCAGACTCAACCATTAATACCGCGCTTTTTGTACCGGCAACCACTAAATCTAAACGGCTATTTTGAAGTTCTTTTACTGATGGGTTCAATACAAATTCATCGTTAATTAAACCAACTCGAGCGGCACCAATTGGACCATGGAAAGGCACACCTGATAAGCAAAGTGCAGCTGAAGCACCTATCATTGCAACTAAATCTGGACTAACATCCGGATTGACTGACACGACTGTTGCAATGATTTGAATTTCATTAACAAATCCTTCAGGAAATAGTGGACGTAATGGACGGTCAATTAAACGTGCAATTAACGTTTCGCCTTCGCTTGGACGACCTTCACGTTTAAAAAATCCACCCGGAATACGACCGGCAGCATAAGTACGTTCTTGATAATTAACTGTTAATGGGAAAAAGTCTTGACCTTCTTTGACTTTTTTATTAGCCACCACCGTAACAAATACAGCGGTATCGTCCATATTAACCATGACCGCAGCTGATGCTTGACGTGCTAAAATACCTGTTTCTAAAGTAACAGTGTGACGTCCATATT
>CALYQY010000024.1 GCA_945291235.1 uncultured Gilliamella sp.
TGGCGTGCTAACCTCTCTCAGTTGTCGGCGCTTTGTGAAGGTGCGGTCTGGGGCATTTGTTTGCTTTTGGGAAAGGTAATGGTAAGCCGTTTAGAAATAATAGTGGAGTTCAAAATGCAAACTTTATAAACCCTTTTTTTTAGCTAAAAATAAAAACTTTAAAAATCAATATATTGCAAAACCGTTAAAAAAAAGGGTTTTTAAACCTAAAATTGCCCTTTGTGTTTATATAAACGATGTTTATAGTATGTGAGATTCTACTTGAAAGCTGCATAAGCTGTTTAGAAAATGAATGTTTAGCTAGCATCTCGCAGTATGTTCTTGAAAGCTGCATAAGCTGTTTAGAAAGCATACCACTGCATCATCTCACGCCTACCCTCCTTGAAAGCTGCATAAGCCGTTTAGAAAAAAGCCGTATGTGTCTGTCGTAAGATAGAGCCTTTTATGGCTGCATAAGGGGTTTAGGATATTTTGGAAATATCTAAAACTTTTGTTTTTATACTTAAACATGGGTATTTTCTGAAAGTTCTTGTCAAGATTTCGTGCACCTTTTTAGTTATTATGGAAGGTAGTAATATGGAATTTTAGATATTTTTGAAAATATCTTAAACTTTTGTTTTTATACTTAAACATAGGTGTTTTCTGAAAGTTTTTGTCAAAAATCATCTGTTTTTAAATTTGCTAACGGGATCTTATCTTAGGTTTTGTTAAGGATTGCGTTATAATGTCGCCAATTTTTTTGCAGTCTATAAAGATAATCGAGCAATGGCGTTAAAAATAACCAGTAAGTGTATTAATTGTGATATGTGCGAGCCTGAGTGCCCGAATGAGGCGATCTCTATGGGGTTTGATACTTATGAGATCGACCCGAATAAATGCACGGAATGTGTTGGTTATTATGATCACTCTACATGCCAGCGTGTTTGTCCGATTCAAAATGCGATAATTGCTGATCCGGAGCATGAGGAGACGCATGATCAGCTTTTAGCAAAATTTGAGTTATTAAAGCGCTCTTCTTAGTTTATTGTTCAGATTTGACATCAATGCGAAGTGCTTTGGGAATTTCAAAGGTGATGTTTTCTAAAATGCCGTCGGTTTCAATTAACGATGTGCAGCCTAAACTTTTTAAATAATCGATAACCTGTTGCACTAATATATCCGGCGCTGAGGCACCCGCTGTTACGCCGATTCGGCGTGCATTGCTTATCCATTTTGGATCGATATCCGAGGCAAAATCAATTAAGTAGGCTTGTTTGCTGTTACGTCTGGCAAGCTCAGCTAATCGATTGGAATTGGATGAATTTTTAGATCCAACAACTAACACTATGTCTGCTTGTGATGACAGTTGTTTAACCGCTTGTTGTCGATTGGTTGTGGCATAACAGATGTCATTTTTGCGTGGGCTTCGGATATGGGGAAAGCGTGCTTTTAAGGCGGTAATGATTTCAGCGGTATCATCTACCGATAAAGTTGTTTGGGTGGTAAAACAAAGATTATCTTCGTTTTTGACCTGTAATTGTTGCACATCTTCGATAGATTCAACTAAATAAATACCCCCTTCGGGGTTACTGTATTGCCCCATAGTGCCGTCTACTTCGATGTGTCCGGCATGACCGATTAAGATAACCTCTTCGCCTCGATAGCTCGATCTGGCTACTTCCATATGAACTTTCGTTACAAGTGGACATGTGGCATCGAATATTCGAAGATGACGAGCTTTCGCCTCTTCTCGAACGGCTTTTGATACGCCATGTGCTGAAAAGATTAAAATGGTGTTGTCGGGGACTTCACTAATCTCTTCGATAAAAATCGCCCCGAGTTGTTTAAGGCGATTTACCACATAGCGATTATGGACTACTTCGTGGCGAACATAAACCGGTGCGCCAAACAGTTCAATCGCTCTTTCAACAATGGTGATAGCACGATCAACACCGGCACAAAAACCGCGAGGATTAGCTAAAATAATTTGCATCGTTATGGTGTCTTTTTCGGTTTTTTATAACTGCTGATAATAAACAATCCGATACCAACACAAATTGCGCAATCGGCAATATTAAACGTTGGGTAGTGCCAATTGCCAAAATTGACATCGAGAAAATCAACAACAAAACCATGATATAGCCGATCAAATAAGTTACCTAATGCACCGCCTAAAATCATTGATAGAGAAAGGTTTTCTAATTTTTGCGAGCGATTATTGCGATAAAGCATATACACAATTACTGCACTGATAACTAAGGCAATAGCAGCCAGCATTACTCTTTGCCCTTCAAAAATACTAAAGGCAGCGCCAATGTTACGCACATAGGTGATCGAAAAGAAGGGTAAGAGATTGACTGTTTCAAATAGTTCAAATCTATCTAAAATATAAAATTTACTTGCAATATCGATGATGAAAACGACTATTGCCAATAACACCCAGTAAAGTCCGTTATCTTTTTTCATGTAGTTGGCTCATTATGATATTACCGCCGACATTAGTCGGCGGTGAAGGTATTAAATTGCTATCGTATTGACGATAGCTTAATGGTTTATCGTGAGTGATTTACGGTTAAGCAAAATGTCTTATTTCGCCGTTTCCGTGAATGTTTTGCTCACAGCGTTTACATAAATGCGTTGTCGGTTCATTATCAACAGTATAATGCCAGCAACGTGGGCACTTATCGCCTTGTGCTTTCGCTAATTCAATTTTAAGACCGCTTATATCACTTTGTACTGCCTGTTGCGGTGCATTCTCAAGCGGTTTGACGCTTGCTTGTGAAGTGAGTAATACAAAGCGTAATTCATTTTCTAATTTCGCTAGCGCATTAGCGATATCCTTGTCAGCATAAAGCGTAACCGCCGCTTCAAGTGAACCGCCGATAACTTTATCGTTTCGTCCTTGTTCTAATACTTTATTCACTTCACTACGAATGGTGAGAATTTGTGCCCAATATTCACTATTTAACGCTTCACTCTCCGGTAAAGTAAAGAGTTGGTTGTACCATTCATCTTCAAATACAAACTCTGATTTTTCATTTGCCGGTAAGTACTGCCAAATTTCATCAGCGGTAAAGGATAATACCGGTGCAATCCAACGCACCATAGCTTGGGCAATATGATATAACGCCGTTTGACAACTATGGCGAGCAATACTATCGCTTTTAGCGGTGTATTGACGATCTTTAATAATATCTAAATAGAATGATCCCATTTCAATTGAGCAAAATTGCATGATACGTTGTACCACTTTGTGGAAATCATAACTTTCATACGCTTGAATAATTTGTTCTTGCGCTTCTTTCGCCATGCTAACCGCCCAGCGATCAAGTATCACCATCTCTTCAGGTTTAACCATATTTTTAGCTGGATCAAAACCATTTAAGTTTGCCAGTAAGAAGCGAGCGGTGTTACGAATACGACGATAGCTGTCTGCTGCTCGTTTGATGATTTCATCTGAGTAGCTCATTTCACCCGAATAATCGGTTGAGGCGATCCATAAACGTAAAATATCGGCGCCAAGTTTATTCATTACCTCTTGTGGGGTGACGATATTGCCTAGAGATTTAGACATTTTACGCCCTTGACCGTCCACCACAAAACCGTGAGTTAATACTTGTTTGTAAGGGGCTTTATTGTCAATTGCTGTTGATAGCATTAATGATGACATAAACCAACCACGGTGTTGATCTGAGCCTTCTAAATACATGTCGGCTTCGTGTCCTTCAAACTCCGGACGTACGCCTACAACTGAGAAGAAAGTTGATCCTGAATCAAACCATACATCTAGTGTGTCCGGTACTTTGCGGTAATCATCGGCATCCGGACCTAAGAGATCTTTAATATCGGCATCCCACCATGCTTGAATACCGTTTTGTTCAACCAATTTAGCCACTTTCTCAACTAGTTGTAGTGTGTCTGGATGTAACTCTTCAGTTTCTTTATGCACAAATAGCGTCATAGGCACGCCCCATGTGCGTTGACGTGAAATACACCAATCAGGACGGTTCGCTACCATAGTTTCAATTCGAGCTTGTCCCCAATCTGGAATCCAACGAACTTGTTTGATCTCTTTTAGTGATTGAGCACGTAAACCTTGTTTATCCATACTGATAAACCATTGTGGTGTTGCGCGGTAGATAACAGGCGTTTTATGTCGCCAGCAACAAGGATAGCTATGTTCAATATTTTCAAAGTGTAGTAAAGCATTGCGTTCTTTTAATAGTTCAACTACCACTTTATTGGCTTTGAAAACAAACAAACCATCTAAACCAACGCCTGTTCCAGGTAAATAACAGCCATTGCCACCAACAGGGTTAGCAACTTCAAGCCCATATTTTTGACCAACTAAAAAGTCTTCCGCACCATGTCCGGGCGCAGTGTGCACCGCACCGGTACCCGCATCAACCGTAACGTGTTCACCAAGTACAATGGGTTCATCAAAATCAAGGAAAGGGTGCTTAAAGCGTAATAGCTCAAGCGCATCACCTTTACAGCTGCCAAGAATTTTCCATTCTGAAATTTCGGCACGTTTCATGACGGATTCGACCAGATCAGTGGCTAAAATTAAGCATTCTTTATCGTTTATTTGTACCAGTTGATATTCAAACTCAGCATTTAAGGCAATACCTCGGCTAGCGGGTAATGTCCAAGGTGTTGTCGTCCAAATCACGGCATAAATAGTTAAATCGGTATGAACGCCAAATTTACTCGCAACAGCTTGGTTATCCACCGCTTTAAATTTTACATCTATAGCGGGTGAAGATTTATCATAATATTCTACTTCTGCTTCTGCTAACGAAGACATACAATCTGTACACCAGTAAACAGGTTTTGCCCCTTTGACTAAATGCCCGTTTTTGATGACTTTACCTAACGCTCGAATAATATTTGCTTCCGTATCGTAATTCATTGTGCGGTAGGGATTTTGCCAATCACCCAATACACCCATACGTATAAAATCAGCTTTTTGTAGTTCAACTTGAGAAGCAGCATAGTCACGACAAATTTGACGAAACTCAGCCGGTGTCACTTTTACGCCTGGTTTGCCAACTTGTTCTTCAACTTTTTGTTCGATTGGCAGACCATGACAGTCCCACCCTGGAATATATGGGGAATCATAACCGCTTAAACCTTTTGATTTAATGATAATATCTTTGATAATTTTATTAACTGCATGACCAATATGAAGTTTGCCGTTTGCATAAGGAGGGCCATCATGCAAAATAAAGGCTTTTTTCCCTTTTTTTACTTGGCGGATTTTGCGATAAAGTTCTTTATCGTACCAGTTTTGCAACATCGCCGGTTCACGTTTGGCAAGATCACCTCGCATTGGGAAACCGGTTTCCGGTAAATTCAATGTATTTTTATAATCTGTCATGCTGATTTATTCCAGTTAATTTTGTTGATACTACTTTCTTAATTGGTTAATTGTGCACTGATCTTTTTCGCAGTGCAAACATCTTGTGTAATTTGTTCTTTTAACGCTGTTATAGAGTCAAATTTTTTCTCGTCTCGTAATTTTTCGAGGAAGGTGACGTCTAAATATTGTCCATAAATATCACCCGAAAAGTCAAATAGATTCACTTCTAAAATGGCTTTTTTTCCTTGAATAGTTGGTCTTATACCAATATTAGCAATGCCATAATAAGATTGTTGGCTACAACAATTTTTGACGTTAACTAAATAGACACCGTGTAAGGCTGGTTTTTTGCGGTGTAGCTGAATATTTGCCGTAGGAAAACCTAATTGCCTTGCTAATGCATTGCCATGAATAACACGCCCTTGAATGCTATATGGTCGACCTAATAGGCAACGAGCTAATTCAAAATCATTGTTGAGTAAAGCTTTACGCACCGCGGTACTACTAATTCGTAACTGATTCCAAACGTAGGTTGGCATGCTTTCGACAGTAAAATCATTTTTTTGTGCATAATGTTCAAGAAGATGAATATCCCCTTTACGTTCAAACCCAAACCGAAAATCATCACCAATAATAATATATTTGGCCCGTAACTGATTTATCAACCACGCTTGAATAAAGTCATCAGCAGACATTTTGGCAAAGGTTTGAGTAAACGGAACAGCAATAATATAGTCGATACCGAGTTTTTCAATAAAAATCACTTTTTCTTGAAATGAGGTTAATCGGGAAGGGGCATTTTCCGAACAAAAAAACTCTAACGGTTGCGGTTCAAATAGCATAACCACGGTTGGTAGATTTAATTTTTTACCTTGGGTGATTAAATGGTTAATTAATTGCTGATGTCCTAAATGTACGCCATCAAAATTGCCCAATGTCAGTACGCACTGGGAAAATTGATTTTTTAAATTAGCAATACCGCGAATGATCTTCATGAAAATGTGTTATTTAACTGTGTAATTTAACTCAAGTAGCCGAGAATTATACCAATCTTTCTTGAAGATGCACGTAATATAAAGCTGATTTTTGGTCGTTTTGTCTTTGAGTTTTGGCTTTTAATTGGTGTTAAATAATCAATCTGCATACGACTGGTTCAAAAATCCGCTCTATTTAAGTTGGCGTGAATATTGATTGTTACCAAAAAATCCGACAATAAGCCAGCTCTTTGGCTCGTTTTTTATATTCTTCTTGTTGCGCTGTAGGAATAAAAAAACGGTTTTTTTCTATCTCTTCGCACTCTTTTACATCACTTTTAATATGCTCTGCTTCTTCTTTTGATATTCGAAAGAAAAAGGTACTAAATATACCGATTTTTGAATCGTCATCATCATCCATCGTGACTTTATTTTCTAAATCAAACATTCTTTTGGAAGGATAAGCCAGTCCGTCGAAAAAGTCTTGTGCTTTAGTGAGTTTTCGCATCGCAATGGTTTGCTCATTACCATAAACGTAGTTTTCGTTGATAAAGTAATTGTCACCTTGTTTACTTATTTCAACAATATTGGCGATCGTTGCCGTATGTTTATAATCCGGGCCACCTTCAACCCAAAAACCGATAAATTTATCTTCATTATTCCGTTGTGGTTCAGAACATGCTGTAATCAAAAATACCGTAAAAATGAGTGATAAATATTTCATTGAATATCCTTATATTGTTAGTGATTTAAAGCCCTTAAAAACTCCTGTCTTGTACTTGGGTTGGTTTTAAATCCACCACCTAATGCCGTTGTGGTTGTCATGCTACTGGAATCTTTAATGCCTCTGGCTTTGACACAATAGTGAGTTGCATCAATTGAGACCGCCACATTTACCGTCCCTAGTAAGGTTTGAAGAGCAACGAGTATTTGTTGAGTTAACCTTTCTTGTACTTGTGGGCGTGAGGCAAAAAATTCGACAATTCGGTTAATTTTGGATAAACCGATAACTTTATCTTTCGGGATATAAGAGACGGTCGCTTTGCCGTCAATTGTGACAAAATGGTGTTCACACACACTGGTTAAAGTGATATCACGAACGGTTATCATCTCGTCAACTTGCATTTTATTTTCAATCAGTGTGATTTTCGGGAAATTCTCGTAATACAGTCCGGAAAAAATCTCATCGACATACATTTTAGAAACACGATGTGGCGTTTCGGCAAGACTGTCATCGGTCAGATCCAATTCCATTAACTGCATGATCTGGCGAAAATGCTCTTCGATTTTTGCCTTGCGTTCACTATTATCCATTGCTAAACGACAAGAAGGGGTTTCAAGATTTTTTGCTGCCAGTGCGGCTTTAACTTTTTGTGCAGCAATGCTTAATTCTGTCATGGCTAAATACTCGGGCGAAAAAGATACCGTATTATATAACACTCGTTATTTAATATACAGTTTTTTACTTTGCGTTTTCTATTTAAACACCTTATTAACCCTAAACTTCTTTACACTATATTATCGTCAATAATGACAATATTATCGCTAATTGGGGTATACTGTTTGGTAACGTTTTTAATAAACTTGGGTAACTATAATGCCAAATAAAACACCAATCATTTTAATTGATGGATCTTCTTACCTTTACCGTGCTTTTTTTGCATGTCCGCCATTAACCAATGCCAAAGGTGAACCGACCGGGGCTATTTTTGGTGTGATTAATATGATTCGTAGCTTAATTAACCAATATAATCCTACCCATATTGCCGTTGTATTTGATGCGAAAGGTGGATCGTTTAGAAACGAAATTTACAGCGAATATAAAGCCACTCGTGAAGCAATGCCGGAAAACTTGCGTCCGCAAATTGAGCCGATTCATACCATTTTAAAAGCCATGGGCTTGCCGTTACTTTGCATTGAAGGAGTAGAAGCTGATGATGTAATAGGTACACTGGCAAAACAGGCCGAAAAAGAAAATCTTCATGTGTTAATTAGCACCGGTGATAAAGATATGGCGCAGCTGGTCAGCGATAAAGTGACATTGATTAATACCATGAACAATACCTTGCTTGATCCAAAAGGTGTCATGGAAAAATTTGGTGTACCGCCCGAAAAGATTATCGACTATTTAGCCTTAAGGGGCGATTCATCGGATAATATCCCCGGTGTGCCAGGCGTGGGTGAAAAAACGGCACAAAGTTTATTAACTGAATTTAATAGCGTTAAAGATATCTATCAACGTTTAGATGACATTGAAAAGTTATCAATTCGTGGGGCGAAATCTTTAAAACAAAAACTGATCGACAACCAAAAAGAAGCCGAACTGTCCTATTTATTGGCTACGATCAAAACCGATGTGAAGTTAGATTTTTCTAATGAACAGCTTATCGCCGGTGATATTGATGTTAACGCTTTAAACGAACTATTTGCCTATTACGGCTTTCATCGCTGGCAAAAAGAGTTAATCTCCGGTAGCTTTTTAAAACAGCAAAAAGCATCGGCGGCGATTATCAGCAGTAACCTATCATTATTTGGGCAGGATGAATCGCCAGCGCAAACTAGATCGACCGATTATCAATGTATTTTAACCGAAGAGCAATTAGATAGCTGGATTGCAAAATTAACCAATAGCACGCAATTTGCCTTCGATACGGAAACCGATAATGTTGATCATGTGCATGCTAAATTAGTTGGAATTTCGTTAAGCGTCACCCCGCATCAAGCGGCCTATATTCCGCTTGCTCATCACTATCTAGGCGTACCAGAGCAGCTAGCGCTTGATAGTGTGCTGGCGAAATTAAAACCGGTATTAGAAAACCCCAATATTAAAAAAATTGCCCAAAATGCTAAGTTTGATTACAGCGTGCTGGCAAACTATGGCATTAAGGTGCAAGGTATCGCTTATGACACCATGCTTGAGTCGTATGTACTTAACAGTACCGAAAGGCACGATATGGACAGTTTAGCGAGCCGTTATTTAAATTATAAAACCATTACTTATAATGAACTGACTAAGCAAGATAAGAAACAACTGACAATTGATGCTATTGAGGTTGAAAAAACGACCCAGTATGCGGCGGAAGATGCCGATATAACTCTACAACTGCATGAAAAATTGTGGCCGGAACTGTCTAAAGAAGCAGAACTAACCAAGTTATTTACTGATATTGAAATGCCGTTAGCTATCGTATTGGCGGAAATGGAAAGAACCGGTGTTCTGGTGGATGCTAAACAGTTAAACGACTATTCACACGAACTGGCGCAACAGTTAAAAGCAATTGAAGCAGAGCTACAATCGCTGGCCGGTGAAAAATTCAATCCGGCTTCACCAAAACAGATTCAAGCGATTTTGTTTGAAAAGCATCAACTGCCGGTATTGAAAAAAACGCCGAAAGGTGATCCGTCAACCAGTGAAGATGTGCTGAGCGAATTGGCAAATGAGTATGAGTTACCACGCATGATTTTATTTTATCGTGGGCTTGCCAAACTGAAAAATACCTATACCGATAAATTGCCATTGATGATAAGTCCAATCGATCATCGTATTCATACCAATTATAATCAAATTGGTACTGTAACCGGTCGCTTATCATCAAACGATCCAAATTTGCAAAATATTCCGGTACGCAATGAAGAGGGGCGTCGAATTCGCCAAGCATTTATTGCACCAAAAGGCTATAAAATTATTTCGGCTGACTATTCGCAAATTGAACTGCGCATTATGGCGCATCTTTCACAAGATAAGAGCCTACTTAATGCTTTTGCCCATGATAAAGATATTCACCGGGTAACTGCCAGTGAAATTTTAAGTAAACCGGAATCCGAAGTGACATCAGAAGAGCGTCGACGCGCTAAAGCGGTCAATTTTGGATTGATTTACGGTATGAGTGCATTTGGTCTATCCAAACAGATAAATATCGCCCGTAAGGAAGCGCAGTTTTATATCGATCGTTATTTTGAGCGTTATCCGGGTGTGCAAAACTATATGGAACAAACCCGCCAACTTGCTGCTCAGCAAGGGTACGTGCAAACGCTATCCGGCCGACGGTTATATCTTCCTAAAATTACCTCAACTAATGGCATTGAAAAACGTGCTGCCGAACGTGCGGCAATTAATGCTCCAATGCAAGGGACAGCAGCTGACATTATTAAAACCGCCATGATTAAAATGAGTGACTGGATAAAAAGTCAACCAAACGGCAATATTAATATGGTGATGCAAGTTCACGATGAATTAGTGTTTGAAGTGAAAGAGGAACTGGTTGATAACTATTGTTCTAAAATTAAATCAATCATGGAAAACTGTTATCAATTATCGGTACCTTTAAAAGTCGATGTCGGTATTGGTAATAACTGGGATGAGGCACATTAATTGTTGCTATCGTCAAGTTGTCAAAAAGTGGTGGTTTTATACTTAAACGCAGGGTAAATCTGAAACTTCTTGACAAAATAGTGATTGATTTTAAGCCGCTAACTGGCTATTGCTCAAACCCTTTAGCGTGTTAAAATAAACCACTAAACCAAATTTATATCAAAATGTTATTACTTTACCAATGTTGGTTGGTAAGTTTGATAAAAGGGCACTGATAACGATCATCGTTTTGGTGTTCTTTTTGTTATTATTAGGATTATTTCATGAAAATCAAAACCCGTTTCGCACCAAGTCCGACTGGTTATTTACACGTAGGTGGTGCACGTACTGCGCTTTATTCTTGGCTTTATACTCGTCATGCACAAGGTGCATTTGTGTTGCGTATTGAAGATACCGATCTTGAACGTTCAACGCCGGAAGCGATAGAAGCGATTATGGAAGGAATGAATTGGTTAAAATTATCATGGGATGAAGGCCCGTATTTCCAGACAAAACGTTTTGATCGTTATAATCAAGTTATTGACGAAATGTTAGCCAATGGGTCTGCTTATCGTTGTTACTGTTCAAAAGAGCGCCTTGAAAAGTTGCGTGAAGAGCAAATGGCGAAAGGCGAAAAAGCACGTTATGACGGCCATTGTCGTTGTGATGAAGTACAAAAACAACATAACCATAACGAGCCACATGTTGTGCGTTTCGCTAACCCTGTTGACGGGGTTGTGGTGTTTAACGATCTTATTCGTGGCCCAATTGAAATTGCGAATAAAGAGCTTGATGATTTAATCATTCGCCGTACTGACGGTTCGCCAACTTATAATTTCTGTGTGGTGGTCGATGATTGGGATATGGAAATTACCCATGTGATTCGTGGTGAAGATCATATCAATAATACGCCTCGTCAAATTAATATACTTAAAGCTTTAGGGGCGCCACTGCCTGAATATGGTCATGTTTCGATGATTTTAGGCGATGACGGGCAAAAATTATCTAAACGCCATGGTGCGGTGAGTGTGATGCAGTATCGTGATGACGGTTACCTACCGGAAGCCTTGTTAAATTATTTAGTCCGACTCGGCTGGTCACATGGCGACCAAGAGATATTTTCAGTACCTGAAATGGTTAGCTATTTTTCATTAGATGCGGTCAGTAAATCGGCCAGTGCTTTTAATACTGAAAAGTTATTATGGTTAAATCACCACTATATTAATCATTTAGATGCTGATTATGTCGCACAGCACTTAATGTGGCACATCAATCAACAAGGTTATGATTTAACTCAAGGGCCGGATTTAATTACTATCATCAAATTATTTGGTGAGCGCTCAAAAACCCTTAAAGAAATGGCTGAAGCATGCCGCTATTGCTATCAAGATTTTGATGATTTTGATGCTGATGCTGCCAAAAAACATTTACGTCCGGTGGCAAAAGCACCCTTAGAGCTGATTAAAACCAAAATTGCAGCGATTGCGGATTTTGATTGGCAAATCGATAAAATTCATCATGCTATTGAAGCAACCGCTAGCGAACTTGATGTCGGTATGGGCAAAGTGGGTATGCCGTTACGTGTTGCAGTAACTGGCATCGGTCAATCACCGTCAGTGGATGCGACCGTGTTTGCCGTTGGTAAAAAACGGGCTTTAGCGAGAATTGATAAAGCACTGGCTTATATTGCACAACGGGAACAGGCTTAAGCATAATATTGATTGCCGGGTAAAAACCCCGGCAATTGGCTTTCTGGCAATATTGAGAGTTTACTTATGGCTCGTTTAAAAAAACGTTATTGGTTTTTACTAAGTTTTTTTCTTATTATCGGGCTGTTCATCATTGGCGGCTGGCAATATTGGATATCAATTAAGCAAAAATATGATATTGCGTTAGATTGGCAGGGACTCAATGTCAGTTTCGACGGTATATTATTTGAAGAAATCACCCTATCCCAGCAAAAAACCACTATCGTAGCCAAAAACATAAATTTATCATTGGCGAAATTGTCTGTTAAAGATTTAAGTCTCTATTTGCCAAAGGATGATGATCCAATAACGGCTGACTCTACCGATAAACAGATAAGTGATAGCGAACAACCTCCGGAACAGTCCGGTTTAGATATGGCAACGCTAGCAACCGTATTTAATTGGATGCCAACAACCATTCATGTTGATTCATTCAAACTCTACCAACAACATGTCCCGATTTTGGATATAAAGATTGATACCGTCAAACAGCAACAATCCCTTAAACTCGATATTTCAACAGATAAACCCTATTTAGCGCATTTGTCAGGTAATTTGCTGTTGAACCAAACCGATTCACATTTAGAAATTCAGCAGGGACTTTTTACTACCACATTAAATCAATTAGGTATTGAAAATGGCAATATCACGCTACCTTTCTCCGCAATAATTAGCCAAGATCAAGTCACTTTAACGAACTTAGATAATGGATCGGTGAGTGTCAAAAAAGCGCAGTTGACTGAGGATTTAATGGTTAATGATTTAACCGGTAGTTTACAGTTTAAAATACAGTTCCCTTTGTTATTTGAATTAAATCAACTGTCTGCAACAGGTCAATTAGCTATCCATAAAGCCAATGGAATTTATAAAAACAGTGATATTAAATCAGTCAGTGGCGCAGTAAATTTATCGCTGAAAAATAATCAATTTAATGTATCAACCTCCGCATTGAACATTCAGGAAGTCAATTTAGGGGTTATTTTCCAAAAAATAAAATTAGCCGGTCAATATTCTGCTTCTTTAAATTCACCCAGTAAAGGTTTGGTAACATGGACAAAAGCACAAGCGGCGCTCTTTTCCGGAACGTTGTTGCTTGACGCCGGTAAATTGAATTTAGCTAAATTGCCCCAACAATTAAAATTAAGATTAAAAAATATTCAGTTACAAGATGTTTTTACTCAGTATCCAGCGGAAGGTTTAGACGCTAAAGGGACGATTGAGGGGTATTTACCAATCACATTATTAACAGTGAAAAACAACGGTAAAAACAGTTTAGGCATAGTGATTAAAAATGGAGAATTAACCACCGTCAATGACGGCTATTTACGCTTTGACAATGCGACACTTAAAGAGTATGCACAAGCTAACCCAAATATTAAAATACTCACTGATATTATTAAAAATTTTCATTATACTAAGCTAGCCGGAACAGTTTATTATAGCAATGGAATCGCCAAATTAGGTTTAAATATTCAAGGGAATAATTTAGATGCTGAAAATGGTAAAGCGTTAAATTTAAATCTCAATCTGGAAGAAAATGTCGCTAACTTGCTAATGAGTATGCAACTGTCCGATCAAATTAGCGAACCTATTCGTAAGCGAATTGAAGCGCATTTAAATAAGAAGCGGTGATCAATTAAGAGGATATTCTATGCTAAAAGGTGTGATAGCTATTATGTTAGGAAGTTTTATATTAATCGGATGTTCGCCAACGGTAAAAGTGCAAGCGCCGAGTGAGCCGATTAATATCAATTTAAATGTTAAGATTGATCATGAAATCAATATCAAAGTCGATAAAGCGCTAGATAATATGATTAATAAATCCGGGTTATATTAAAAAGTACGTTTTACTCTTTATTATTATCCTTGATGAAGGAAAACCCAAACCCATACTTATTGCTACAATAAATAGTAGCGAAAAATTTTTTATTACACATATTTAACTAATTTCAATATGATGTATTTATCAGGGGGAACTGTTATGAAGATTTTTAAAAAAGCAACGATAGTATTATTATCGGCTATTTTATCTTTTCCGGTATTGGCGTTAACGTTAGATCAAGCCATGAGCTCGTTAAGCCAAGCAAAAGCTAATGGTTTAGTCGGTGAACAAGCCGACGGCTACTTAGGCGTAGTTAAAAATGAAGGTGAGGCAAGTCAAATTGCGCAGTTAATTAATCAGGCTCGTAAAGCACAATATCAAAAAGTTGCCGGTGAAACCAATGTGTCGTTAACCGAAGTGCAAAACCGAGCGGGCAGTAAAGCGCAAGAAAAAACGCCAGCCGGTCAATATATCAAACAACAAGGTCAGTGGATAAAGAAATAATCTTAATCTTTTTCAGTGATAGGAAAAGTATAATGACATAATACTTTAATTATGTATAAATTATGTGTATTGTGTTACTTTAGCGAATTATTCGCAACAATTTATTAAAAAGCTTGGCACCCAATAATGTGTGCTAAGTTTTGAATGTAACGTTAGTTTTTACTTGTAAATAGTATCGCTTTAGCGATTTTAAATGGAGAAATTCAATGTGTTCGATTTTAGGTATTCTTGATATTAAATCAGATCCGGAACAACTACGAACAAAAGCATTAGAACTATCAAGTCTACAGCGTCATCGTGGCCCTGATTGGTCTGGTATTTTTGCTTCTGATAAAGCTATTCTTGCTCATGAACGTTTATCAATTGTTGATGTTAATACAGGATCTCAGCCACTTTATAATAAAGATAAGACTTTAGTATTAGCAGTTAATGGCGAAATTTATAATCATCAAGAACTCCGAAATCAGTACAAAGATCGTTATGAGTTTCAAACCGGCTCAGACTGTGAAGTTATCTTAGCGCTATATCAAGAAAAAGGTATTGATTGCCTTGATGACTTACAAGGTATGTTTGCTTTTATTCTTTATGATATTAACAAAGGCACTTATTTTATTGGTCGTGACCATATCGGTATCATCCCAATGTATATGGGTCATGATGAAAACGGCACATTTTACGTTGCTTCTGAAATGAAAGCGTTAGTACCGGTGTGTAAAACCATTGAAGCATTTCCGCCGGGATGTTATCTATCAAGCACTGAAGGTGAAATCAAAACCTATTATAAACGTGATTGGATGGATTATGAAAACGTTAAGGATAATAAAACCGATATCAATGCATTACGAATTGCGTTAGAAGAGTCTGTTAAGAGTCATCTTATGTCAGATGTGCCATACGGCGTTTTATTATCCGGTGGGCTGGATTCTTCGGTGATTTCGGCTATTACCAAAAAATTCTCAGCACGTCGTGTTGAAGATCATGAAAAATCTGAAGCTTGGTGGCCACAATTGCACTCTTTTGCCGTAGGTTTAAAAGGGGCGCCAGATCTTAAAGCTGCGCAAGCGGTTGCCGATCATCTTGGTACAGTTCACCACGAAATCAACTTTACCATTCAAGAAGGTATCGATGCTATTCGTGATGTGATTTATTACATTGAAACTTATGATGTCACAACTATCCGTGCTTCAACACCAATGTATCTAATGGCGAGAAAGATTAAAGCCATGGGGATTAAAATGGTGTTATCCGGTGAAGGTGCTGATGAAGTGTTTGGTGGTTACCTCTATTTCCATAAAGCGCCAAATGCTAAAGAGTTCCATGAAGAGACAGTACGAAAACTAGCCGCTCTTCATATGTATGACTGTGCACGTGCCAATAAAGCAATGGCAGCATGGGGCGTTGAAGCTCGTGTACCATTCCTTGATAAGAAATTCTTAGATGTGGCAATGCGCATTAATCCAAAAGATAAAATGTGCGGTAGCAACGGCAAAATGGAAAAACATATTGTCCGTGAAGCATTTGAATCTTATTTACCGGCATCTGTGGTTTGGCGTCAAAAAGAGCAATTCTCTGACGGTGTTGGCTATAGCTGGATCGATACTTTAAAAGAGATTGCGGAAAGTAAAATCACTGATCAGCAGTTAGAAAATGCAAAATTCCGTTTTCCTTACAATACACCGACTTCTAAAGAAGCTTATATGTACCGTGAAATTTTTGATGAATTATTCCCGGTTGAAAGCGCAGCGCATTGTGTACCGGGTGGTCCAACTGTTGCTTGCTCGACAGCCAAAGCGATTGAATGGGATGAGTCATTTAAAAATTTAAATGATCCTTCAGGTCGTGCAGCGGTAGGTGTTCATAACGACGCTTATAAAAAATAATTAGCTTACGCTTTAATGATTAATAAAAAACGGGGAATTTTCCCCGTTTTTTGTTGCTCACATACTGCCTATGTTTGACAGTTTGAATTAGTGTGCAGCGCCTTTTGGTGCGCCGATAGGTAAAATAGTGCGTCCGTATTGTTCATTAAGCACTTCTGCCATAGCAAGGTAGATAGCGCTTGCGCCACAAATAATACCTTCAAACCCGGCAACATGGATAATGTCGTGATTACCGGAAATGTTACCAATTGCTAACAGCGCAAATAAAAGCGTTAAGCTGGCAAAAACAAATTGTAATACACGATTACCTTTTAATGTGCCGATAAACATAAAGCCGGTAAAAATGCCCCATAAAGCAAGGAAGATTCCGACAAAAGTTGCATCGGTCGGTGCAGTTGCTGGCGAAGTTGGTAAATACCAAATGCCAACTAGTGCAATCCAGAAGAAACCGTATGAAGTAAAAGCAGTGGTGCCAAATGTGTTACCTTTGCGGAATTCTAAAATGCCGGCAATGACTTGTGCCAGTCCACCATAAAAAATACCCATTGACACAATTGCCGTCATAACAGGAAAAAATCCTGCATTATGAATATTTAATAAAATTGTGGTCATACCAAATCCCATTAGTCCAAGTGGGCCAGGATTGGCAAGTTTTGTTTGTTCCATAAAGATCCTTTAACTAATAATCATAATAAAAAAGAGCGGCAATAATAAGTGTTGAAAAGCGGAGAATCAAGATTTAAAGAAAAATAATTTTTTTTCCCCCTTGATATTAAAAATTACGTTCCCATTTAAGTGGAAACAAAATTATTTCTTTGTGAAAATTAAGGGCTTGAAAATCCATATTTCAGACTTATATACAAAGAATAAAATACAGGTTTTGAGGAGAATAGATTATGGGTAAAATTATTGGTATCGATTTAGGTACAACAAATTCATGTGTAGCAGTAATGGATAACGGTCAGGCAAAAGTATTAGAAAATGCCGAAGGCGATCGCACAACCCCTTCCATTATTGCCTATACGCAAGATGGCGAAATTCTAGTTGGTCAACCGGCTAAACGCCAAGCAGTAACCAATCCACAAAATACATTATTTGCCATTAAACGTTTAATTGGTCGTCGTTTTGAAGATGCCGAAGTGCAACGTGATGTTGGTATTATGCCATATAAAATTGTTAAAGCTGACAATGGCGATGCATGGGTAGAAGTAAAAGGCCAAAAAATTGCTCCACCACAAATTTCTGCTGAAGTATTAAAGAAAATGAAGAAAACAGCAGAAGATTATCTTGGTGAACCAGTAACCGAAGCTGTCATTACTGTTCCGGCATATTTCAATGATGCACAACGTCAAGCAACCAAAGATGCTGGTCGTATTGCTGGTTTAGATGTTAAACGTATTATCAACGAACCAACAGCAGCAGCATTAGCGTATGGTTTAGATAAAGATGTCGGTAACCGCACCATTGCAGTTTATGACCTTGGTGGTGGTACATTTGATATCTCAATTATCGAAATTGATGATGTTGATGGTGAAAAAACATTCGAAGTATTAGCAACTAATGGTGATACTCACTTAGGTGGTGAAGATTTTGACTCTCGTTTAATTAACTATTTAGTTGATGAGTTTAAACGTGAACAAGGTTTCGATCTTAAAAATGATCCACTTGCAATGCAACGTTTAAAAGAAGCAGCTGAAAAAGCGAAAATTGAATTATCATCAGCACAACAAACTGATATTAACTTACCATATATCACTGCTGATGCAACTGGACCAAAACACTTAAATATCAAAGTGACTCGCGCTAAACTTGAATCATTAGTTGAAGATTTAGTTAAACGCTCAATGGAACCAGTTAAAACAGCATTAAAAGATGCAGGTCTTACTGTTTCTGATATTAAAGATGTGATTTTAGTTGGTGGTCAAACACGTATGCCAATGGTACAAAAAGCCGTTGCAGACTTCTTTGGCAAAGAACCACGTAAAGACGTTAACCCTGACGAAGCAGTAGCAGTAGGTGCTGCGGTACAAGGTGGTGTATTAGGTGGTGATGTTAAAGATGTATTATTACTTGACGTAACCCCATTATCATTAGGTATTGAAACAATGGGTGGTGTGATGACTACCTTGATTGAGAAAAATACGACTATCCCAACTAAACATAGTCAAGTGTTCTCAACAGCTGAAGATAATCAATCTGCGGTAACCATTCATGTGTTACAAGGTGAGCGTAAACGTGCAAGCGATAATAAATCATTAGGTCAATTTAACCTTGATGGTATTCAAGCGGCACCACGTGGTATGCCACAAATTGAAGTAACTTTTGATATTGATGCCGACGGTATCTTACATGTTTCAGCGAAAGATAAAAACACCGGACGTGAACAAAACATTACCATTAAAGCTTCTTCTGGTTTAAGCGAAGAAGAAATCCAAAAAATGGTTAATGATGCCGAAGCAAATGCTGATGCTGACCGTAAGTTTGAAGAGCTAGCTCAAGTTCGTAATCAAGCGGATCATCTTGTTCACTCAACTCGTAAACAAGTTACTGAAGCGGGCGATCAATTACCGGCAGCGGATAAAACAGCTATCGAAGAAGCAGTAACTGCATTAGAAACTGCAGCTCGTGGTGAAGATAAAGCTGAAATTGAAGCGAAAATCAATGCATTAATGGAAGCATCGAAAAAGTTACTTGAAATTGCACAACAACAAGCGCAAGCTGACCAAGGTGCACAAGCAAGTAGCGCTAGTGATGCTGGTCAAGATGATGTTGTTGATGCGGACTTCAAAGAAGTTGATGATGATAAAAAATAAGCATTAACAACGATGTTTTTTAATGAGTTATTTCAACGAGTTATAAACATGTAACTTACTAAACGGGCGCGAGGTAACTCAAGCCCGTTTAGTTGTTTTTGCAAGAAAAATTAAGGTTAATTATGGCGAAGAAAGATTATTATGAAACATTAGGCGTAAGTAAAAGCGCAACTGAAGCTGAGATAAAAAAAGCCTATAAACGCCTAGCCATGAAATATCATCCTGATAAAAATCAGGACAATAAAGCCGAAGCTGAAGCAAAATTCAAAGAAGTTAAAGAAGCTTATGAAGTATTGACCGATGCACAAAAGAAAGCCGCTTATGATCAATATGGACATGCCGCTTTTGAGCAAGGTTTTGGTGGCGGCGGTGCTGGCGCAGGTGGATTTGGTGGCTTTAGTGGTTTTGGCGGTGGATCGGCATTTGATGATATTTTTAGTGACTTCTTCGGCGGTGGTCGTGGGCGTGCGCAAAGCCCTTCAAGAGGTGCAGATTTACAATATAATATCACCCTAACATTAGAAGAAGCAGCAAGCGGCGTAAGTAAAGAGATCAAAGTACCGACTTGGGTGACCTGTAGTGTTTGTCATGGACAAGGTACTGAAAAAGCCTCTGATGTGGTTACTTGTGATACCTGTCATGGTGCTGGCGTTGTTCAAATGCGTCAAGGCTTTTTTGCGGTACAGCAAGAATGTCCAACCTGTCATGGCCGTGGTAAAGTGGTGAAAAATCCATGTAAGAAATGTCATGGTGAAGGTCGAGTTCAGAAAACTAAAACATTATCTGTCACTATTCCGGCCGGTGTTGACACTGGTAACCGTATCCGTCTTTCTGGTGAAGGCGAGGCAGGGTTAAATGGTGCGCCAGCAGGTGATTTATATGTTCAAGTGCAGGTAAAACCTCACGGAATTTTTGAACGAGATGGCACAAATCTACATTGTGAGATTCCAATTAATATTGTTTTAGCGTCGTTAGGTGGGGAAGTTGAAGTACCTACATTAAATGGTAAAGTGAGCTTAACCATTCCGGCTGAAACTCAAACAGGTAAAATGTTCCGTTTACGTGGTAAAGGTATTAAATCATTACGTGGTAATTCTGTGGGTGATTTATACTGTCATGTTGTGGTTGAAACACCGGTTAACCTCACCGGTAAACAAAAAGAGTTACTCAAAGAGCTTGGCGAAAGTTTGAAAGCGGATAAAAATGCCAAACACAGCCCAAAAGAAAAAAGCTTTTTTGATAAAGTTAAAAAGTTTTTTGGATAAGAAAATATCACTCAATAGCGAAGCAGAGTTATCTGCTTCGCTATTTTTTTGACACTCAAATAAGACTAAAAGATATAGCGACGCAAGTCGTACAACAGATACTCAATCAAAATTTATCCGTAAATATTGAATGTAAATATGATCCGACTTGGTCGCAGTATTTAACTTGGGTGAAATAGTTTATAAAAACTTAATTGAAAGTAAAAAAACCCAGCAAAGCTGGGCAAGATGGGTTTAATGTTTAATTTTATTTATTGTCATTTAGAACTAAATTTTAGTTGTAAAAGTACGAGCAATAACGTCACGTTGTTGTTCTGCAGTTAAAGAGTTAAAACGTACTGCATAACCAGAAACACGAATAGTTAATTGAGGATATTTTTCCGGATGTTGCACAGCATCTTCTAATGTTTCACGACGAAGTACGTTAACATTTAAGTGTTGGCCACCTTCAACTTTAATTGTTGGTGCGACATCTAATGGAATTTCACGATATTCGAATTGACCAAGTTCAGCTGTTGGAATGACTTGATCTTCTTTATAAACAGATTTAGCAGCAACACAACGTGCTTCTTTAGTTGAATCATCTAATAACCAGAAAGAGTTTAATAGTGCTGCATTGTCTGCTTTAGTGATTTGGATACCTGTAATCATTTTAAATCCTCCTAACGGACGTTATTGTCCTGAATAATTGATTGTAATATAGCACTTTAAAAAATTGATTAAAGTCAAAAAAAGCTATCAATCTGATAAGCAATACCTTAGATCACTATTTAGTCAGGTAATCAATAAAACGGATTGTAATATTTTATAAATGATTTGGGTATCAATATGTTAGATAAACATGTTCGGTTTAGAAATAGATCGCTTTTTATCCAGCCTTAATAATCAGCCTAAAATGCAGGTAAACTTGAAGTTGGCAGCTAGTCTTTGCTACTCAATAGATTGTTATTAATGACAATCACTCAATCAACATACCATTCTATTTGATATAAATCGCCTGAATAGAGGCAAACTATTTTTACTTCACACTTTTACTGCTGATGAACAACTGGAGTAAATTTGCTTTACTGAAATAAAATTTAAATTATTGTTTCATAAATTTTTTTGCCGAATGAAATTTATTTGATAAAAAAAGAATATTTGTGAACAACATCACGTCGACTTTTAAATTTTTGCCATTTTTAAAAAAAGTTGGCAGTGACGTTAAAGTGTCAAAGCAACACCCACCCTAGACTAACTTGAGCATCTAAAAGAGATGTTGATCTTGAGCAGTAGTTAGATAAAAAGTGGTGGTAAGATGAAAAATAGAGTGATTGGTTTAAAAAATTATCTGGCTTATGGCGCCGGTGATTTTTTAGGAGCGGGTACCACGGCATTAACGGCGGTATGGTTGTTATATTTTTATACCAATTTTTGTGGGTTAACGCCGATTGAAGCGACATTTATTTTTGCGGCAGCAAGAGTACTTGATGCGGTTATTAGCCCATTAATGGGGTATTTAACCGATAACTTTGGGCGCACACGTTTAGGACAACGTTTTGGACGGCGTAAATTCTTTATTTTACTCGGTATTCCACTTATTTTTAGTTATAGCGTAATGTGGGCGCCGGGTATGAATTATCTCTATTACTTATTCACTTATCTCTTTTTTGATATGGTTTATACCATGGTGCTGGTGCCTTATGAAACCCTTGTGCCAGAGATGACCGATGATTTTAAACAAAAAACTAAGTTTTCAGGGGCAAGAATTTCAATGGCGCAGTTATCTGCCATTTTAGCCGGTTTCTTACCGGGAGTTTTACTCAATTACTTTGGTAAAGATAATGCAATATCCTTCTTTTATGCCAGCTTAGTGTTTTCTATTCTATGCTCATTTGCGCTTTGCATGGTGTACTTGTTTACCTGGGAAAGACCAACAGCGCTTAAATCCAAAGAAGCGTTGCAAGCCGAACAAGAGGCCGCCTCCTTGTCTTTTAAAGAAAGTATTTCCCATTTAATTATCGAACTGCTATCCACTTTCAAAATAAAAATATTTAGGCAGCATCTTGGAATGTATTTGGGTGGCTATATTGCTCAAGACGTCTTTAATGCTGTGTTTACTTATTATGTCATTTTTGTGCTATTACAAGAGCCGACCGTTGCCTCTACGCTAATTGGGACAATGTCCATTACGCAGTTTATTGCCGTGCTGTGTATGATGCCGTTGTGTATTAAATATGGCCCTGCGCCAGCTTATCGTGGTGTCGTGGCTATTTTTGGTATGAGTTGCTTAGCTTATGGGATTATTTGGTATTACAACTTAAGTCATATTCATACACTGTTAATTACCGTTTCAGCTATTGCAGGATTAGGGCGTGGCGGGATTAATTATGTTCCTTGGAATATCTATACCTATATTTCTGATGTCGATGAAATCATCACCGGTAAGCGTCGAGAAGGTATCTTTGCTGGTGTAATGACATTTACCCGTAAAGCCTCGCAGGCTGGCGCAGTGATGTTAATTGGTGTTTGTTTACAGTGGTCTGGTTTCGTCAGTGGGCAAAACCAACAGCCGCCAGCGGTATCGCAAACCATTTTATTGTTATTAGTAGCCGGGACTATCTTGGTTTTAACACTTGGCTTTTTAATTTCTTTGAAATTTAAATTGAATCTAAAAACTCACAAAATATTAATTGATGAAATTAACAATATCAAAGGTATTGGATCTCAGAGTGAAAAAAGAGTCAGTGATGAAGGTAAGCCGGTAGTTGAAATGTTAACGGGTATGCCTGTCACTAAGCTTTGGGGAAATAATAATATTGGTTATAAACGTAAATAGCGTTATTGGTTTTTAAATGAGTTTGATTAGAGGTAAACAAAACATGCAGATATTTCCTGTAAAACATAGCAAATTACTGTGTAAGCCCGAACATTTAATTGCTCGAGCTGATTTAGAAAAGTTGATTAAAAAGATTGTGAATAATCTGATTAATATTAAAGATGAGACAGGTGAATTTCTTCTTTGCTTAGATGACGGTCGAGTGATTGACACTAAAGGTTGGAATGGCTGGGAATGGACGCATGGCATTGGTCTTTATGGTATGTACCAATTTTACCAACAAACCGGTGATAAATCGACACTTGCTATTATTGATGACTGGTTTAAACAGCGTTTATCCGAAGGGACTCCAACGAAGAACGTCAATACCGTGTGTCCATTTTTAACCTTAGCTTATCGTTATCAAGAGACGCAAAATCCGGTATTTTTACCTTATTTAGAGTGTTGGGCAGATTGGGTTATGTATCAAATGCCTCGCACTAAGTTTGGTGGCTTGCAACATATTGTTTATAACAGTGAAAATCATCAACAACTTTGGGATGACACTTTGATGATGAGCGTGTTGCCAATTGCCAAAATTGGCAAACTGCTTAATAAACCTGAATATATTCAAGAAGCAATCTATCAAATATTAATCCACGTTCAATATTTAATGGATCGTCAAACAGGGCTTTGGTTTCATGGTTGGAGTTTTGAAGGTAACCATAACTTTGCAAAAGCAAGGTGGGCAAGAGGTAACAGTTGGCTAACTATTGTTATTCCGGAATTTATTGAGCTACTCGATCTGACTATTGATGATCCTGTTCGAAGATTATTAATTGAGGTGTTAAATGCTCAAGTAGAAGCACTCGCTAAATACCAAGATGAAAGTGGCTTATGGCATACAATTATTGATGATCCTAATTCCTATTTAGAAACATCGGCGACAGCTGGTTTTGCTTATGGAATATTAAAATCGATCAGGAAACGCTATATCGCTGATGACTATAAGCTCATGGCAGAAAAAGCCATTAAAGGTGTCATGGCAAATATCAATGATGAAGGTACATTATTAAATGTTTCGTTTGGTACCGCCATGGGTCATAATTTGGATTATTATAAAAATATTCCGCTAACTTCAATGCCATATGGGCAATCAATGGCAATTTTATGTTTGACTGAATATTTAAGGGTTTTTATTTAGTTTTAACAATATTGATTAGCATTAGGCTTATTATTATTTTTAGGTATAATTAGGGGTATGAGCAAGCAACATTGCCAGCCATATCAAATCATAGTAAAGGTACTGTATGACTAATCAATTAACATGGAATGATGTCATTGGATCGGAAAAAGAGAAGCCTTATTTTAAACAAATAATGCAATTTGTGGCATCACAGCGAGCTGAGGGAAAAGTTATCTATCCCCCTCAGCATGATGTTTTTAATGCTTTTCGTTTTACGCCATTTAGTGATATCAAAGTGGTGATTTTAGGACAAGATCCTTATCACGGCCCAAATCAAGCACATGGTTTATCATTTTCTGTGTTACCCGGAATTAAACCGCCTCCATCGCTATTAAACATCTATAAAGAACTTTCAACCGATATAGCAGGGTTTCAAATTCCGTCGCATGGCTATTTAGGCTATTGGGCAACCCAAGGGGTGTTGCTATTAAATAATGTATTAACTGTTCAAGCCGGGCAAGCGCATTCCCATGCCAAAATAGGCTGGGAAACATTTACTGATCATGTTATTGCGGCAGTTGATCAATACCTCGACGGGGTAGTATTTTTGTTATGGGGATCGCCTGCGCAAAAGAAAGGTCAATTTATCAATCGTCAAAAGCATCATGTTTTAACAGCTGTTCACCCTTCACCATTATCCGCACATCGTGGCTTTTTTGGGTGTCAGCATTTTTCTAAAGCCAATAGTTTGATTATCCAACAGGGAAAAACGCCGATAGATTGGCAACCAAGGTTACCGGAACAAAATAATGGGTAGTAATAAAAAACGTCGAACTGGCTTGCAGGAAATAGCTAATTTAATTGGGATAAGTAAAATGACGGTAAGCCGTTACTTGCGTGATCCCAATCTTGTTTCTAAACCACTTCAATCTCAAATTTCAGCAGCGATAGACCAACTTGGCTATATTCCCAATAAAGCGCCGGATATGTTATCGAATGCTAAAAGTTATGCTATTGGTGTGTTATTGCCGTCATTAACCAATCAAGTTTTTGCGGATGTGTTAAAAGGCATTGAGATCGAGACCGATAAGTATGGTTATCAAACCATGATTGCCCATACCGGGTATAGCCCGGAAAAAGAAGAAATGCGCTTACGTTCATTACTGGCTTACAATGTTGACGGGTTAATCTTAACTGAACGAACACATACCCCCGCAACCCTTAAAATGATTGAAATATCAGGCGTTCCTGTGGTTGAGATTATGGATAGTGTTTCCCCTTGTATTGATATGGCGGTTGGTATTGATAATTTTCAAGTCGCCAAAAATATGATTGAGCGTATGATTAACAAAGGCCATAAGCATATTGCTTATTTTAGTGCTCGTCAGGATGATCGCAGTCTTATCCGTCAGCAAGGTTATGAACAGGCGATGAACGATGCCGGATTGGTTGCGAAAACTTTTGCCACGAAACAATCTTCTTCTTACTCTTTAGGTAAACAACTGCTTCATCAAGCTTTGCAACAATATCCTCAAATTGACGGCGTATTTAGTACCAACGATGATTTGGCGCTAGGTGTACTGTTTGAGTGTCAACGCCTTAATATTGATGTGCCAAACCAGATTGCGGTGGCAGGTTTTCATGGGCATGACGTTGGTCAAGTGGTTACCCCAAAATTGGCATCAGTTTCAACACCAAGAATTGAAATGGGACAAAAATCGGCACAAATGTTATTAAAGTCGATAAATGGTGAAACCATTTGTGAAAAAGTTGTTGATTTCCCTGTTCAATATTTAGACGGTGAAAGTATTTGATTATCGTAAATTGCACGAGTTAATGTTCTAAATCAAACCTATTAATCTGGTTGATAATAGCAATTTAGTCAGTTTTTACTTATCAATAAATGAGCTGTTGCTTAAGAAATATCAGTTTATATAAACTGCGCTTCATATGCTGCCTTTGCTTAATGATCCTAATGAAAAAAAAGCGAAAACAAAAATAAAACTATTGGTTTTTTATCTGTTTTTGCTTATCTAACAGAGCGTTATGTTTTAAATAGGCATATTCAATTCGGGTTTTCATAAAGTGATAACTATGTTAGAATTATCGCTCAGTGGTTATTTATAACGACTAACAGATTATAAAAGATAACACTGAGGCTCCCATGAAAATTGTTGAAGTAAAACACCCTCTTGTACGCCATAAAATTGGCTTAATGCGCGAACACGATATTAGTACTAAAGACTTTCGCGATCTTGCCAGTGAAGTTGGCAGCTTATTAACTTATGAAGCAACCGCTGATTTACCGACCGAAACTGTTACTATCGAAGGTTGGTGTGGTCCTGTTCAAGTTGAACAAATCAAAGGTAAAAAAATTACGGTAGTACCTATCTTACGAGCAGGTTTAGGTATGATGGATGGCGTTCTTGAGCATATACCAAGTGCCCGGATTAGCGTTGTTGGTTTTTACCGTAACGAAGAAACCCTCGAACCTGTACCCTATTTTCAAAAATTAACATCAGATATTGAAGAGCGAATGGCTTTAGTTGTCGATCCAATGTTGGCAACAGGTGGATCTATGGTTGCGACCATTGATTTGCTCAAAAAAGCGGGCTGTAAAAATATTAAAGTTTTAGTTTTAGTTGCTGCACCGGAAGGTATTAAAGTGCTTGAGCAAGCACATCCGGATGTTGAGCTTTATACTGCTTCAATTGATGAACGATTGAATGAGAAGGGCTACATTTTACCCGGACTTGGTGATGCCGGCGATAAAATATTCGGCACCAAATAAAATCTCAAATTTTAGACCGGTTTTAACCGGTTTTTTTATGCCTACTATT
>CALYQY010000025.1 GCA_945291235.1 uncultured Gilliamella sp.
TGGGGGGATAAATAACGATTATTTAGATGCTTATAACTTAAAGTTATATTTAAAAATGTCTTATAGTTTTATAAGTAAAGCAAAAAATTATCTGAATTTAGAGAACATTCTATTTACACTCACTCGGGCGGATTTGATACTCAAAAAAGTAAATAAAAAGTAAGATAAATTTCTGCTCTTTGCCAAAAAAATCTTTCAAATTATCATAAGCCGAATTCGCACCCCAAAATGGGCCGATTAAGGCAACCGTTGTCAGTAACTGAGTGAAAATATATTATTGCCATTATCCCTCCCCTTTGGAATTGATAGGTTTTTTAAGTTTATCAATAAAGTATCGAAGGGATAATAACGATTATTTAAATGCTTTTAACTTAACGTTATATTTATAAAAGAACTAGTTATAGTAAGTTCAGTTTAAACTAAACATATCAAAATACCTTTAAATAATCATTGCTATCATCAATTTTTTATTACGACTACTTGGTATTTATGGATCTAGTTTTGCCAATTCTGATGACCATATTTCTTGGAATTCATGCTCATAAGTTTTTATTTCTCCATATTGAGAAACCGGAATGATAAAAGCTAAAGCAACGGCTGCCACTAAAATAATGATAAAACAGGTCATCAAAATATTTTCGTTAGCCGGAATTAAAGCAATCAGGGTAAACAGTAACGAAATGATACTTATAAGATAAACAACTGGTAAAATAAATAATTCATTTTTTTGATTTGAAGGCTGCATATTTTTATCATACAACTGCATGATATGAATCTCATCACCACACTGCGCTACCACCATTTGCCCTTTTTGACCTTGATTTACAGCTTCGGCAGCAAGCGATAACGTCAACCATGCGTGGCTATCATCTAAAACACCTAAGTTATCATCCAAATGATAAAGCTTATTCGGTTCAATAATGATCTCACTATTATTATCTAAAAATGTTCCTTTTAGAATATTCAATGCAGAAGAAGGTAAATGCGCTGCCCATAATTGTCGAACTTGCTTTTTATCAACTTGCTCAGCTTTAATTAGATACTCAATATCGTCACTTAAATCCGTTAATTTGGTTGTAAGAGGGCGAAATACTCTTAATTTTGAAAGTTTTGACGCTTTATATTCATTTGAAAACAATAAAGCGCAACAATATTCACTAAAAGGTAAACTATTTTTGACATCAAACACCAAATTAATAATCAATGTTGTTTGATTATCATATTCATCTACCCATTCATTAATCATTTTTGGTGAAGGGATTTGATCTGACGCACTGATATTTGAATCACGAATACTGATATTATTTGAATGACAAAAATTAATCAGATTAGTCATAGCTAAATCTGAATTGTTTAATGTATTTAATTGCACTTTTATATTTGAAAATTGATTAATTTTCTTTTTCATTGGAAGCAGTATTTTTTCAAATACATAAAAAAAGGCTGAACTATTCAAATTATGCAAAGTCGAAATGGGAACTTGTTTTTCTGGGTTCATTGGTTGACTACCTTCTAAACCCATAATTTTCAAGCCTAGATTCTCAATATCGGTAAGATATTGTGAATCAACTAACCAAATTGATTGACGAGTCCAATTTTGCCACTGTTCGTGTTTACTTTCGATTTTTTTATTAAAAAAAAGTACGTAAAGTAATTTATGATGATAAATATTATACACTATCCCTGTTATCGACAAACCAAAACATAGTGGTGCAATAACAAAATATAAGCAACTTAACCCTAGACTAGGTAATATGTTTTCAGCATTGATAAGTATTACAACAAAAGCAAAAATAGCAATACTTACCACAAAAACTAATAAATATAAAAAGATAGAAAAGTTTTTAGGCAATGCTTTTTCGGGTATATTAGGAAATTTCCACTGCATTATTCGCTCCCTGCTACGGGTAAAGTTGAGATTAAAGAACAACCACAAGCAGTTTTACAACCATTCACAGCTACATTACGATCAAACATTTTCCAAGTAGGATGGCCTTCAACAATATTATTCACCCCATGACCTTTTTTGGGACACGAAACTTGATCACCAACTAAAGCAACCGGTTTTCCCTCAAATTTAGCGCCTGACGCACTAATAACATTTCCACCATGTGAATGGGGATCACCTAAGCGAATCACACCTTTCATAATATTAATAACTCCTTTTTTTATATATTTTTACTTTTCCGCCCCGACAACACAGCGAATCTTATCCCAGCCTTGGTAAGGTTCGGGGTGGATGCTTCGTGCAGCTTGCACCCGTTCTAGATAATGAGGGGTGTGATATATTCGCCAATATGCTCCAAATGGTTGCATACCTAATAAATTAGGATCTTTTTGCTGGATAAGGCTTAGATCAATATCTTTCAAAGAGTGAAATGACTGCTGATTTTTCGTTCCAAACCTCTTATTATCATAAAATACGGTTTCCCCAAACAGTACATTATCATTGTTTAATATAAAATAACCGGTATCGCCCGGAATGGTGATAGTTTTGGTATATCCATTCGAATCATTTTTTCTTATATCTTCAAATGTTACATTAAGTGGATTATCATCCACCCCAATAAAACGCTCAACCCTTTCTGCCGGGACTGCAGCATAGCTTGTGACTTCACCAATGTGAAACGTTCGCCCTTGATCTAACGAAAACAGAACAAATGACATATCATTCGCCGGAATAGCAATATATTTTTTGCCCGGATTGTAATAGTGAAACGTCGGCAATTGTGTTTTGGTGAAAAACGGAATATTGATTCGGGTATGAATATTGTTAGCATCATCGTGATACCACATTAACCCTTCACAGTTTTCACCTTGTAACTCTAAATAGCGGTGTTCGTCGTAACGATAAACCACCTGACGCTTTTGGCTTAAATAATAATATGTTGCCTTTTCGAAATTAGTTATGGTTCTTGTTGTGATTTTATTAGGTAAGTCATACATATATGGGTAGACGATTTCATACCCTTCCCGTGGCTCAGCCATTGGAATATCTAACCCCACTTTTTGAACCTGATCGGGTCGAGAACTTCCAACCCAATAAACTGACAACCAGATTATTGCCGGCACTAAAACCAGCAGCAAAAATAGCCCTTTTAATTTATGATTCATGCGTTACCTCGTCATGACTTAATCCTATTACCGCTCGCAACTTGTTTTGCCAATGATGAAACGGTTTAAAGCGACTTTGGATTATCACCTCTTGCTTTAGACTTGGGTCACACTGCCAACGGTCCCAACCTGTATACTGGTCTGGCATTGTTGGCAGGCTTGCAGGCGGATTGTCCCAGCGGGAGCCCATATAACGGGTATGCCGTTCTAAAATAGCTTGGTTGATTGGCGATAATAAATCATAGCCAATTCTTGTACCATAAGGCTGTGGCGAGCGATATATGCCTCTGTTTTTATCCAACACAAATATTTGATTATTCAGCACCACAATTTGTTCAACCGTATCAACCATTGGGCGGTAATACCCTTTTACCTTATCCGAAGTTTCAAAATGGGTGGTTTGAAAGGTACGCCCGCCGTCACGGGAGTAGTCAATCCCTGAATAATCATCTAAAGGCACAAATATATAATCTTCGGGCATATGGCTAAACGGTTCGGTCAGTGCTTGGGCTGAATGTAGCGCTAATTCCGAGTAAATCTGTTTTTGTTCGTCAATATAATATAACCGCCCTTGACACCCTAAGCCGGTCAGCTGCAACGAACGGTAGTTGTCAAATTTAAACACCATTTGGGTGGGCGCCCCGAAAATCGTGCGGTCTTGACCCGGTATCGGCATTAATGCCAAAAAACAGATTAGAAAAGCGCAATAGCTAATCGCCATTAACCCTCGCTTTTTTTGGACGTAACTGTAAATGACTAACCCTGTTGTCACTAAAAGATAACAAAATGCTAACATATTACTTTTCCGCCCCAACAACACAGCGAATCTTATCCCAGCCTTGGTAAGGTTCGGGGTGAATGCTTCGCGCAGCTTGCACCCGTTCTAAATAATTGGGGTTGTGATATATTTGCCAATATTTTCCGAAAAATTGCATACCTTTAAAATTAGGATTTTTTTGCTGGATAAGGCTTGGATCAATACCTTTAACAGAGTGAAAGGCTTGTTCAAACGTTCTAAGCGCTTCATGATCATAATATACGGTTTCTCCAAAAAGCACATCGCCATTGTTTAATATAAAATAACCGGTATTGCCTGATATAGCGATAGTATTCATAAATCCATTTGGATCACTCTTTCTTACATCTTTAAATGTTACATTAAGTGGACTATCATCCACACCAATAAAACGCTCGACCCTTTCTGATGGGACTGCAGCATAGCTTGTGACTTCACCAATACGAAACGTTCGCCCTTGATCTAACGAATACAAAACAAATGACATATCATTTGCCGGAATAGCAATATATTTTTTGCCCGGATTGTAATAGTGAAACGTTGGCAATTGTGTTTTGGTGAAAAACGGAATATTGATTCGGGTATGAATATTGTTAGCATCATCGTGATACCACATTAACCCTTCACAGTTTTCACCTTGTAACTCTAAATAGCGGTGTTCGTCGTAACGATAAACCACCTGACGCTTTTGGCTTAAATAATAATATGTTGCCTTTTCGAAATTAGTTATGGTTCTTGTTGTGATTTTATTAGGTAAGTCATACATATATGGGTAGACGATTTCATACCCTTCCCGTGGCTCAGCCATTGGAATATCTAACCCCACTTTTTGAACCTGATCGGGTCGAGAACTTCCAACCCAATAAACTGACAACCAGATTATTGCCGGCACTAAAACCAGCAGCAAAAATAGCCCTTTTAATTTATGATTCATGCGTTACCTCGTCATGACTTAATCCTATTACCGCTCGCAACTTGTTTTGCCATTGATGAAACGGTTTAAAGCGACTTTGGATTATTACCTCTTGCTTTAGACTTGGGTCACACTGCCAACGGTCCCAGCCTGTATATTGATCTGGCATTTTGGGCAGGCTTGCAGGCGGATTGTCCCAGCGGGGACCCATATAACGGGTATGCCGATCTAAAATAGCTTGGTTGGTTGGCGATAATAAATCATAGCCAGTGCTTGTACCATAAGGCTGTGGTGAGCGGTATATGCCTCTGTTTTTATCCAATACAAATATTTGATTATTCAGCACCACTATTTGTTCAACCGTATCAACCATTGGGCGGTAATACCCCTTCACCTTATCCGAAGTATGAAAATGCGTGGTTCGAAAAGTACGCCCGCCGTCACGGGAATAGTCAATCCCTGAATAATCTCTTAAAGGGACAAAAATATAATCTTCGGGCATATGGCTAAACGGTTCGGTTAGTGCTCGGGCTGAATGTAGCGCTAATTCCGAATAGATCTGTTTTTGTTCGTCAATATAATATAACCGCCCTTGACACCCTAAGCCAGTCAGCTGCAACGAACGGTAGTTGTCAAATTTAAACACTATTTGGGTGGGCGCCCCGAAAACCGTACGGTCTTGACCTGGTATCGGCATTAATGCCAAAAAACAGATTAGAAAAGCGCAATAGCTAATCGCCATTAACCCTCGCTTTTTTTGGACATAACTGTAAATGACTAACCCTGTTGTAACTAAAAGATAACAAAATGCTAACATTTAAGGCTCCTTAATATCGGGATCCGGTAATGGCCATTGTGGCTTTTGACTTAATTTGCGATATTTTTCTTTCATTAATTCTTTTACTACAACTTTTTTGCTAGAAGGATCATGATAAAAACTATTATCTACCATATCATCGCCAAATGGCATGTGTTTGGTTGGATAATTCATCGCTTTTTTTAAATCATCTGGCAAAATGCCATAGCGACTATATAAGACCGTTTCCGTATCGTTATTTTCGGGGTGGCGCCAATCAGCTATAGCGCGCCATTCAAAAAGAAGCCGCTGGTTTTGTGGGGTAATGCCGTTCACCACGCCAAGGGCTAAATCGTAAGCCATAATTTTTGCCGGTGCTTCTTTGCTGTTGGTGATGCCTGAATGGTGGCTACTTGTATCCTCTTCACTGTCCACTAGATCACGAATGGCATCCTTTAATTGTTGATTTGATAGATAATAATAAATTCGAATCTGGTCTTTATCTTTACCCATATCGTTATTACCGATATAGGTAAAGCATTTTATCCCTCGATCCGACAGTTTCAAATCATCGTTTAGTTTTTTTAATAAAACCGGATCAGTAATGATTGGTTGCCCCAATAGATCAATCGGGTTAGACGGCGGTATATAACTTGGTCGGGGCACGGTTACATTGATTGTCCCTTGTTTTAGTTTTTCTATTTTTTGAGGACTTTTATTGTAGATATCCCCATAATGTATGGCTCGGCTCAGTTTAGTTTTATCGCCGGGCTGATCAACTTGATAAATCATGGTTTCGGGCACTTCTTCACCATTGATAATCCGCTCTGTAAGGATAAAAGGCGCAGTTTGAATGTCACCGGTCGAATAGTTATCACATTGTGCCGTTGCAAATTTCAACATTTGTATCGATGCATTGAATGAATTATTGGGTCTGATTTTTAAACTTGGATTATCACGTAATAGCTCGTCCGGACTTGAGCACATTGCACCCTGTTCTTTCATTTCACTAGACGATACCTTATTATAGGTTTGTTCAGGGTGGTCTTTTGCCATTTCGGCAAAAGTCGGGCGATATGTCACAATCACTGAGCGACCGCCAGCAAAATAATGACCATGTTCGATTGTCCCTTCAAATTTGCTGAATAACGGTTCTTGCTTGAGTCTTTGCAGCTGTTCAGGAAGTAATACGACTGTGTTGGCTACTTTACCACCTCGAACACCAATATCAACATAGGTAACCCGCTGTTTGTAATCCTCTAAACTGATATAGTCCGGGTAGTCTTGCTCGTCAATGGTCATGGTCACTAAAGGAAGAATAAAATTTGGATTAATCGGATTGTTACCGGCGATGACTTTATGAGAAAACACTCGCTGCCTTAAATTTTCATGGCACGCTTTAATGATATGATCAGGAATCCCTTTCCACCCCATTCCTTGCACATTCCATAACGAAACCACGTGATCATTGGGACTAAAATAGTGATACACTTTGCCGAAGTTATCACGATAAAACATCTCCTCGTCTTTGCCCAAGCGATCATACTGCTTTTCGCTGCCGTCGGCTTGAATATATTTTTCATCAGGATTTATGGTGGTATTAATAATGTAGTTTTCTTTTAGTGTTTCTGGCGTGAATTTTTTATTTCTCAAATCCTGTGAGTCTTTAATTTTTTTAACAAAGTTGATAAACGTCTTTTCGCGACTTTGTTCACTTTGAATACCCATATAGAGATCTTTCGATAACACTTCAGCATATGACGGGTCAAAGGCATAGGGTGAGTGCGCCAAAATCACACAATCCGCTGGAAGTACCCGCTTTTCTTGAGCTAATAAAAAAGTTGCCAGCATAGTAATAATGGTTCCTTGACTGTGCGCCACTATGTTAATCGGAATATCTTGCCCGTCGGTATCTTCCCTAATTTTTTTAATCAAATTTGCTAACCGGTAAGCCGCAAATGCAAAATAGATACGATGCGGGTTATCGTAACTTTTTGAACCTTCAGGGGTAACTATTTTTCCGCCAAAGGCAAGTAAACCTGACATGCCTGGTCCATACATATCGGGGATCGAGGTGGTTGCATTGGCAAACGGCCCCCCATTGCGGTGATAACCATAATCGATCCAATTGAAAAAATTATCGCTATTGAGTTTATCAACCTCAAGGGTACCGGTATCTAATTTAAATTCCCGATCTAGCCAATAACTGCTGTAGGGTAATTCTGGATCAATCACCGACGGATCTTTAAGTCTTTTTTCATAAGCGCGTTGATCTTCGTCATACTTTTGTTTATCGACCGGACGATACCCCCAAAAAAAGGGAATAACTGGGGAGTAGTGACTTTTGGTTATTGCTATTCTTGGCGCAAAGTTGTCACTTTCCTCTTGAATCGTCGCCCATTTATTGGGAATTAAATCACATCGACCTAATCGCTTATTTAATCCTTCACAGATACCTTGATCCTGATTTTCAAATGCTTCACCAATATCATTTACCCCGTGGATTAAAATAACGATACAAGGTAGTGGTGCTGATACATCAACGTTACAGGTTAACATTGCATCGGTCGAATTTGATGGAACGCCACTCACCTTTTCAACTGAATGAAGTACTTTATCTGAGTCTGTTTTATTCGACATTCATCATTCCTTTGTTAATATTTCAATTTTTAAATCATCTAATTCAGTCATCGGTAATTGTTCGGTGTTACCACTTTCATCCGTCATGCCTTCTTGTGTACTACCGTCACTAAAATGAATTCGGTAAGGATGATTTTTAAGTACTTGAGTGGGTGATCCATTTACACGTAACTTAAATTTACGCCCAAAATCGCCTTTTTGAAAAGAAGGTGTAACTTCTTTTATACTTTCCGCCCCAGAATAGGACAATAGTGCGGTTTTTTGTAAAATACTGGTTGGTGCAATTAACTCAATGGTCCCATCTTTAATGCGTATGCCTGCCCCACCACTGAGTAGTAATAATTCTTTATTGGCATTGATCGTGACTTTGCCATCGGTACTGGTTATAAACATATTTTTTTGGGATATTACTTCCATTTCGTCAGATTGCGCTTGAATTTGAATGCGACCCGATGCCGCAATCAGTTTGATCCCTAATTTTTGTGCGAATATCGACACCATTTCGCCAGCTGCCATGGATAATTTTTTTAAAATATTGACGCTGGCATTTTTACCTGCTGTGACAATAATATTTTCACTGGCTGAACTTTGAATACTTTTTGGTGATGTTTGGGCAATCCCTTTTTCACCGTGAATGACGACCGTTGATTCTTGTAGTTGATTAGTTGCGCTAAGCAGTGTTTGTTGTTCGTTAATGTCAGCCGGTTCAGCACCACTTAATTTGCCACATTCAATCAAGGTGTAAGAAATTTCTAAAGATTTTTCTACCTGTTGGATTGATTGTTTCATATCAAGTTGTTGACCTTCAGCCTTTTCTTGCGATATGGTGCTGATATAGACCCCTTTAGCAGCACGCATTGCCCCCCATTCATCAGTGCGTAACTCAAAGCCTTCACCACGTTTATGTTTTTCGCTATCCACTAAATGACCAATGTTGAGCTGGGTTTTACCGTACTCAGTGGCAAGCTTGATATGTTCTTGCCCACGTTTGTCATCCATGCGCAGTTTGTTGTTCGCCGGTGTACGAATTACATTGCGGTGTTTGTTGATTGTGGTGACATGGTCGGGGTGAGTACTGTCATGCATAGCATGGGCAATATAAGGTCTGTCCGGATTACCATTAGTAAATGCAACCGCCACTTCTGTACCGTCTATTAACGGAAAATGAAAGCCGTAGGTATTACCCGAATAAGGTTTTGCCAATCTTACCCACAAACTTTCTTCGCCTTTTTTCCAATTTTTTAAATCAAAATTGAATTTAACACGATAGCGCCCTTTTGTATCGATATAACCATAAGTATCATCATCTGGACTGGTTACCCGTGCCGGTAAAGTACCGCTAACTTGTGGCCAAGGAAGTGGCAAAGGGCGATAAGGTTTTAATACATCATATGGAATGGCAGTAAAATGGGTTTCGTAAGAGTCTGTTCGATTACCATGACTTTCGGAAGCAATAATAATAATACCTTCTTTTATGTCATAAATCGGACATTCTTCAATAATAAGACGTTGACCCGGCACCAGTTGATAATCATTACATTTACCATAGATAATGAATTGTTCTGATATATAGTGTTGGTGACGTATGTGCGCATACCATTGCCCGCTTTCAACGGTTTGCTTATCACCCAATACTTTATAATGCTCTTCATAACGGTAGTCATCGCCATGGGTTGTGATATCTTTAGGCTGGCTATTGGTTGAGCCATGTAGTTGACTGTTTGCCATGCGATAGTTGTAGTCGTTAACACTAACTTGCTTAGGTTTGGTTTTAGTACTAAATTGTAAGTCCCATATGCTATGATGTTGATTATCCGTTAGTCCACTCGGCTGTTTGATTATAATACTGCCGGCATCTTCCAGTCCTTGTTCATAATCACTCATCACGATAACATCACAATGGTGCTTAGGATGCGTTTCGAAATAGAACCAAATCCCGACATCGGCAAGTAATCTTTGTATAAACGCTAAATCGGACTCTTGCCATTGCGTAATAAATTCACGAGCCGGATAGGTTTCGTTTAATTCAAAACGAAAATCAATTCCTGTAAAACCATGATTTCGTAATACTTCTTCAACCACATCAACAACACTTGTGTTTTGATAAATTGCACTTTGGTGATGGTTGGCTAATAAGGCTATCCTTGGCACTAATGTAACGCAATAATGCGCTTCGTCTTTACTCATTGAAACAAGGCTGAACTCTGTGATAACACCGTAAATTGTTCTTGATTTATCAAGCTTATCAAGGGAACTGATTTGAGTTAACTTTAAAGGTAATTGACGAGGATGAAAAGTAAGCGATGCGGTTTGATTAAGTATCGAATCAATGGATATATGCTTATTTGGACTGGTAAAATGAATTGCATATTGCCATGGTTGATTTAATTCTTCTTTACCTTCAAGTGATAATATTGATATTGTTGTGAGTAAATCTACACCATCAATTGAAAGGGAATAATTATTTTGCGCTGAATGTCCAGTTAATAAGTTTCCTGCTAAAGAAGACAAACTGTCTATCAACTGCTCCTTTGTTTTCATAACCTTGTTCCCTTATATTCTATTGATTAACATTAATAACAAAATTCTGCATTTATTTTCATTATATTATCATAAAATTTACATAATAATACTTACAAAATACATTTTTTTGAGATATGTCACAAAGATATTTAAATACGAGCTTAATCAAGAAAACATCCATTTAAATAGTATGGGGAATCAAGGGGAAATAATAATTTTATTTTTTGTCACAATGACACGATACACGATTCAACTTTCTAACAATCTTTTATTTTAAGCTGATAAACTTTACCTGTATTTGGGGTTGGTCACTTTACACAACGCAATTAAGTCTTGGTTTATCCCTGTGTATACAGGGAACATTTTTTTAAGTCATCGTATATATTACTAATACAAATCCCTGGTTTATCCCTATGTATATAGGGAACACCTGTACAGTCTAAATATTTCAGAATTGTATTTCGGTTTATCCCTATGTATATAGGGAACACGGCTTTATAATCCGCTTGTAAATTACTGTTTTCGGTTTATCCCTATGTATATAGGGTACACGCCTGATGCCCCGAAATCCGATCGTACTGTCCCGGTTTATCCCTATGTATATAGGGAACACTCATATGTAGCCTCATGCTCTGCCCCCGTGTCCGGTTTATCCCTATGTATATAGGGAACACTCCGCTTTTGCTATGTCCTGCTCAAGCGAATCCGGTTTATTATAGGGAACACATCAACAGCGCTTTTTAAATTTATAACAAACACTTTCATCAATTAATAATTCTCAATCACAATTTACAATATCAACAATTGTTAACTATATGATTAATTCAATTAATTGACAATAACCTGTAACTAATAATTTTGTATAACTTATTATAAACGATCGTTATTTGTTGCCAGATATTACAAAATCGACGTCCGCGTTACACGCGTCCAGATATTTAAAAATTGTTTTTATATTGGCATGATCTGGGTTGTTTTCAATTCTACTGATATTTGACGGCGACACGTCTAACTGTGCAGCCAAATCGGTTTGTGTAAACCCCGCGCGTTCACGCGCGTTAATCAGAAATGCCCTCAATTTCCACGTTTTTTGGGATTCGCGATACGCGGCTAGGGCTGTGGGGTTTGCTAAAACCCTATTTTTGAGTTCCTCGAATGTTGTGCTATGTTTTTTTCTAGTGGTCATTTTCAATCATCTCCTGTAGTCGGGTTCTAGCTATTTTTAGAGCATTAGCAGGCGTTTTGTTCGTTTTTTTGACAAACGCGGATCCCTATGTTTATAGGGAACAGCTATATAGCAAAGCCGATACGCCGACCAAAAACGGTTTATCCCTATGTGTATAGGGAACACTGTGTTAAATTGATTTACTCTACCAAAAACTTCGGTTTATCCCTATGTATATAGGGAACACTTTATTTGAGCTCGTTGTATATTACCCATATGCGGTTTATCCCTATGTATATAGGGAACACGTTGATAAATCCGATTTCTACCTCAGTACCTTCGGTTTATCCCTATGTATATAGGGAACACGTTATCCCGTAGGTTTTGTTGAATTCGCCCAGCGGTTTATCCCTATGTATATAGGGAACACTTATTATAACTTATTGTTTATTAATTAAAATAGGGAGGTGTAAAATTCTACCAATTTTTTTGATTCTTTTTTAAGCAATTAAGAACTGAGCAATAACAGATTAAATTTATAATTTAATCAAACTGTTAAATATGATTTATAAGGAACTTTTTACGATACACATTCTTGTAATTTTTTTGTCTACCAACCAATTTGGAATCATCATATGTCTGTAATCGATTGGTTAAAGGTTAATAACAAATTACCGTGCATTATACATCTTTGTATTATTTAATCTTATTGGTCTTTCCGTACATATTTGATATCAATTCATTTGTTGATATCATTTAAGTGAAAAATATCGTTTAGTTTTGTTTAATATTTTATTATTCTACATAATATTGGTGTAACGTTTATTATTGAATTGCGTAAAACATGTAACTGGCATAGAAAAAAAGCCCTAAAAGGGCTTTTTTATGGTTTTGGTAATGTAAATTTTTTGACCCCATCCTTCGCTTTAGTCTGTGCAATTGTCATAATTTCGATGAAATCTGCTTGATTTTTTTCAAAATCCTCAGCTGTTTTAAATTTCTCTAATGTATTTGGTTTTTGCTTATCAAATTCCCACATTGCTAAATAAACAGCCTCAAGTTTATTTGATGGTTTATCATTTATATCTAATTTATCTAGATCGCTCATTACTGAGTTGAGGAACTTATCGAAATAACTATCAGCAGTTACGCAACTTTTCAACGAAGGAAAAATGACATTATTTTTAGAGCCAAGACAAATCATATCAAGCTTAGTTCCTTTATTGATATTCATGGCATCATCTTTATTTTTTAATTCAAGCGAAACATATTCAAATTGATTTTTTCCATTTGCTACTACATAAGGATCGCCAGTCAAACTGGTTTTTACTCCTGATGCAACTGTTTTAATATTAACCAAATTTTTATCATATTTTTTTTCATAAACATATTGGTTATCACCATATTCTTTAATTAGCTGTGCAGCATTAACCGTTGGCATTGCATCCATAAAACCTGATTTTCCATTCGCTCTGAACACCTCTATATCATCTTCTATTAAAAATTCAATGATCCTTTTTGCATTTTCATTTGCTGAGACATTAAAACCAATACAAGCAAGGATGGCGCTAAAAACTACTTTTTTCATGTGATATTTCCTGTAACTTAAAATTTATAATGAGCATAACTTAACAAATTAAATATAACTTTTCAATTTTTTCAATAATATAATTTGTATTTACCATGTCAGTTAACATCACACAAGTCATCGTAATGGTCTGTTGTTTCAATTGTTTGGTCACCGTTTTATTGGTTTGGTTGGTTTGCTTGCTTGACCTATAGTGTAAAGTAAAAAAACTATAGCCGGCAGATTTAGTTCACCCTAGGTTAGGTTGGATAGATAACTATATTTGGTGGTTTATCCCTGTTTATACAAGGAACATTTATTTTATAAAAAATAATAAGTGTCGCTATAACCTTATAAAAGTTTTTATATAAGGTAGAAAATAAAAACCCACTAAGGGGCTTTTATTTTAATGATTTTTATTTACGTTAAATTATTTTTTTTACCTTAGGTTACGTTTAATTCCAGACGTTTTCCAAGAGCAGAGAGCGCTTTGCTGATGGTATCAATTTTTGTTGAATGTCCTAAGTTAACAATCCGCTGAACTTCTTGAGGTCTTACGTGGATCCTCTTAGCTAATTCAGCATTAGATATGTTTTGTTCAATCATTTCATTTAACAACAATACTTTAGCAAAAAGACTAACTGGTAAATCAATTAAATATTCACCTTTTTTTTGCTTGCTGGGTAATGGGACTTTTCGATGATCTTCAAAGTAAAAGTCAATGCTTGTAATTAATGCATCTCGTGCCATTTTCAAAGCATCGTTTAAGTCATCACCACAGGTTATTGCTTCTGGTATATCTCTAAATGTTACTGTATACATATCCCCTTCATTGGTTAATGTTGCAGGATATAACATACCCCCTCCTTTGCTTTTAAGTTGAATTCTCTTATCAAGATAGCCCCTTTCGGGGCATCTATTAAAGATTGAGTTGCTTTCTAATCGCAATCATTGTACCTTTCGCTAATTCCTTATTTGGATGCCTTGGCATGGTTGATCGCCTTCCTTGGTAGTAAAGTTTTAGGTGATTACTACCTTGCTTTACTTCGACTCCTTGAGCAACTAGCCATCTTAAAAACTCTGTTTGTTTCATAATTAATTTCGAGCTGATTTAAGATTAGACCATAGTAAACAAAAATGTTTATTTTTTCAATTAAAAGTAATCAAAAATGTTTATTTTTTATATCTAATAAATAAACTTCGAATCGTATGTTCTCGGTTTATCCCTGTGTATACAGGGAACACTTAGCCAAGTTTTTTTGTGTAAGATTTAGCGCCGGTTTATCCCTGTGTATACAGGGAACACCTAGTGAGACAACGCCGTCGATTCGCCCTGAGCGGTTTATCCCTGTGTATACAGGTAACACCTCAGCGCTATATTCAGCCACCTCTACAACCGGAGGTTTATCCCTGTGTATACAGGGAACACAATAAAGGAAATTAAATCTCGGTACAGAATGACGGTTTATCCCTGTGTATACAGGGAACACAATATTTTGCTCTAAAACTAACGTGTTAGGTGCGGTTTATCCCTGTGTATACAGGGAACACTTACGGCAACATCAATTGAGAAATCAGTTATCCTGGTTTATCCCTGTGTATACAGGGAACACAATTTATTGACGATTCCGCTTCAGTATTTCCGCGGTTTATCCCTGTGTATACAGGGAACACCTATCAATCAAAGAATTGGTCGAGTTCATTCGCGGTTTATCCCTGTGTATACAGGGAACACAGCCAAACAATCGATATAATCATCTGGCTGATCGGTTTATCCCTGTGTATACAGGGAACACTGCTGTAGCTCTGTTAACCCCTGTTCGATGCCCGGTTTATCCCTGTGTATACAGGGAACACACTTGCTTTAATACGCCTGCCGTTACTCGTTTCGGTTTATCCCTGTGTATACAGGGAACACCGTTCCGCTATGGTCAAAAATAACACATTTTTCGGTTTATCCCTGTGTATACAGGGAACACCCTTATTATAACTTATTGTTTATTAATTAAAATAGTAAGGTGAAAAAATCTACCAAATTTTTTGATGCTTTTTTAAGCAATTGATAATTAAGCATTATCGGCTTAAATTTATAATATTATCATCATGTTAAGCGTAATTTGTAAGGAATTTTGTACGACATTCTTTTCTATAATTTTTGTTCGCACCACGCAATAGTAAGTTGATCGGCATATTCCTTAGTCATTTTTTCTGTGGCACTGCTTAACTGTGTAAATTTTTGGCTTATTATCTCTTTACTGGGTGGTAATCGAGCCCTTTTATATTATTATTTTTTAAATGAAATCTAGTCATTCATGTCCCACTTAAAATATGCGTTTTCTCTTCTTGATTATTATTATTTATAGAAGGATATTCCTTGTGGTAACAATTACACTATTGTAACGAGTTTTTTTGATTACGATACTCTATGACTCTTTTGTATATTTAGTCACATGCCCTAAATTTTAAGGTCAATCTATCTTATTCTTTGACCTTTAATAGAAGGTGTTATGCTTTTAGAAGTAACAATAAGATAGCTTTTACTGTTTTCATTGGGGGGTTAATTAAGTTTCTCAATAATTAATTTTTTATATTTATAATCAGTACTAAAAAAACCTTTTTCGTTCCATATAGTATCCGTGACTTTTATGTATAGGATATTGTCATTCCAAACCAAATCCCAAATAATCCATTTTTCTGTTTCGAAACGAAAATTATGCTCTATATGATTATTTTTAATCTTGTATAAGTCTATAATGGACTTTGATGCTTCATAATCTATATAAAAGGTAGTAAAATGCGTTTTTGCCTTATTTATATAGGGTATTCCTTGTAAAGTAATGGTATTATTTTTGTTATCCTGAATTTTAACCTCGCTATCTTCATAAGATGAAACTGTAATAATATCCTTATTCAAGGGCTTCCAATAACCATAATAGTCATGAATTTTCATGGATTCGTTATCGTTCAAATTATTTACATAGGTTTTATTGTTCACTTTTAGGTATAATTCTGTTTTTATGAATCTTTTATCATTTTTTTCAATCATTGGGTCATAAATTTTTTTCATATGACGGAATTCTTCTGCGCTGCTTTTTTTTTCTATAAAGTTTATTGAAAACTTTTTTAGATTATTAGCTTCACTATTTGTTGTATAACTACCTACCAGAAATAAAAAAATAGATAAGAAAAGGTGTTTTATCATTTTTGTTTTAACGCTATGTAATTTGGGTTATATCGGTGATTTATCTTTGTGTATGCGGGGAAACATCGCTGCCGACGATTTCACTGTCCACAAAAAAATAGGCAATTTCTTTTTCAGCTGATGATAATGAGTCAGAACCATGAACGGCATTTTCAGTTACGTTGTCAGCAAAATCTGCACGTAATGTGCCTGTAGGGGCTTTTGATAAATCCGTTGGGCCCATAAGATCACGATAACCTTTGATAGCATTTTCACCCTCTAATACTTGTACTATAATCGGACCAGAGATCATAAATTTAATTAAGTTATTGAAAAACGGTTTTCCTTGATGTTCGGCATAGAAACCTTCTGCTTGTGTTTGGGTCAGTTTAAGCATTTTTATTGCAATGATATTAAGATTTGCTTGAGTTATTCGAGTTTCTATTTCGCCCATTAAATGTTTTTTTATGGCATTGGGTTTAATAATTGATAAAGTACGTTCAATAGCCATTGTGCGTTATCCTTGTTAATCTGAAGTAAATTGGATTCGTGTTATTTGTCCACTTTCATCGAGTAATAATAATCGATGTTGTCCTTTTTTCACGATTGTTAATGCGATTTTATCATTATCAGTTGATTGGGCAACAAGTTCTCCATCTAGAAACCACCATTTTTCGCCCACTCCACCTTCGGCAAACAGTTCGATATTTATTTGATTTTGTCCCGGTAGCGATTTAACAAATTGCTGGTTTTTCAATCCGATAATTGTTAATGTAGAAAAAATATTTTTTTCCATTATAGAACAATCTTTATCGATTGGTGGAATAAGTGAATTTCTTCGCTCTTTCGGTAATAACCAGTTTTCCAGTGCTATCGGCCAAAGTGCTATTGTTTTTTTCTGAGCACCAGCACAATCAGGCGCAACACGTTTTCCTTGATCATTAATCCATACATTTATCCAACCAGTGCGATAAATAGTTTTAAGTTCATTTAATGAATTTTGCGTTGGTGGAATCATGTTATTTAATACCCAAGCCGTTTTTTGACGGTGACAATTATCATCTGTTACAGGTAATATTTGTCCAGTAGGCCAACATATTTTTTCTGATGTGACCGAGTCCGGTTTAACCGAAATTGGTAACGGTCGATTAATTCGATTTTCTTTATTTAATAATATTGAGTTTACTTGTTGCAAAATTGGGGTAGCGGTAATTGCACCATATTGACCTATTACTGGTGTTCCGTCAGGACGACCAACCCATACTCCAATTAAGTAACGAGGATTGATGCCGACAGCCCATGCGTCTCGATATCCATAGCTGGTTCCTGTTTTATAATAAACGCGATTATTATTAATAAGCATTTGTTTTGTGATCCATGCACTACCCTCAGAAATAAACGGTTGATTAATGATAGGTTCATTTTGAGTAAATCTTAATGGGCTAACTTCACCTTGTCGAGCAAAGGCACTGTAAGCACTCACTAAATTATCCATTCTTAACGAAGCCCCACCTAAAATATAAGCGATATTAGGATTGTTGCCTTGTGAAATCAATGGCAACCCCACGCTAAAAAGTTTAGCTGCAAATCGTTTTGGACCATAGAGTTCAATAAGCTGTACTGCCGGAAGATTAAGGGATTTTCGCAGTGCATTTGAGGCGCTGACGGGTCCGTTAAAATCTTCGTCAAAATTAGTGGGTCGATAATCAGTACTTATACGCGGCACATCTTGCAGTAAAGATTCAGAATGAATCATTCCATCATCAATCGCAAAAGCATAGATAAAGGGTTTTAATGTTGAGCCTGGTGATCGTAGTGCTTTGATCATATCAATCTGTCCAAAGCGTTCTTTATCATTAAAATCCGCTGATCCTAAATATGCTTTCACCGTCATATCAGTATGATCGACAACTAATATCGCAAGCGATGTTTTAGGGGGTAACTGTTTTTTGCGGTTTAATACCATATCTTCAAGATGATATTGAAGTGAAGGATCAATAGTTGAATGAATAATTTCATCATTAGGATATTGCTGCTTTAAACGATAAGATAGCAATGGTGCTAGTTGTGGGGATTTGCGAGGATGTACCCACACTTCATCTTGCTTAACTTGCTCAATAATTGCTGGTGTCCAGACTTGATATGTTGCTAGGCGATCCAAGACTTTGTCGCGTGCTTGTTTGGCTCGCTCTGGATATTTATCCGGTCTTAATCGGCTTGGCGCTTGGGGTAAAACCGCTAATAAAGCAGCTTCGCTACGAGTTAACGCACTGGGTTTTTTACCAAAATATGACCAGCTCGCAGCCCCAATACCTTCTATTGTTCCCCCATAAGGAGCATGGTTAATATATAGCGTGAGTATTTCTTTTTTACTGTAATGCAGTTCAAGTTGTAAAGTTCGAAATATTTGCTTTAATTTACCTGAAAGCGTTCGTTCATGAGGATAGAGTAATCTGGCAACTTGCATTGATATTGTACTACCACCAGATATAATTCTATCATTATTGATATTTTGCCAAGCAGCACGAAGCAAAGAAAAAGGGTTTATCCCAACATGTTCATAAAAATAGCGATCTTCGTAATTTAATAAAACATCCAGATAATAATCAGGAACTTCATCGAGTTTTACGGAATAACGCCAAATACCATTTTCATCAGCAAATCGCCACAAGGGTGTTCCGTCTTGCGCAACTATTGTTTGAGTTGGTTTATTTTTTGAAATTGATATGGGAAAAAGGTAATCAGCGATGAGAAACATAATTAACCCAAAAAATCCGAAAATGAATAGCCAAATAAGAAGTTTAAAAAGGCGTTTTATTATCTTCATTGTCATTATCTAATTTCAGGAGTTAACAGAGATTTTTACACAAAAAACACCGCCAATTTTATTTGGCGGATGTTTTAAAGATTATTAATTTAATGAGTTTATACTACTAATCATTTTTAATTTTAGGTTGAAATATTGTCATCATATCTAGTGTTTGACCAATCGCAAATCTTTCCGGACGATACATTGATTCAACAAATGGTGAAGGCACCATATAGCTACCTGGCGTCACTGCTCTAACTAAATAAGCCATACGTTCACCGTACAAATTTCTGCCGATATAATTTTGGATATCAACAGCCGCTACGTATCTATCATCACGATATTGCTGATAACGAATATGACTACTATCTTGATTATTGAGTAAATTGGCTAACCCAGGAATAGAATCTAAACTGACATTACTGCCTATAAGATTTTGATTTTCCAATTCTAATCCAGCAGGTAAGAAATCAACAATTAACGCATCTTGAATTCTTTCTCGCGATTTTACATCTAAGATGACAAGCATCATTGTACCCACTTTTACATCTGTAGGAATAATAGGATTGCCTTTCATATCATAATAACTTCGACTGATCCTTAAGATGTTCCCATTTGATGTTGGTGCAGGCGCTGTTTTAGCATAACCTGATACGGTTAATTTAATATATAGCGGTTTATCATTTTGTGGGTTACTGATAGTTAATCCATGATTTATATCGTTAAAATTAAAATTACGTTTAAATGACCCACTAGCCGAAGTGACTTCATTATTCACTGCTACTTTAAACTTCTGTGTGCTTTTGCGTTGTTCTAACGACCATCCCGCAATAAACAGTGAATTTAATTCTTGCGTTGATAGATAACGTTTGTCACTTAATAAATCAGATAATTTAAATAGATATTCAGTTTGCAAATTCGTACCAATTTTATTTTCAACAAGAATCGCTAATACTAAAGCGTCATCACGAAGTTCACTACCGTAATCACCATAATAATTAATGTCGTTTTCGTAATTTGTATTTTTCACTTCTTCCATCAAAGCTCGATATAATTCTTCATAACCGGTAAGTTTTGCCGTTAATGCTAACTGCATTATAGGTAGTGGAGATAACGCTATGTTGTTGTCTATAATTTTTCGAGATAGATTTTTAATTTCATTACGCATTATCGAAGTAATTTTATCTTGTTTTGCCATTAACATTAACGCATAAGCTTTTATCGAAAGCTCTACATGATCATATCTATCTGAATTTTGATAATAATATCTCATGTTATCAAGAACTGAAGAGGAATAGATATACTCTCCAATTCGTGTCATCGCTGAATTGAGTGCTTTATCATTCACTTGATAACCTCGTTCTTTAGCTTGAAGTAGAAAATCAGTGGCATAGACAGTAAGCCAATATTCCTCATTACTTTCACTACTCCAAAGACCAAAACTACCATTGCTTCTTTGCATTGATAAAATACGAGAAATCCCTAATTGAACATTTTGACGACGTTCTTCATCCGAATCGGTTTTGATGCCTAATGCAGCTAGCTGTTCACTATTAGCATATAAAGATGGAAATAAGCCACTTGTAGTTTGTTCCAGACATCCATAAGGATACGCAAACAATTCTTTGATATATTGGGCAACATTTAACGGTGGCTGATTAGAAACAATTAATTGAGCGCTAACAGTATTATCAATTAAATTATCTAAATTAGACGGGGATAGCATCCAACTTTCACCTGCATCAATTGCTTCAACATAACTTTTGTAGGTTGCAGAATAGGCAGGCCTGACTCCTAATTTCCATGAACGGTTGATTTTATAATCCGATCCATCATTCAATTTAATTCCTGTTACGGTGACTGTTATGGTTCCTTGACCATAGCCGTAATCAGCAATAATAGGGATTTGAATAATATTTTTCTGCTTTGTATCAAGCTTAAGATTGATAGATTTCGATTCCGTTTGATAAACCAGTCCTGAGGTTGCGACATCAATTTTCATGGTTTGAGTTGTATCAGTCAAATTATGGATATCTAATGCTAATTCAGCACGATCTCCACCTGATATGAATCGAGGAATAGACAATTCAGCAATCACAGGAGAAGCAACAATCATCGCTTGCTCAGCTTTACCAAAGCGGTTGTCATCCCATGCTTGCGCCATTAAACGTAATTCTCCATTAAAATTTGGTAATGCTAACTCAACAATTCCTTCACCATCTTCATTTAATTGGATCGTTTTGAGTTGTTGAGCAACGATGTTTACTTCCGTTAATGGTCTTTTACCGCCTGCGGCTACCGCATCACCACCAAAACTCATTTTAATGTTTCGTCCTTTTGCCTCAATTAACTTGCCGTATACGTCATACTGATCAACATCATATCGTTTACGTCCTAAAAATGAAGTATAAGGATCGGGCGTTGCAAAATTAGTTATATTCAACACGCCTGCATCTACCGCAGAAACTAAAACTGTTACGGTCTGATCTTTATTAATTGCTTGTTTATCCATTCTTATTTTAATTGGAATGGTTTTTTCTGGCTCGGTTTTATTCGGTGCGTCAATCGTGATATTTAATTGACGATTTGACGTGTCTAACGGTAAATAAAGCAGACCAACCGCCCGTTTAACCGTTTGTACTTCAGCATTCGTCGATGGTCGGATAATCATTGCATTTATATAAATATCGTGACGTTTCCAATCATTAATTGGGATTTCAACTTCAAGACCTTCATCGTCAACGGTAATTTCTTTTTTCCATAATGTTCCATCGTTGGTTTCAAGTGATATGTAACCTGAACCGGCAGCCGGCGCTTGTACGTGTACTTTTGCTGTATCACCAACCGAATAAAATGCTTTGTCTATACTCAATTTTACCTGATCTGGACGCAAATTATTTGTACCTTGAGTATTATCTTCCCAGTCATAGCCAGCCCAAAAACGAATGTTACTTACTACATTGGTATTTGGATCCACAATTTCCATTCGATATGCCCCATAATCATCAGGTTGATAGCTGACTTTAGCTGTGGCGTTTTCATCAATGGAAATCCTATTTTCTGAAACAACAAACTCTTTTAAAGTTGAATGTTGCTCCCAACCACTACCATCAGACCAAGACCAATAATAATTTCGACGCTCACGCACTACACGGGCTATTAAATTATTTGTAGCAAGTTTTTCACCTTGCTTATTCACGTAAGCAACTTCAAACTCCGCTAAAGCGCCAATATCAACAGTTGGACGCTCACTATAAGTATCCATCTGCCAATTGTAATAAGGTTCGTCGCTAAATAAAGTACGTAAAGCGGGAAGTTGATTTGCTGGCCAAATATCTTGAGTTGCATAACGAGTAACTGGTCTTCCACCCGAATCCAATAAACTTATATTTGTCACGATTCTAATAGGTTTTTTTACACGAGCCCACTGATCTGCACTAAGCTTGATTTCTGTTTTACCATTATTATCCAAAGTTTCATCAATTTCAGACAACTCAGTATAATCTGTTTCACCTTGAACATTTCCGATTTTAAAATCATTTAATCCCTGAACAGTTCTTAAATTTTTATAATAGTTTCTACCATTCAATTTATTCCCTGAAGCTGGTGCACCATAGAGATACCAACCTTTTATACTAAATTCCACGTCTTGATCAAATGATATAGGTTCATTAGAAGGCGCTTTGATTTCCATTGCCATTCTTTCGGGCAGGAACTCTTCTACTTTAAAATAAGAAAAACGATAGTTGTCATCACCGACATTAATACGAAGTGACCATTTACCTGTTGGCGCATCATTTGGTATCGTGAACTCAACTTGATATAAACCATGCGTGTCTGGTTCTTTTTTTACGTAACCACTTGCTATAACATTATCGTCGGAAGAGAGCACCTCAACCATGATTGGTTGATCAGGTAATTGTTGTCCGTCAGCATCACGTAATAATGCGTTAAAATAAACCTTTTCACCGGGACGATATAAATCGCGAGGCCCAAAAATAAATAATTGTTTTGAATAAAAAGTTGAACCAGATAGATTAAAGTCCGTTAAATTTAGGGCATTACGATTAATGGTGACAAATGAAGTCTGGCTTCCATCATCGGCTGTTAATAAAGAATAATTAGATCCTTCTGGTAATGTGATCTCAGCAAAACCTTCATTATTCGTTTGGAATGAAAGGGTATTACAATTATTATTGTTGTCATTTGAGGAGTTAACACAAAGTAGCGATAAATTTATGTTTGGTAACGGTTTGCCATTATCTAATCCATGAGTCATCACCAATAATTTACCATTGTTGTAAGCATGAATAGCTATCCCAATATTACTGATTGAAAATAATGTGGCAGGCAATTCATCATTATAAGATCCAGCTTTATCCATTATTGCAAGATAAATGCCTTCTTTATTTATTTCTGAAAACTTAGATAAATCCAGTAATAGTGTTTCTTGAGTATTTGGTGTAGGATTGAGATCAAACCTTGAAGAAAAAGATAAATCCATATATTCTTCAAAATTTTGTGAACGCCAAGTATAATAACGGTTTATAAATCCGTAATTCGTAATAAATTTAGCTAACTTTTCTGGTTTGATTCGATAAAAATTTATATCGACTTTATCAATATTCAGTGTCGTAACCGGTAAACCATTCATGGATTTGCTGGGTAATAATACTCCACTACTTGAAAAAGCGATAAAAGGCTCACGATTTTGGGTATTAATTTCAATTTGATATACTGAGGATAAACTCTTATCATTGATAGCAGATAGCATTTTATCAATGGTCAAGGTTAACTTACGATTCGGTTCAAGGAATCGATGCCTTAATTCCAAACCGTTATTTGAAAGCTCCCATGCGCCATCAACCGTTCCTTTTTCCTTATCGACAAGTCTTAGAAGATTGGAAAAATTGAGTTTAGGGTTAACCGGAACAGAAAACGTAACAACTAAAGTACTCGAACCATCAAGTATCATTTCTGAGGTATCAAGGACAGTAAAAGGGTTATTTTTATATTTTTCTTTTAACTCAGGAGTAACAGTAAATATACTTTGAGTTTGATTATTTTGATTCGAATTAATCTTTGAAGTATTGTCATTGACAGATTGAGTTGTTGTCTGACTATCTTTGTTTTCATTAGCTATCGATGAAGATTTATTATTATTATCACAACCGATTAAAACCAAAATTAAGCTCAACACGCTTAACCCTTTAATAAAGCTCATTATTTTTCACCTATTTTCTATTCCAAATATTACATTATCAACATTTTTTGATTATCTATATTATGCACTGCCTAAAAACGTTTGGCAAAAGTTGTTTTTAAAGACAATGCCACTCCTTCGAGTATGTCTAATAAAAAAATTATTTTTTATTAAAACATATTGTTAATAGAAATCATTGCCATTAGATGAAGAGACAAAACTCATTTATTCATGAAAATAAATGAGTTTTGTAAATAGTGGAAGGCGCTTCGTTACAAAAGCGAACAAAATTATGAATTGGCGCTAGCTAACGTCATTAATCTTTTCATTAAAAAATTTAAAATAACACCATAAAGGGGTAAGAAGAATAATCCACAAATTAAAATTTTAAAGCTATAGTCAATCGAGGCTATTTCGATCCAATGATTCGCCATAAATTCGTCGTTACTTTGATAAAAGGCAATAGCAAAAAAGACAATTGTATCAATACCATTACCTAACACCGCTGACGCCGAAGGCGCAACCCACCACGCTTTATTTTTTCGTAAATAATTAAACACGGTAATATCCATCAGTTGCCCAACCAAATAAGCAGCAAAACTGGCTAATGCAATACGAAAGACAAAACTGTTAAAATCACACAACGCTGAAAATCCCATCCAATGCCCTTCGAAAAATACAACCGAAATAGAATAAGAAAACAGTAAGGCCGGTATCATGACAACAAAGATAATTTTTCTGGCAAGGCTGGCACCAAATACCCGAATGGTTAAATCGGTGGTTAAAAAGATAAATGGAAAGGTAAATGCTCCCCATGTGGTATGAAAACCGAAGATATCAAACGGGATTTGTACCAGATAATTGCTTGATGCAATAACTAAAATATGAAAAAAAGAGAGCCAACAAAGTGCTTTACGCTGCTGAGCTAGGGTAAATTTTTTCTGTAGTGTGTCTGAGTGAATATTCAAATACATATTCGTTTCCTTTTTTGAATGGGGTGAGAGAACCCATGATGTTTAACGTAAAAATAATGTAATTAAGGTTAAAAATGTCGGATTACCTGAATTTAATTACATCGATATTTAATATTGTTAACTTGTTATACAAAAATACTTTTTATACAAAATAATCGTTGATGATTTGCCTGCATTCATTTAACCGTCAGACACGACTATGTTGTGACATC
>CALYQY010000026.1 GCA_945291235.1 uncultured Gilliamella sp.
AAACTGGACAATCATAGTACCTTTAATGCGACTAATGATCTACAAATCATTGTTAACAACATCTACAATCAAGGTCGGTTCACATCTAATAATCATATTGGTATATATAGTGCAGACTTTAAAAATGATTGGGCAGGTCATGTTGATGCCGATAAACTGGATATCGCCGGTGGAAAAATGAACAACATGAACGAAATAAAAGCTAATCGATATATAACTATCAACGTTAATGATTTCTACAATAACAAGACTTTATTTACATTTGGAGATCTAGAAATAGGCGGCACCAATTTTAAAAATGATTGGTATGGTTTGATTAAAGCTGAAAACCTAGATATTCTTTCGACTCAGTTATCGAATTATGGAAAATTTGAAACAAGTAATTTAATGAATATTGTGACAAAGAATTTTTATAATTACGGACGAGTTGATTCTGATATGCACATCTGGTTATATGCTGATTATTTTAGAAATGATTGGAAAGCTGTGATGAATGCAAAATACATTAAAACGAAAGTGAATCACATTGAGAATTATGGATTAATAACAGGAATTATAAATGATGAAAATCAACTATAACTTATGGATTGCTAATGTTTTTTAACTTGAACAGTTGTTTATAACTTAAGATTCTGGTTTTCTATGTATAAAAAATTAGAAAACCAGGGTCTATTTTTCGAAATTTAAATAATCATATACTGAAAATAGAAACCGATTTAACCTGCTCTTTAATGTTAGCTATCTTAAAAAAATTATGACCAAATGGAATTCTTCTTTTCTCTAACATTGCTGTTTTTAGATGCTGTTCATATAAATTTTTACCCCTAAAACCACCACTATTCTTTAAAAAGCAATAAATGTCGAAAAAACGTAGTAAAGTAAAAATAATGGTTAATTAGAAACTAATTTTTTCATCTTATTAAAAAAATAAACATTAAAATCGCAAAACATTGATATAAAAATTTACTAAAGTTAAATTTTTTTGATTTAAATTAAAATTGAATTAAATTCTTTCAATAATATATAAAATAATTTAATAAAGTCTTTGACCGAACCTCAAATAAATGTTTATATAGTACACTTTATTTATCCAATGAATGCCTTGTGGTATAGGCACAATTTCACATCAATCAATAAAAGACACACCATTGTGAAATCAATCAGTTCCAGTATTATTTGTTTTTTTGATATTTATTAGTCATGTTAAATAAGATTAACTTACATTTATATATCAAATAAAAACAATATTTAACCAATAGCTATTTGTTAATAAGATCCAATGAGTGATTTGAAATACTGTTCTTTTTACGTCAATTTTTAAATATTGAGTCAGTGGTCAAACTATTCATGTTAACGACATAAAATTGATGATAATCAAAACTAATTAATCTTCTGTTGGTTAATAGAAAATCCCCATAAATACCCGAATGACAGAATTTGTATATTTTTTTCAAGTTGTAGTAACCCATTAATATCTTTGCTTGTTAATAAAAGGATATTAATTTTTTTTATAAATTTAATTAATTTTTAATAACTTAATATGCTTTTGTTTTCAGACATCAGCATTAGATACAAGGTGAAAAATACTATGAATAAAAATTTTTATCGCATCGTTTTTAATAAAGTTCGTGGATTATTTGTTGTGGTTTCTGAAATAGTTAAATCTCATCAAGTCATGGCTAGTCATAATCAAACCACAAAAAAAATGGAAGGGTATTGTAAGCAAAAAGATCAATCCTGTATGTTAAAACCCTTAGTATTTTTATCCTATATTGCATTTGGTATGGTTAGTATTGTTGAATCTAGTTACGCAAATAATATCGCTGTTGATCAAAATGCCAGCCAAGAACAACGTCCAACCGTTCAAGGTTTACCAAACGGTGTAACACAAATTGATATCGCAGCACCAAGCAATAATGGCGTATCCCATAATAAATATACCCAATTTGACGTATCAAAAAATGGTGTCATTTTAAATAACTCTCGTGATGGTAGCCAAACACAATTAGCTGGTAATATTAATGGTAATGCATCACTACAAAATAGCGCCAAGGTAATATTAAACGAAGTGAATTCGCAAAATATCAGCCAATTAAATGGTTATATCGAGGTGGCGGGTCAAAAAGCACAAGTGATTATTGCCAATCCGGCCGGCATAACCTGTAATGGTTGTGGTTTTATTAATGCAGACCGAGCAACCTTGACCACCGGTAAACCGATAATGGAAGATGGAAAATTAACAGGTTATCAAGTAGAAAAAGGTCAGATAGCCATTACTGGGAATGGATTAAAAAATTCAGGGCAAGATTATACTGATTTAATCGCACGCAGTGTTAATGTCAATGCCAAGTTATGGGCTAATAAAGAAATCAATATTGTGACAGGTAAAGCGAAGGTGAGTACAGACCTGACAAAGATTGAAAAAGTCGCCTCAGCCACCAATACTGAACAACCTGAATTTGCGCTGGATGTTTCAGCGTTAGGTGGAATGTATGCCGGAAAAATTAAGATGGTCGGTACTGAAGCAGGGGTAGGTGTTCGTAATAATGGGATACTTATGGCCAGTGCGGGAACGATAGATATATCAACAAATGGCAAAATTTTAAATACCGTAAGTGGTAATCTTAATTCTGCGACAGACACCTTATTGAAGAGTGACAATATTGAAAATCATGGCACAATCATTAGTCAGAAAAATGTCATTTTAACGGGAAAAACAGAAGTAAAAAATTATGGCATTGTTAATGCTAAAGAAGACATTAATCTAAAAGCTGAAAAATTGGTTGCCAACGAAAATAGATTATTAGCAGGCAATAATCTTAGTGCAGAAAGTGAGGAATTTCTGAGTACCTGGACAGGGAATGTGAGTGCTAATAATATTACATTAAACGCAGCGCAAACCAAAAATGTGGGGAAAATTAATGCGGCTGAAAGTGTGAAAATTAAAGCATCAAGTGTTGAAAATGCTGGGAATTTATCAGCAGGAGAAAGTATTACTGTATCAAGTGAAAAAATCAAAAATGATTGGTTTGGTGTGATTCAGTCAAAAAATATAGAACTTGAAGGAACAAATCTAGAAAATTATAAAGAAATTAACGCAGCTGACAACTTGATCATTAACGTTGTAGATATAAATAATATTAATACGTTAACCTCAGATAATAAATTAACGCTAGCAAGTCAGAACATTCAAAATCATTCAACAGGTCTGATTCGATCGCAAAAAGAATTATCCATAAATTCCAAAATGTTATCCAATAACGGTGTGTTAGCATCAATAGAAAATATGAATGTTATTAGTGATGATGTCTTTAATCATTGGAATGGTACAATGCAATCGAAAATCGTTGATTTAAAGGGCAATAACTTTAGAAATTATGGTGCTGTTAATGGTGTACAATCCATCGATATCGCCGTAAAAGGAATACTTTATAATCAAGGAATTTTATCATCAATTTCACCCGAACCTTCACCACATTCTGAAAGTTCAGAAACACCAAGTTTCAAAATTAATCTATCTTTTGATTCATTTAAAAATGATTGGAACGGTAAAGTTAATGCTGATCAAATAAATCTTGTGAACATTAAAACCAACAATGATCAAGTTAACGAAACGGGTGAATTTATTAATTATAACGAAATGAATGCCAATGACTTACTCAATATTGATGTTAAGAATGTTTACAATCAAGGTAAATTATTGGCAAAAAATGATTTATCTATAACGAGTGACAACTTCAAAAATGATTGGAAAGGCGAAGTACAAGCTAATAATATTACGTTGGTAGGTGCAAAATTTGACAATTACAATCAAGTTTTTGCTAATTCTGAGCTGAATGTCAATGTCGAAAACGCTTACAATCAAGCTAAGCTCTTAACTGAAGGCAAGTTATTAATTAATAGCAATAATTTCAAAAATGATTGGCTTGGTGAAATAAATTCAAATAACATTGAAATCACAGGTAATAGATTTGATAACCGTAATAAATTAATAGCGAATGATACAATGAATATTAACCTGAATGATTTTAATAACAATGGTGAATTATTGGCTAACCAACAAGTAAAAGTAGTCAGTCACAACCTAAAAAATGATTGGTTTGGTTCAATTAAAGCTGAAAATATTGATCTGAATGTTATAACAAATATGGAAAACTTTGGTGAGGTTGAAGCTGGTGATCAGTTAACTATTAATTCTAATTATACATACAACCAAGGCAATGTGATTTCGAAAAGAGAGATTAAATTAGCGGGTAATCATTTTCTCAATGATTGGCATGGTGTGATTAATGCTGAAATTATTACTGACAATTTATCTGATAAAATCGTTAATCGTGGTCTAATTAATGGAAAGTCCACTAATGCAAAAGATGAATAGATTAATTTGATCAATTAATTCTGTTTTGTTGTAAAGATAAGATCCTAGTTTACTGAAATATATCATCAATAGGTAAGCTAGGATCTTAAAAATTAATTTTTTCAATCTTTGTCAACTTATGAGCTTTCTACTCATTCACTTTAATCCCCAAAAAACATAAAAATTTCTATAACTTACCTAATTAATATCAATAAAATTACTGGTAATAGAAATATCTAGACCGAATAAAATTAAAACATCATCAAGTGCCCAAATATTAAAACCGATTTGATCACACCAACTATCTGCTTAATAGAAATACTTTTTTAACAAAACAGAAAATAAATTAAGTGATAAATTAATAAATTAGAAAAATCTTGTTATCAAAAGTCTTAGCTAACCCTAAAAATTGTTTGGATTAACAAAGAAATGTAAATTACGGATGCACAAATAAAACTTTGACTAAATATAAATTTAATGTTTATTATACATGCATCAAATTATCTAAATGATGTTAATTTGGTGTGTCTGTTTCTTTCTGTTCTACCAAGGATGATGGTTAATTAGTGGATAACTAGCTAATGTTAACGTAATTTATCATCCTATCGATTTCCTTTTGTTGCATTAAATTCAAAATATTATTTGTATTGCCGTATTTAACTATTTTTGTAGATTTATTGAAATAATCATTTGTTTAATATGATGATTTTATTTTTTACGTTTTAACAAAATAATAGGTGAAAGGTGTAAATACTATGAATAAGAATTTTTATCGCATTATTTTCAATAAAGTCCGTGGATTGTTTGTTGTGGTATCTGAAATGACTCAATCGCATCAAGTCGTAACCAATAATGCTAAACAAATTAAAACAGTTCATGTTAACCCTAATCCAATCCAGCATGTTCAGTTTTGCAGATTAAAACCTTTAGTCTTTATGTCATATATTGCATTGGGTTTGGTTAGTGTGGTTAATGTCAGTTATGCCAATAATATCGTTGTCGATCCAACGGCTAACCAAGCACAACGCCCTAATGTGCACAACTTGCAAAATGGCGTAACACAAATTGATATTGCAGCGCCAAGTAATAGCGGTGTCTCTCACAACAAATATAACCAATTTGATGTATCCAAAAATGGTGTCATACTCAATAATGCGACAGGAAGAACTAATACCCAATTAGCTGGCGACATTAATGGTAATAGATTATTACAAAATCGTGCAAAAGTGATTTTAAATGAAGTTAACTCTCCAAATATTAGTCAGTTAAATGGTTATGTTGAAGTTGCAGGTCAAAAAGCGCAGGTCATTATCGCCAATCCTGCCGGTATAACTTGTAATGGTTGCGGTTTTATTAATGCTGATAGAGTCACGTTAACGACGGGTAAACCCATTATGGATAATGGTAAATTGCAAAGTTACCAAGTTGATGGCGGACGTATTGAAATTAATGGCTATGGTTTAAAAAACTCAGGTCAAGACTACACCGATTTAATTGCACGAAGTGTCAATGTTAATGCGGAATTATGGGCAAATAATGAAATTAATGTTATCACAGGACAAGCTAAAGTAAGTGCTGATTTGAGTACCATTGAAAAGCAAGGATTTAATAATCAAGTTGATCAGCCTGAGTTTGGATTGGACGTTTCTGCGCTAGGCGGAATGTATGCAGGTAAAATTAAAATGGTCGGTACCGAAAATGGTGTAGGGGTACGAAATGAAGGAAAACTGATGGCGAGTGCCGGTTCATTGAATCTTTCTGCTGATGGCAAAATTATTAATAAAGGAACGATGCAATCCTCTGAAGGAACTGTCTTAAAAAGTCAATCTGAAATTAAAAATTTAGGCACAATCACAGCCAAAAATGACCTTAAACTTCAATCCCATACGTTAATTACCAATGAAGGAAAACTGTCTGCAAAAAATTCTCTTTCAACAACCAGTGATGAGTTTATTAGTATTTGGTCAGGGGATGTAAAAGCGAATAACATTGTGATTAATGCTAAGCAAGCTAAAAATGTGGGTAAAATGAAAGCCTATGAAACTGTCACCATTAATGCTTCAACTGCAGAAAATAATGGGAACTTAACGGCAGGAAAACAAATTACCCTAACAAGCGACAATATCAAAAATGATTGGCAAGGGATTATTAACGCTAAAAATATTAACTTGAATGGGAAAAATTTTGAAAATTATGGCGAAGTTAATTCTGCTGAAAACTTAGTGATATCGATAGAAAACATAAATAATATCAATAAATTACTATCAGATGAGCAATTATTGTTAAAAGGAACCAACATTACAAATAGCGATACAGGATTGATCAAAGCTGAGGACAAAGTTTCAATAGTTGCAAATAACATCATCAATGATGGCACAATCAATAGTGACTCAGTATTTTTAGGGGAAGGAGAAGTTGGGAAAGTTGTGAATACTTGGCGAGCAAAAATCAATGCTAAGCAATTATTTGATATTCATGCTAATCAATTTGAGAATTCTGGACAGATAAATGCGGATAATGGATCAATGGAATTACAAGATTATATGTATAACCAAGGTCAAATTACGCTAAATAACAATTTGAATTTATACATTAAAGATTTTAAAAATGATTGGAATGGCAAATTAGCCAGTAATTATATGCATATCAACAAAACGAAATCGGATGCTACTATCACTAATTATGGCGTCATCAATGCTGATAATTTAAATATTTTGAATAATAATGTTTATAATTATGGTCAACTTTTAGTTAATCATACTTTATCTGTAGTAAACAATGCATTTGTAAATAGTTGGCAAGGTATTATCAAATCTGATGAGGTGGATATAAATACGCGTAATTTTGAAAATCATAATGAACTCAAGGCGGGTCAATTACTGTCAATTAATGGGGGTAACCAGTTTTATAATCAAGGAAAATTATTTGCCAATAAACAAATCATTTTAAAAGGCAATGAAGTTAAAAATGACTGGAAAGGTGAAATCAAAGCCGATTTAATTACAATGGATACCAATAAGTTGGATAATTATAATGAAATTAGTGCATTAAATTCATCGGTGATCAAAGTGAAAGACGGCTATAACCAAGGGAAGATTTTTGCATCCGATAAATTGGCAATAAAAACTGATAACTTTAAAAATGATTGGAAAGGCGAAATCAATGCTAACCAAATCGAAATCAAAGGCGGAAATTTTGATAACCGAAATTTTGCAAAAGCCAATGATGATTTCAAATTAAACGTAAGTAGTTTATACAATAATGGTCAGTTACTGGCTAAAAATAAAATACAGTTACACGGTAGAAATTTTCATAATGATTGGTTTGGTTGGATAGCATCAGACACTATTGATTTAGATATTGACTATAATTTTAATAATTATGGAACGCTATCTGTCAATAAATCAATTAGTATACTCGCTAACCTCATCTATAACGAAGGAAAAATAACTTCAGATGATTATATTAAGTTAACAGCTAGGACATTGACCAACGACAGCCATGGAATAATTAATGCAAAATATATTGAATCTAAAATAGCCTATATTAACAACATTGGCGTGATCAATGGTATTTTCGTTAATCAATAAAATGCATGACAGTAAGCTTTAATTGATAAAATTACTCACCTGGTTTATCAAACGTTATTTCTCGTTTGCTAAATCAGGTTGTTAAGATTCTATTATGTTAAATGTTATCTACATTTATCTCTCACCTTTAATCATTATCAAAAAAAGATATCAATACAAGTCTTCGTTTTTAACCATTTTGAAATTTGAAAATAAAATTTTGCTTACAATTCATTAGGTAAAATTCTTTGACTAAATGAAAATTTAAAGTTTAATATATAAACATTAAGTTATCTAAACAATATAAAAATTTTGTTTGCACCGTTAGCTTAATAAAAGTCATTAAGTGTTCTGTAAGTCATTTGCGTGCTTTTTAAAGCATTAATCATAACGCAGCCGTTTTAGTTGAATTCGTATTAAATTTTTTAATAGTCTTATCTGATTCTGAAGTCATTTTAGAAAATTTGCTGTCCATAATTTAATATTAATATGATTTATTACGGCTATTAACAAAAAGATGAAAGGTAAAATATTATGAATAAACGTTTTTATCGTATTGTTTTTAATCGGATTCGTGGATTATTTGTTGTTGTGTCTGATATTGCACAATCACATCACGTTGTGGTTAGTAAGGGTCAGCAAGGCAAGCGTATTCACGTCAACAATAACTCGATCGATAATCCCCGATCTTATTTATTAAAGCCGTTAGTTTTTTTATCCTATGTTGCGTTAGGACTGGTCAGTATGACTGGCGTCAGTTACGCAAATAATATCGTTGTCGATCAAAGTGCCAATCAAGCGCAACGCCCAACGATTCAAGGTTTACCAAACGGTGTAACGCAAATTGATATCACAGCACCAAACAATGATGGCGTATCCCATAATAAATATACCCAATTTGACGTATCAAAAAATGGTGTCATTTTAAATAACTCTTCAAACGGTAGTAAAACGCAATTAGCCGGTAATATCAATGGTAATGCATCACTACAAAATAGCGCCAAGGTAATATTGAATGAAGTAAATTCGCAAAATATCAGTCAATTAAATGGTTATATCGAGGTAGCCGGTCAAAAAGCCCAAGTAGTTATCGCCAATCCGGCAGGCATAACCTGTAACGGTTGTGGTTTTATTAATGCAGACAGGGCAACTTTAACCACCGGTAAACCGCTAATGGAAAATGGAAAATTGGCGGGTTATCACGTGGAACAGGGGCAAATAGCCATAACAGGGGATGGATTAAAAAATTCAGGGCAAGATTATACCGATTTAATTGCACGTAGTGTAAAGGTTAATGCGGAATTGTGGGCGAATAAAGAAATCATTATTCTGACAGGTCAAAACAAAGTGAGTGCAGATCTGGCAACAATTAAAAATGTGGTATCAGACACGAATACTGTAAAACCTGAGTTTGCTCTAGATGTATCAGCGTTAGGCGGAATGTATGCCGGAAAAATTCAGATGGTGGGTACTGACGCAGGGGTAGGTGTTCGTAATAATGGGACACTCATGGCAAGTGCGGGAATGTTGAATCTATTGGTTAGTGGTAAAATTTTAAATAATGTGGGGGGTAATATTAAGGCAACACAAGATATCTTGCTAGACAGTCAACAATTAGAAAATCATGGCACAATTGCCAGTCAAAAAAATGTCGACGTGTTGGGTAGAACAGAGATAAAAAATTATGGGATTATTGAAGCGAAAGAAGATATCAAAATCAAAACTAATACATTGATTGCCAACGAAAATAGATTGTCTGCAGGCAATAATCTTAGCGCAGAAAGTGAGGGCTTTCTTAGTACATGGACAGGGAATGTGAGCGCCAACACAATTGTATTAAAATCAGGGCACACTAAAAATGTGGGCAAAATGAATGCGGTTGAAAAGGTGGAAATTAAAGCATCATATGCCGAAAATGCGGGTGATTTATCAGCAGGAGAAAGCGTTACTGTATCGAGTGATAAAATCAAAAATGATTGGTTTGGTGTAATTCAGTCGAAAAATATTACCTTAGAAGGGAAAGATTTTGAGAATTATAGCGAAGTAAATGCCAAGGCTAAATTAAGCATTGTTGCTGATGTTATGAACGTAAATAAACTAACATCTGGAAAGGAAATATCGGTCGTTAGTGAAAAAAATATTATCAATAAAGATACAGGTTTAATTCAAGCTGGAGAAGTTGTTTCATTATCTGGAACAAATATAGTTAATGAAGGTAATATTAAAAGTTCATTTGTAGTTTTAAGTGCCGGACATGTTGGAACCGTGGTTAATACTTGGCGTGGAAAAATAGAAGCCGATAAAGCTGTTTCCATAACGATGAAACATTTTGATAATTGGGGATTGGTAAGTGGTGATGCTGGAGATATTGAATCGATGGGAAAAGTGTATAATCAAGGTCAAATTGCGATAAAATCAAATTTACATTTTAACTATCATGAATTTAAAAATGATTGGAACGGTAAACTATCTTCCAATTACGCTATGATTGAGCCTAGTTCTGTTAATTTTGATAATGATATTACCAACTATGGTCTAATAGAGGTTGGTTCGATGAATGTGATTACTAATAATTTATATAATTATGGGAAAATTTTAGCGACTTATTTTTATTTATCAGGCAGTAATTTTGTAAATAATTGGCAAAGCCTAATAAAGGCTAATGAAATATTTACTCAGTTTGAAAATTTTAGAAATTACAATGAAATCACTGCTGCTAAAAAGTTAACGATTAAAGTTACAGATGGCTATAACCAAGGAAAAATTCATTCATCAAAAGAATTAGATATAATCAGTAACAACTTTAAAAATGATTGGCAAGGTGAAATCAGTGCCAACACGATTAAAATAGAAGGACAAATAAATGAAGAAGGAATAATTGAAGGACGATTTGATAATCGAAAATCAATCCGTGCTAATGATACATTGAAGATTAACGTAACAGAGTTTTACAATAATGGAGAGTTATTTGCCCAAAATAAAATAGACGGTGTCAGTAAACATTTCAAAAATGATTGGTTTGGCGTTATCGATACTAATCTTCTTGTATTAAAAGTTGAAAATGGGATAGAAAATTTTGGACAGATAAATGCAAAAGAATTACAAGAAATCAGTGATTAGTATTTATCCAATATTTAAAAGTTTTAATCATGATAAATAAAATTTTATCTCGGTAAAATATCATATTGGTTTATCAGTTGTGTTTAAATGACTGATAAGCCAATAATGCCACATTTCGTTCCTTTGATAATCCTTTCGTTCAATTTTCTTCCCTCTATTGACAGATTATTTTGAAATAAAATTTTGTTTTTCATCGATAATTTTGTGATGAAGGTTTATTAAAAACATTGATCATTTAACTGTTCAAAAAACATCAATGATTTGTTAATCGGATTAATAATGCATCTGATTTGACATGAACTCCTTAATACGTGGACTATCAAACCAAATATTAAGATTTTATTGTGTGGCATAAACTTCAAAAGAATTAAAGTCTAACTTAGTTAAACTCGAAAATTGACAAAAAAATAAATAAAATCTTTGACTAAATATGAAGTTAAAGTTTATTATAAAAAAATTAAGTTATCTAAATCATATAAAATTTTCCGTTGCTATTTGCCTGTTTATTTTAGGGGTAATCAAATTGTGGTAATGGTTCCAAATATATAAATCTTATCGTTGTCATTTTTAGTTGTATCAATTTCAATAATTATTTGTTTGGTTAATTATAAAAAAAATATGGATTTATTGAGCATGACCCATTGTTTAATAGATAAATATGATTTGTCTTAGCATGTTAGAAAATAGATGAAAGGTGAGAAATACTATGAACAAGAATTTTTTTCGTATTGTTTTTAATAAGACTCGTGGATTGTATGTTGTGGTATCCGAAATGGTTAGTTCCCATCAAGTCATGACAAGTCATAATCAGACTACAAAAAAAATTGAAGTGATTTCTAAACATAAAAATCAATCCTTTATGTTAAAACCCTTAGTATTTTTATCCTATATCGCATTAGGTATGGTTGGCATTGTTGAATCTAGTTACGCAAATAATATCGTTGTCGATCAAAATGCCAATCAAGCACAACGCCCAGCCATTCAAGGCTTACCAAACGGCGTAACACAAATTGATATCGCAACGCCAACAAAAGGGGGCGTTTCACATAATAAATATACGCAATTTGATGTTTCAAAAAATGGCGTCATTTTAAATAACTCTCGTGACGGTAGTAAAACACAATTAGCCGGTGATATTAATGGTAATGCATCACTGCAAAATAGCGCCAAAGTCATACTAAACGAAGTGAATTCGCAAAATATCAGCCAATTAAATGGTTATATCGAGGTGGCCGGTCAAAAAGCCCAAGTGATCATCGCCAATCCGGCCGGTATAACCTGTAATGGTTGTGGTTTTATTAATGCAGATAGGGCAACCTTGACGACCGGTAAACCATTAATGAAAGATGGACAATTGATTGGTTATCATGTTGAAAAAGGGCAAATAGCCATTACAGGGGATGGATTAAAAAATTCAGGGCAAGATTACACCGATTTAATCGCACGTAGTGTGAATGTCAATGCCAAGTTATGGGCAAATAAAGAAATCACTATTGTGACCGGTCAAGGCAAAGTGAAAGCAGATCTGACTAAGATTGAAAAAATCGTATCAGACCCCAATACTGCGCAACCTGAGTTTGCACTGGATGTTTCAGCGTTAGGTGGAATGTATGCTGGAAAAATTAAGATGATAGGTACCGAAACAGGGGTAGGTGTACGTAATAATGGAATACTTATGGCTAATGCGGGGACGTTAAATTTATCGGTGGATGGTAAAATTTTAAATAATGTCGTTGGTAATCTTAAAGCAACAAAAGACATCTTATTAAACAGTCAACAAATAGAAAATCATGGCACAATTGCTGCTCAAAAAAATGTCAGTTTAATGGCAAAAACAGAAGTAAAAAATTATGGAATCGTTGAAGCGAAAGAAGATATCAATCTAAAAGCATCTAAATTGGTTGCGAATGAGGGTAAATTGTCAGCAGGAAAAAATATTACTTCATTTAGTCAAGAATTTATTAGTACATGGACAGGTAATATAAATGCTGTAGCTATTACAATAACAGCCAAACGTACCAAAAATGTTGGAAGATTAAGAGCACAAATGATAAAAATTTCTGCTAATTATACTGAAAATGCGGGAAATGTATCAACCACCGATAAAATTAGTGTATCGGGTGATAATATAAAAAATGATTGGGAAGGGAAAATTGAATCAGCAGATGTAGATTTAGAGGGGAAAAACGTTGAAAATTACGGTGAAGTTGAAGCTAAGGATAAATTAAACATAGTTGCAGATGACGTGACAAATGAGAACAAATTAACCTCAGAAAAAGATTTAATCGTACATAGTGATAATATCACCAATAAGGATAAAGGCTCAATTCAAGCTGGAGAAAATGTTTCATTAGAAGGAAATAATATCGTTAATGAAGGTGAAGTAAAATCACCAACGGTAAACTTAGGAAACACATCTGAATCGAAAATAACCAATACATCGCAAGGTAAAATCATTGCAGAGGATCGAATCAATGTAAACGGTATGCAATTTGATAACCATGGTTGGATTACCGGTAATTGGGCTAATATAAGATTAACTAACGGAATGTACAATAATGGTAATATCGCATTTAAAGATAAGATGGAATTAAATATCAAAAACTTAAAAAATGATTGGCAAGGTATTTTAAAAAGTTCAAAAATACGTATCAAAAATGATGACTTAGGGACAGATTTAACTAACTTTGGTGTTATTGATGCAGATAACATGAATTTACAACTTGAAGAAGTATCCAACTTTGGTCAATTGTTAGCAAAGGAGTCGCTATCTTTAAACGCTAGCAAATTGGAAAATGGTAGGGAAGGCATAATAAAATCGAATAAAGTTAAATTATCTTCATCAAAAATCTATAATTACAATCAAATTATTGCTAAAGAACAACTTGAAATCAATTCTACTGAAATATTATATAATCAAGGAAAATTATTGGCTCAGGATAAAATAGCAATATCCAGTAATTATTTTAAAAATGATTGGTTAGGAGAGGTGAATGCCGATGAAATAAGTCTAAATGGTATTACTGTTAATGATTTGGTTTCATTTGAAGATAGTAGGTTTGATAACTACAATAAAGTTACTGCCAATAAAAATTTAAAACTTGATACAGCTGATATTTATAATCAAGCGAAATTAATAGCTGTTGAGCGATTAACGACTAAAAGCACTAATTTTAAAAACGATTGGCAAGCGGAAATCAGCGCTAATAAAATTGAAATAAACAGTGAAAATTTTGACAATCGAAAAATCGTAAACGCAAAGGATAAACTCGTTATTAAAGCTGGACAAATTTATAATAATGGCGAGATATTTGCCAAAAATGAGATATATACAGAAACTAAGCAATTTAAGAATGATTGGTTAGGAATTATCAAAACTAATAATATCAATGTAGCAGGTGGAAATAATATCAACAATTTAGGTACAATTAATGTTGATAAATTAGATAACACTCAACATAATCAGCGATATAAAATCGAAAATTCGGCTTCAGAGATATTTTTCACTTTAGATAATAATACTTTTTCCAATGACAAACAAAATACAATAAAAACGGAAACTATCATATCTAATATTACGGATATGATTATTTTCCATATAATGCATCGCGATTATAACAATCAGAAAAATCAATAAAATCTTATCTTTATACTAAGGTTTGATGAGGTATCCTATTGTTATTATTCAATAAAAAAATCGATATCACAGGGAATTTATCATAATTCCCTCAATGAGTTGTAATTAACTTAAATTGTTTCGCTGATCCTCCTTATCTAATTTAAATGTTCTTGATGTAACATTAGACTAAAAAAATTAATAGATCTTATTGATGATATTAATAAAAGATAAAAATTCTTAAGTTTTAATTACTGTGTCAAATTTTTTCAATATTCACTGAACTTTTATTTATCTAAAAATTAGCTGTATATAACTTAATGCATTAACAATTGATGAAAGGTGGAAATAATATGAATAGAAATTTATATCGAATTATTTTTAATAAAGCTCGAAATGTATTTATTGTTGTATCCGAACTGGTTAAATCGCATCAAATGGTGGCAAGTAATAAAAATAAAGTTGGAATAATTCATCAAAAACACGGTTCAATTTACCCAGCAAAACCCTTCAAAATAAAACCTTTAATATTTATATCGTATATCGCATTGGGAATGGTTAGTCTGATTGCTAGCTGTTATGCTAGCAATATTGTCGTAGACAATACAGCCGACCGTAGTCAACGCCCCAATATTTATCAACATTCTGACGGTATCAAAATAATTAATATTACTAATCCATCGAGTAGTGGGGTTTCACATAATAAATATACTCAATTTGATGTATCCAAAAAAGGAGTGATATTAAATAATGGAACAGATCGATATAAAACGCAATTAGTGGAGTTTGTTAACCCAAATATATTACTCGCACAAAGCGCTAAAGTCATTTTGAATGAAGTCAATTCACCTAATATTAGTCAGTTGAATGGATACATTGAAGTGGCCGGTCCAAAAGCACAAGTGATCATTGCCAACCCAGCGGGTATAACCTGTAATGGATGTGGTTTTATCAATGCTGACCGAGCAACTTTAACAACTGGTAAACCGCTAGTAGAAAACGGAAAATTGACTGGGTATCAAGTTGAACGTGGACATATTTATGTTACGGGTCAAGGCTTAAAAAATACCGGGCAAGATTATACGGATATCATTGCTCGAAGTGTGAAAATTAATGCTGAATTATGGGCTAATAAAGAAATTAATGTGATAGCAGGTCAAAATAATGTCGGTACAGATTTAAGCTTTACTGAGAATAAAAAAGATGAAATCTATCAAGATAGATTTAATTATGGTATTGATGTATCTGCTTTAGGTGGCATGTACGCAGGTAAAATTACATTGAGTGCAAATGAACAAGGTGTCGGTGTGCGTAATTCAGGAACGTTGGGCGTAAGTGCTGGAGACCTTAACATCAATGCCAATGGTATCATTATTAATAACAATTATATGACGGCAAAGGACTCAATCAATTTTAATAGTTCTGAAATAAGAAACAATACGACTATAGAAAGTGGAAAAAATCTTAATATACAAAGTCAATATGTAGAAAATTTCGGTAAGATTTCCGCTGGAGAACAATTTACTGCTGATAGCGGTTATATATTAAATACAAATGATATCAAATCAAAAAATGTTCAACTTAAAGCTCAATATGTTAAAAATTATGGTGTTATTGAAGCAAGTAATGATATAACTATGAAAGCTAACAACACGTATAATGCAAACAAAATATTGGCGGAAAATAATATTGCCCTATCTGGTTACACTATTTTTAACGACAAACAAAGTTTGATTCAATCACAGAACCAAAACATCCAACTAAATTCTAGTATTTTTGAAAATCAAGGCACGATAAAATCATATCATCTTTATGTAAATAGTGATGACTTTATAAATAACAGCACTGGAAATATTGAAATTGGTAAATATATTAATATAAAGGGGTCGTCATTTAAAAATTATGGTTTAGTTAAGTCTTCAGTTGATTTAGATAGTTCGGTAATTCATTTGAATAACTATGGAAAACTTTTATCCGATCGCATTAATATAAACGCTTTTTACTTTATAAATGCAGGGAAAGGTGAGTTAACAGCTAATTCAATATCTTTAACTGGTTCAAATTTAGAAAACTACAATGTAATATATGGAGGTGAAAATTTATCTATTTCTGAAAAAGAATATCTTTACAATCAAGGAGAACTGAATTCAAAAGGGGATCTGTCCATTTACGGCAAAATTTTCAAAAATGACTGGAATGGTAGGATTACTTCTTACAATATATCACTATCAAGTGAAAAACTTGAAAATCATAATTTAATTGAAGGGTATAATAACTTAACAATTAACGCTACTGATTTATATAACCAAGGCGAATTATCATCTTTTAAATCAGCGTTGATAAGTCAAGGCTATTTCAAAAATGATTGGAATGGATTCGTTAAAGGTAGCAATATCACGATTACTGGAAAAAATTTTGAAAACCATAACCAAGTTACTGCAGAAAAGTTATTAAGTATAGATTCAACAAAAGTTTATAATCAAGGAACATTAGCTTCTGAACAAACCTTAAATACCAATTCAGATTATTTAATAAATGATTGGAAAGGTCAAATGCAAGGATATGATATCAATATTTCAGGAGAAAAGTTTGAAAATAATAATATTGTTGATGTATACAAAACAATGTCTATAAAATCTAAGGATGTTTATAATCAAGGAAAACTTATTTCTGAACATACGATAGATTTAACACCAACTAAACTGTTCAATGATTGGAACGGTGTAATTATTGCTGGATTAGGATTATCAATATCAGGTAACGAATTTGAAAATCACAATCTAGTTAGATCTAACACTGTACAGAAAATTGATGTTGATAAAGTTTATAATCAAGGTCAACTAATTGGGGATAAAGAGCTTTATATAAAAGCAAAAAAAGTTAATAATGATTGGCACGGTAAAATTTATGGTATTAATATTTATGTTGATGTTCCTGAACTAATCAATAATGGATTGATTATTGGAGATATCAAAAGTAAAGAGTTATAAGTAAATTATTGAACTGCTTTTTTACAAGAAACAATAACGATCCTAGTTTATTGATGGAAAAAACTGGGATCGTAATTAACTATTTATATAAATTATAAATAGTTTTTAAATTTATATTCTCTTAATAATGATTAATTTAACATTAATTTTTACGCAGATAGCCTAAAACCCGAAATGAATCAATCTTCCATAGACCGTCTTTATAAATTAAAGGAATCGTTTCACGAGAGCTAGCATTAGGACCAGGGTTTTGCTGGACAATTTCTATCTCATTATCGCTGACTTTACTGATAATAGCGACATGACCATATCTGCTCCATCCCATGACAATGATATCCTCAACTTGAGGTTTTGACCCTGAACCATTGTGATATTGCAGTAGATTACGTTTGGGATTGATTTTTCCGTCGGCGATAGAATCATCAAAAAAATCTTTCGCATGACCATAACTATCTGGCATCTTATGATCAAAGCGCTCATAGTAATAACGCTTAATAAATTCGACGCATTGGTATTTCAAACCGAGATTATATCCATCTTTAGACGTATTGCGTCCACTCACATTACCTACATGACCATTATAGTAAACTTTGACACCATTAAATTCATCGACAACAACGCCTACTTTATCTGTATCAACCAGAAAATACGCATAAATTTGTTGACAAAAAAGGTAGCTACTTAATGACAAAATCAACATAATTAAAAACAAACTTTTTTTATATTTGAAGAGTCGTTTCATTGTTATTCCTTATTTAATCATTTGAGTATTTAGGTTTTGTTTTTTATTCATCATAGCTTTTTATCAATAAAAGTAAAATATATAAAATATGAATATATTGATTCAAATATCAATATAACTTCATTATTATGGACTAAGAAAATAGTCGTATAAGGTTGTGACATGATAAGACTAATTAAAATTATAGTAAGTGGTTCGGTGCAAGGTGTCGGTTTTCGTTTTTTTACTTATCAACAAGCAGTAAAAATAGGCTTAGTGGGTTATGTTAAGAATTTAGAAAATGGTGCCGTTGAAATAATTGCACAAGGTAATAATCAACAGATTTCACAGCTAATACTGTGGTTAGAGCATGGTGGACCGCGATCTGCTCGCATTACCCAAATTAATATGAGTGAATTACCACTCCAAGAAAATTTAACTTCTTTTAATGTCAGATATTAATTTAATGAAAAATGCAGTAAAATATCTTAAATTTCTGGCTTAATTAAATAATATTTTTTCCTAACTTGTGATTAACTTTATGAGCGTAATTGACTTCTGTTATGAATAAAAAAAACTTAATCTGTATTTTACTTCTCATTATTGTGATTGGCGTTTACTATAATTATCAGAAAGATAATGATGTTGTCACTCAACCTATTACAGATTTATCTAATACGCCTATTTATCAAAGTGATGAAATGATAACTAAAATTTATGATTTATCAGGAGAAATTATTTATAAAATTGAATCAGCACATGTCCGTTATTTTGATGATACGGATAATACCGAATTTGATTTACCTAATTTTACCCTTTATGATGCCGATCATGTTGCCACTTGGCATATTAAAGCAAAAAAAGCAACCTTGACTGATGATAAATTGATTTATCTTTATCAGGATGTTCAGTTAGATAATCTTGTGCCAGATGCTCAATTGCAACAAGTAAAAACGGATAAAGCGGTGGTTGATTTAAATACACAACATGTCACATCTAAAGACCCTGTAATACTCAAAGGCATTGGATTTTACTCTACAGGCATTGGGTTAGATGGTGATTTACAAGCCAAAACGGCTAATATCCTTGAAAATATAAAAACGTATTATAATACTGAGGCAAAATAAAAAATGAGTTCGCAAAAAAAAGTTATTCTTCCATTATTTTTACTATTATCTGTGTCATTTTGTTGTTTTGCGGATCAATCCAATATTCAAATTTCAAATGAAAATCAAGAACAAACGCCAAAAACAACAATTAACAATAAACCGATTGCTATTGATGCCGATAATCAACAAATTGATATTGAAAAAAATACCATTACTTTTAGTGGTAATGTGAATATTGTTCAAGATGAATTAACTATTATTGCAGATAAAGTTGTTATTACAGATATGCAAGATTCATCAAAACAAAAAATCACTGCTTATGGCAAACCAGTAAAGTTTAAGCAAATCTTACCTGAAAAAAATAAAATTGTAACAGGTCACGCTTCACAAGTAATCTACAGCGTTAAAGACAATAAGGTAACATTGCAAGGTAATGCCCACATGTATCAACAAGATAATCATGTTAGCAGTGAACTCATTACTTATGATGTCAAAAAACAATACATTACTGCACATTCAAATAATAACGCACGAGTTAAGAGCACTATCTTACCTAATCAAGTTAAAGAGATGAATAAATAAAATGTCAATATTAAAGGCAGAAAATTTAGCCAAAGTTTATAAAAAACGGCGCGTTGTGGAAGATGTGAGCTTAACAGTCAATTCGGGCGAAATAGTCGGATTGCTAGGGCCTAATGGCGCAGGTAAAACAACCACATTTTATATGGTCGTTGGTATAGTGGCGTTAGATGCGGGTAAAATCTATCTGGATGACGATGATATTAGTATTTTACCATTACATGAACGTGCTCAAAAAGGAATAGGTTACTTACCTCAAGAAGCCTCAATTTTCAGAAAACTATCTGTTATTGATAATATCATGTCGATTTTAGAAACTCGCCGAGACATAGATAAAAATGAAAAATTAGAAAGAGCAGAAGAACTGCTTGAAGAATTTCATATTACGCATATTCGGGATAGTATTGGTCAATCTTTATCGGGTGGTGAACGGCGACGAGTTGAAATTGCCAGAGCTTTAGCGGCTAATCCAAAATTTATTTTGTTGGATGAACCTTTTGCTGGCGTTGACCCGATTTCAGTAATTGATATTAAAAATATAATAAAACATCTACGTGATCGTGGACTTGGTGTTTTAATCACTGATCACAATGTACGTGAAACTTTAGATGTCTGCGAAAGAGCTTATATCGTCAATAAAGGTCATTTGATTGCCGATGGAACACCAAGTAGTATCTTAAGTAACGAATATGTCAAACGCGTTTACTTAGGAAATGAATTTAGACTATGATAAAACCTAGTTTTCAGCTGAAAGTATCCCAACAATTATCGATGACGCCACAATTACAACTTGCTATTCGATTACTTCAGTTGTCAACTTTGGAATTACAACAAGAAATTCAAACCGCACTTGAAAATAATCCTTTATTAGAAATTGCTGAACACTATGACGAAATTAACGTTGACGAAAGTGCGGTGACTGAAAATTTAGATACCCGTGACGCATTAGATAGCCCAGAAATACCTGAGGATATACCATTAGATGCATCCTTAGATGATATTTATTCAGCTGGGACGCCGTCTGGTACTTATTCGGATTATTGTAACGATGAATTACCTATCTATCAGGGTGAAACTCATGAAACGCTATACGATTATCTAAAATGGCAACTTGATCTTACCCCTTTTAGCGAGACTGATCGCGCCATTGCAATTTCAATCATTCAAGCCATTGATGATCGCGGTTATTTAACGGCGACAACTCAAGAACTGCTTGAAGCGCAAGGTAATGCTGAAATAGAGCTTGATGAAATTGAGGCTGTTTTAAAGCGGATTTGGCATTTTGACCCAATTGGCGTGGGAGCCAGAACGCTACAAGAGTGTCTGTCAATTCAAATTCAATATTTAGATGCCCCAAAATTAGTTAAACAGATAATTGATAATCATTTGGAATTATTGGCAAGCCGTGATTATCGAACATTGAAAAAATTACTCAATGTGAGTGAGGAACAACTTAAAGCATCGATTGAATTTATCAAGCATTTACATCCTTATCCTGGTGACCTGCTGAATACGACGCAACCTGATTATGTTGTTCCCGATGTACTAGTTAAAAAAGTGGCGGGTAAATGGCAGGTTGAGTTGAATACTGATACCATACCCAACCTACGCATTAATCAACACTATGCGAAAATGGCAAAATCGGCTAATGATAGCGATAGTCAATATATTCGTGCAAATTTGCAAGAAGCGAATTGGTTTATAAAAAGTATTGAAAGTCGCAATGAAACTTTATTCAAAGTGAGTCAATTTATTGTTGAACATCAACAAGCTTTTTTTGAGCATGGAACAGAGCAGATGAAACCGTTGATTTTATCTGATGTTGCCACGGCAATTGATATGCATGAATCCACTGTTTCGAGAGTAACATCGCAAAAATATTTGCAATGTCCGAGGGGAATATTTGAACTCAAGTTCTTTTTCTCCAGCCATGTTAATACGGAATCAGGTGGTGAAGCCTCATCTACTGCAATTCGAGCTTTAATCAAAAAATATATTTCAGCAGAAGACCGAAAAAAACCGTTAAGTGATAGTAAGTTAGTCTCAATATTTGAAGATCAAGGTATTATTATTGCACGCCGTACCGTCGCCAAATATCGAGAAGCATTATCTATTCCACCGTCAAGCCAACGTAAACAACTTTAGTTATACCGTTTATTTTCATTTAATCATCATTTATGAGTAATAGTTTTACTGACGGGTGATGAAGCACAATCTATCAACCATTGAAAATGATCGCTAGATTGTTTAATTGAATTCACTCATCTTGATGATTTATTGTCGTATTCTTTGTTACTTTTTATTCCTTATGAACAATTTATAGTCATAATTTTCTGATGTAAAAATAAGTTGCGGAAGTATATATTATATTGGTCATCTAAGTGAAATGTTCTTGGGTAACTTATTTTAAAAAAAGGTGATATATCATCGCTTAAATAGTAATAAGCGATGATATCTTCATTAAGAGTTTATGCTAAAAAAGAAGGGATTTTATGTTCAAATGCACTGATTGCATCTTCATGTTGTAGCGTTAAACCAATATTATCTAATCCATTTAATAAACAATGGCGTTTAAAAGCATCAATTTTAAAAGGATATTGCTTATTGCCTGCAATCACGACTTCGTTAACCAGATCGATAGTAAATTCGATTCCTTCATTGGCTTCAACAATTTTGAAAAGTTCATCAATGTCTTCTTCTGACAGATTCACTAACAATAGTTGATTGTTAAACGAGTTGTTATAAAAAATATCGGCAAAACTCGAACCGATAATCGTTTTAAACCCATAATCTGCTAATGCCCATGGTGCATGCTCACGGGATGAACCGCAGCCAAAATTTTCACGTGTTAATAAAATACTGGCGCCTTTATAACGAGGTTTATTTAAAACGAAATCAGGATTAGGTTGTTCGCCAATATCATCTAAAAAACGCCATTCATGAAAAGCATGTTTACCAAATCCAGTACGAGTTACTTTTTGTAAAAATTGTTTTGGAATAATTGCATCGGTATCAACATTAGCCGCATCTAAAGGAACGACTAGTCCTGTGTGTGTTGTAAATTTTGCCATGACTGTCTCCTTAAAATGGTTTGCGAATATCTGTAAAATAGCCAGTGATTGCTGCTGCGGCTGCCATAGCAGGACTGACTAAATGCGTTCTGGCGTCTCGACCTTGTCGCCCTTCAAAATTACGATTACTGGTCGATGCACAGCGATCCCCCGGCGCTAATTTATCATCATTCATGGCTAAACACATTGAACACCCAGGTAGACGCCACTCAAAACCCGCATCGATAAAAATCTTATCTAAACCTTCGGCTTCAGCTTGTTGCTTCACAGGCCCCGAACCAGGCACCACTAAAGCTTGCACGCCGTTAGCGACTTTACGTCCTTGAGCAATTTTTGCCGCGGCACGGAGATCTTCAATTCGAGAATTAGTACAGGATCCAATAAAGACTTTATTAATCTTGATATCACTCATTTTTGTCCCTGCGGTTAATCCCATATAGGTTAATGCACGCTGAGCAGACTGTTTTTCAATGGGATCGGCAAAATCATTTGGATTTGGCACGGCGGCATCAATGGATGTGACCTGTCCGGGATTGGTTCCCCAAGTGACTTGTGGGGCAATATCTTTGGCTTCAAGAGTAACAACACGATCAAAATGTGCACCGTCATCGGTTTTTAAGGTTTTCCAATAATCTACCGCTTTGTCAAAATCGTCCCCTTTTGGTGAAAATTGGCGACCTTTTAAGTATGCAAAGGTGACTTCATCGGGTGCTACCAGACCAGCCTTAGCTCCCATTTCAATTGCCATATTACATAGTGTCATACGGCCTTCCATTGATAAGGCTTTAATGGCCTCACCGCAAAACTCAACGACATGCCCTGTGCCACCAGCACTGGTTGTCTTACCGATAATGGCTAAAATAATATCTTTAGCGGTAATGCCGTCGGCCACTTGACCTTTCACTTCTATTCTCATGGTTTTAGCACGACCTTGTTTTAAGGTTTGCGTTGCTAATACATGTTCAACTTCTGATGTGCCAATACCAAAAGCGAGTGCGCCAAATGCGCCATGTGTTGCGGTATGTGAATCCCCACAAACTATTGTCATACCGGGTAATGTCATCCCTTGTTCTGGGCCGACAACATGGACGATACCTCGCAATGGGCTGTGTAGCCCATAAAGTGAAACACCAAATTCTTCAGCATTTTTGGCAAGTTCAGTTAATTGAATTTGAGCCATTTCGCTACATGCATTTAAATCATTACTTTTGGTTGATGTATTATGATCCATGGTTGCAAAGGTTTTATGGGGTTGTCTCACTTTTCGATTCATCGCCCGTAAACCATCAAAAGCTTGAGGTGAGGTCACTTCATGAACTAAGTGACGGTCGATATATAAAATAGGTGTTTCATTTGGCGCTTCATACACAACATGCGCATCATATAATTTTTGATACAATGTTTTTGGGTTTGTTGACATTGCTTTATTCCTTTATTGTTATCCTGAAGATTAACCGAATTTTTTCAACTTAAGCATATTAAATTTTGTTAGATAAAACGGCAGATAGCATCGCCCATTTCATCGGTTGAAACATACTGACCACCTCGAGCTAAATCAATTGTTCTGATGCCTTGTTCCAGCGCTTGATTAACTGCATTTTCAATTGCTTTAGCAATATCATCACGTTTTAAGCTATAACGGACTAATAATGCTAAAGAGAGTATTTGGGCGGCTGGATTGGCAATATTTTTTCCTGCTATATCGGGCGCACTACCACCAGCAGGTTCATATAACCCAAAACCTTGCTCATTTAGACTCGCAGAAGGTAGCATTCCCATTGAACCGGTTATCATGGCACATTCATCCGATAAAATGTCGCCAAATAGGTTTGAACATAAAATCACGTCAAATTGTGAAGGGTCTTTCACCAGTTGCATAGTGGCATTATCAATATACATATGTTCAAGCGTGACATCGGGATAATCTTTAGCAATTTCAGTGACAACTTCTCGCCATAATATTGATGTTTGTAAAACATTGGCTTTATCTACCGAGGTGACTTTTTTACGTCTAATTTTAGCTGCTTCAAAAGCCATTTTTGCGATACGTTCAATTTCAAATCGATGATAGACTTCGGTATCATAAGCTCTTTCTTGGGCACCTGTGCCTTCACGTCCTTTGGGTAAACCAAAATAGATTCCGCCAGTTAATTCCCGCATACATAAAATATCAAAGCCACGTTTAGCAATGTCTTCACGTAAAGGACAAAGTTCTTCTAAACCTTGATAAAGACTTGCTGGTCGCATATTAGCAAATAATTTGAAATGTTTACGTAGTGGTAATAATGCACCACGTTCTGGCTGTTGCTCAGGGGGTAAATGTGTCCATTTAGGCCCGCCAACAGATCCAAACAATATGGCATCAGCTTTTTCACAACCTTCCAGTGTGTCATTAGGTAGTGGACAGCCATGAATATCAATCGCTGCGCCACCCACATCGTATTCACTTGTGGTAATAGAAAGTTGATATTTTTGACGGATAATATCAAGCACTTTATAGGCTTGTTTCATGACTTCTGGCCCAATTCCATCCCCGGGTAATACTGCAATATGGTAATTTTGTGACA
>CALYQY010000027.1 GCA_945291235.1 uncultured Gilliamella sp.
ACCGGTCTCCAAAACCGGGTGTTGGGAGTTCGAGACTCTCCGCCCCTGCCATAAATATGATAGCTTTGTCTTAATTTTAGTCGTTCGTTCATTTTTATCTTAGCAAATAAAAGAATTTTGTTTACAGATTTACTTAGTCAATTATAATTCCCGCCCAACTACTTTTACAATCTAGAGGATATAACATGGCTGAAAGTTTTATAAGTCAACAACGCTTTTTTGATAATAAGAATTATCCGAGAGGATTTTCCCGTCACGGTGATTTTACGATTAAAGAAGCGCAGATTTTAGAGAAATATGGATGTGCTTTTAGAGATCTGGATGCAGAAACTAAAAAACCTGTTACAGCTGAAGAAAAGTCTTTTGTTGCGGTTTGCAAAGGCAAAAAAGACGCATCTACTGATTTTGAAAAAACATGGTTAAAATACCTTTCTCGTATCAACAAACCAAAACGTTTTCACACACTATCAGGCGGGAAACCTCAAGTTGATGTGAACGATGATTTTGTCGATAGTGACGACTAATTGATTACCCAATGTTTTTATGTAATTGAATTAATAACCTATCCATAGAACGATAACTTAATGCTTCTGAAATATGTTGTCGTTCTATATTAACTGATGAATCTAAATCCGCAATAGTACGTGAGACTTTCAAAATTCGGTGCCACGCTCGTGCTGAAAGACCTAATTTAATCAAAGCTTGTTCCAAATACTCGTTATTCTCATCCGATAACAGACAATAATGTTTTATCTCATTTACGCTTAGCTGACTATTAAGCTTGTTATTCCTTCCTAATTGTATTTCTCTTGCTTTAAATACTCGCTGTTTTACGCTCTCTGTTGATTCAACTGCGATATTTTTCTGACTAAGTGTCCCTTTAGGTAATAATGGCACTTCGATAGAGATATCAAACCTATCTAAAAATGGCCCCGATAGCCGATTTAAATAACGCATAGTTTGTTGTGGCGTTGTTCTATTATGCGTACCTTGGTAATGACCAGTTGGGCTTGGATTCATAGCGGCAATAAGTTGAAATTTGGCAGGAAATTTTATTTTCGCATTGGCTCTTGAAATCACTATTTCGCCCGATTCAATCGGTTCCCTTAAGGCATCAAGCACTTTACGATTAAATTCCGGTAGTTCATCTAAAAATAGTACGCCATTATGTGCTAATGAAATTTCCCCCGGTTTAGGTATTGAGCCACCACCGACTAAGGCTGCGGTTGATGCGCTATGATGAGGCGCTCTAAACGGTCTTTGACGCCAATTTTTTATCGAACCATTAGGACTTACAAGGCTCGTTATTGCAGCGCTTTGTAACGCTTCATCGTCTGATAACGGCGGTAAAAGCGAAGTTAAACGTGTTGCTAACATTGTTTTACCTGTTCCGGGAGGACCAATTAATAATAGATTATGACCACCAGCAGCGGCAATTTCCAACGCTCTTTTAGCATGTTCCTGACCGGCAATATCCTCCAATTTTTCCACTTGATTTCCAGTATCGTTATGATCACGATATTCAACCATGGGCAAATTGATTTCATTATATAAATATTGGCATAGTTGTAATAAATTAGTGGTGATTAATGTATTGTTATGGTGAATCAAAGATAATTCAGATTGATTTTCAGCTGAAATAATTAAAACACGATGATTTTTCTTTGATGCTATTGCCGCCGGAATTGCGCCTTTAACCGCTCTTATATCGCCCGAAAGCGCTAACTCACCTAAGAACTCATACTGTGCCAGATTATCTACCGGAATTTGTTCTGTAGCAGCTAAAATAGCGATAGCTATAGGTAAATCAAAACGACTTCCTTCTTTAGGAAGATCAGCGGGTGAAAGGTTAACGGTGATTTTCTTTGCCGGAAACGTGAAGCCACTATTGATAATGGCACTTCTAACCCGATCTTTTGCTTCTTTCACCGTTGCTTCAGGTAGCCCTACCAGCACAAAACCAGGCAATCCATTACTAATGTGTACTTCGACATTGATTTGCGGTGCTTGTATTCCGATAGAAGCACGGGTTGAGACAATCGCAAGAGACATAATTTGCACCATTAAGTATAAAAAACTTTCTTTAATTTATCGCGTTTAGATAAATATTAAGTTCAACTTAATGATAAATGCGACTTTGCTCGCAAAAAATGTTTTGTTTTTTCTTATTTATTGGTTATTTTTATTGGTTTTTTTCGCTTAATAAAAACTTAGCTAAAAATAACGAAATAAAAAATAAACAAGTACCACTCAATACCACTGAAGGGCCTGTCGGTGTGTCATAAATAAGCGAAAAAACTAAGCCGCCTATAACGGAAAGCATACCGATAATAATCGCAATAAGCGCCATTGCTTCAGGCGTTTTAGCATAATATTTTGCGGTGGCAGCGGGAATGATTAATAATGAAGTGATAATTAAAGCCCCGACAAATTTCATTGCTATGCCGATCGTCAAAGCCAATAATAGTGTTAACAGCAGTTTAGTAAATTGTATATTGATACCTTGAGTAAAGGCTAACTCTTCACTGACTGTTATGTATAGAAAATGATTCCAACGCCACAACAGCATTAAGCCAATAAATAAAACACAAATTAAGATTTGGTATACATCGAACATGGTGACAGCTAATAGATCACCAAATAGATAGCCCATTAAATCGATACGGATACTATCCATTAAACTAATGACCACCAAACCTAGTGATAATGCACTATGCGCCAAAATGCCGAGTAGGGTATCAATCGGTAGTTGTTTTTGTGATTCCAACCACATTAACCCTAAAGCTAAAATCAGCGTAACAAAAATAATGGCATAAAAAAGATTGATATTCAGCAAGAATCCAAACGCTACACCAAGTAAAGCTGCATGCGATAATGTGTCACCAAAATAGGACATCCTTCGCCAAACAACAAAGGTTCCTAATGGGCCAGTTACACAGCTTAAACACAAACCAGCTAATAAAGACGGGAGCAGTAACTCAATCATGATTTTTCCTTCCAAAATCAGGTAACTTTATCTGTTTAGTCTGTTCAACAGGTTGTTTACAGCAATCGTGTTGATGATTGTGGTGATGTTTATATAAAGCAATTTGTGATGCGCCATGTTGACCGAACAAGGAGATAAACTCAGGATCGTTAGAGACAATAGCTGGCGTTCCGGAGCAGCAAATATGATGATTTAAACAAATTACCTCATCGGTTTTAGCCATAACCAAATGCAGATCATGAGAAACCATTAGAATACCGCAATTAAATACATTTTTCGCATCAGCAATAAGATCATATAACAAAACTTGCCCATTAACATCGACCCCTTGAGTTGGTTCATCAAGAATTAACAGTTTAGGCCGTTTTGCTAATGCTTGCGCAAGCAAAACCCGCTGAAGTTCACCACCCGATAGCTGATGCATTGAGCGCTTAATAAAGTATTCAGCTTTGACCAAAGATAAAGTCTCAACAATGTCGTTTTTGCTTAATTGCTTATTTAAGCGCATAAAACGCTCAACGGTAATGGGTAAAGTTGGATTTAAGTTAATTGATTGAGGAACATAACCAATGGTTAAATTAGGCAAGCGTTCAATGGTACCGGAAGTCTGATCCATTAACCCCAAGATCACTTTAACAAGGGTTGATTTACCTGCACCATTTGGGCCAAGTACCGTAATGATTTGATTAAGACTAATCGATAATGAAACATCATATAATATCTTTTGGTGGTTTATTTCGACCGACACATTATCAAGCTTGATTAATTGAGTCATATTATTGATAGCCCTTGCTGATCTAAATGTTATGTTATATTATAACAATTATGGGAATCTATTCTATCATATTTTATAAATATGGGATAATGATGTGAAAAATTATATCAATAAAAACATAAAACAATTAGCAAATTACTTGATGATCGTTGGTTTTAGCTTTGCTATTGGCGCAATGACCACTTACGCTCAAGCTAAAATTATATCATCTGTTAAACCTATCGGGTTTATCACAGAAGCCATCGCTTGGAATGTCACTGATACCGAAATTTTATTGCCCGACGGTGTTTCCCCGCATACTTATTCATTAAAGCCTTCAGATCTGCTAAAAATTAAAAATGCGCAATTAATTATCTGGGTTGGCGAAGATATGGAAACATTTATGCCTACCGTATTAAAAAATATCGATAAGCAAAAACAAATTGAACTTATGGATATTGCACAAATTAAACCGTTATTACGTACCAGTCATGAAGAGCATGACCATGATCACGATCATGCAGAAGACGACCCGTCAGAACATCATCATCGTGGCGAGTATGATGAACATATTTGGTTATCGCCAAAGATAGCTAGAGTGATTGCACAAACCATTCATGACCAACTTATTAAGTTATATCCCAATAAAAAAGTATTAATTGATGAAAATCTAAACAAATTCACAACAAAACTGGCAGATACAGAACAAATCATTGCAAAAAAAGTAATTAACGTACAAAATAGAGGATATTTTGTGTTTCATGATGCTTATGGGTATTTTGAATCACAGTTCGGATTAAAGAATCTAGGAAGTTTTACTATAAATCCAGCAGTCCAGCCTGGTGTTCAAAAATTGTATGCAATTCAACAGGAGTTAAAAGAACACCAAGCAGTATGTATATTTAAAGAACCACAGTTTAGCCCTGCAGTTATTGAAAAGTTAGTGAATGGAACTGATGTACGAATTGGAGAATTAAATCCATTAGGAACAGGCATTGCTGTAACAAAAGATGCTTATTCACAATTTTTATTAAAATTAACTGAGCAACTGTTGGATTGTTTGAATGATAAATAATTTAGATGATAAATAGTTAAGGTTAATTTTGGTACGGCAGATTAAATCACTTAATATTGAAAAGAATAAATTTAAAATTCCTTATTTTTCAATATTAGGATCTCTGGTTATTATTATCTTATTCATCCTATTATGGCGCCCATTAAATTTTGGACGTACTGTTTATGTTCCTTTAAATTCTCAGGCACAAACAACCGTTACTGATAAATCTGCGATAGATGTTGGTGAAGGGCGAGTTGAAATTGCCGAAGCTCAATCAAACTCTGACAATGTAACTGAGTCCTCGGATGAACCGGAAGATCAGATAGCTCCAGATGAAATTGATGAAATTATTGATGGCAAAGATAATAATACTGTTCAATATACGATTTCTCGTGGCGATACCTTACATGCGATTTTGTTACGTTATAATGTTAGTAAAAAAGATGTATTTTTGCTGACCAATAAATATAAACAACTGGCCAATTTAAGAATAGGGCAGCAAATCAGTTGGACAACGGATGATAATCATAATTTACAAAATCTGACATGGGCAATTTCCAGCAATAACATCCGAGTTTATGAGAAATCAGGTGATAAATTCGTTGAAACGTCCGAGACAGCAGAAAACGTTTCACAAGAAAATAAAGTCATAACCGGGGTTATCAAATCCAGTTTTGTGGCTGATGCGCGTAAAAGTGGCTTAACCAGTAATGAAATTGGTATTATCACACGTGCATTACAGTGGCGATTGGATTTTCGCAAACTGCAAATCGGCGATAAATTCTCAGTTGTCTTAACTCGTGAAAAGCACGGTGATCGCTTATCCAAAAGTCAGCTGCTGGGCGTTAGATTCAAAAATGGCACTAAAGATTATTATGCTATTTTAGCTGACGACGGCAAATACTATGATGTCAATGGTGCAAGTTTATCACAAAGCTTTTTCCGTTATCCGCTAGCCAAACAAGCTCGGGTATCTTCCGGCTTTAATCCTCGACGTTTACATCCTGTAACCAAAGTTGTCACACCTCATAATGGTGTCGATTTTGCCGTATCAAGGGGCACTCCTGTTTTATCTGTGGGAAATGGTGAAGTTGTTATCGCTAAATATAGCGGCTCAGCTGGTAACTATGTGGCTATCCGACATGGTCGCCAATATATGACAACTTACATGCATTTAGATAAAATTCTGGTGAAACAAGGGCAACAAGTGAAGCAGGGTGATAAAATTGGTCTATCTGGTAATACCGGGCGTTCAACCGGCCCTCATTTACACTTTGAACTGCATATTAACAACAAACCTGTTAACCCATTAACGGCAAGTTTACCGATCAATGAAGGTTTAACCGGTAAATCTAAAAAAGCGTTCTTAGCAAAAGTGAAACAGATCCAATCGCAACTAACGTTTTAACTTTGGCTTATAGATAATATAGTGTGGGCGCACCACTTTTTTACAAAAAGTTTGCAGATATCTGGCTAAAAAACTGTGTTATTATAAGCTAATTTTATACAGTGTAATTGTTAGGTGTAGTTTGAATAAATCAACCCAAAAAAAATCAGCTAAGAAAAAATCAAAAAATAAAAAGAGATCTTTATGGCGTCGATTTTGGTCATTAATCTTCAAACTTTTTTTGATTTTTATGGCCGTAACTGTTGTTTACGGCATCTATCTTGATCAACAAATTAAAGAGCGAATAGAAGGTAATGTTTGGGAATTACCTGCGGCAGTATATGGGCAAATTATCGACCTTGAACCGGATAGTGATTACAGTTTAAGTGATGTTGTGACCATGCTTAATGGCGCACAATATCGTCAGCAAGATAGTAAAGCAACTCGTCCCGGTGAATTCATTGTATCTAATGATGCGGTAGAAATTTATCGCCGACCATTCATGTTCCCTGATGGTGAAGAGCAAGCTTTTCGCGTTAGAATTACCTTTTATGATAACCGCATCGACCGCATCACAAATTTAGATACCGGACGAGATTTTGGTTTACTCAAAATCGATCCTAAATTAATCACCATGATGCACTCGCCTAATGGTGAGCAACGGCTATTTGTGCCATTAAAACAGTTTCCGGATTCGTTGTTACAAACACTCATTGCCACCGAAGATAAGCGTTTTTATGAGCATCATGGTATAAGTCTATACTCCATTGGTCGGGCTATTTATGTGAATTTAACCACCGGTCGCACCGAAGGTGGTAGCACCTTAACCCAACAGACAGTTAAAAATCTGTTTTTGAGCAATGAAAGGAGTTTAAGTCGTAAATTACGTGAAGCTTATATGGCGTTAATTTTAGATGCGCGTTATAGCAAAGAGCGTATTTTAGAGCTCTATCTTAACGAAGTCTATTTTGGTCAAGCAGGTGCTGAGGAAATTCACGGATTTCCGTTAGCCAGTCTTTACTATTTCGGCCGCCCGGTTAATGAATTAACTTTAGATCAGCAAGCGGTATTAGTGGGTATGGTCAAAGGGGCATCGGTTTATAATCCTTGGACTCAACCCCAACAAGTTACCGAACGCCGTAATGTGGTGTTAAAACTGGCTCAGCAACAAGGTATTATCGATGAAGAGCTATACAATCTATTAAGTCAGCGCCCACTTTCGGTTTTACCTAAAGGCGGGGTGATTTCTCCACAACCTGCCTTTATGCAAGTTGTTCGTAGTGAACTGCGAAAACAGTTAGGCGATAAAGCCGATCATCTCTCCGGAATGAAAATTTTCACCACCTTCGATCCAGTGGCACAAGCTTCAGCTGAACAAGCGGTCACCAATCAGATTGAAACATTACGTAAATCGACCAGCAAAGATTTACAAACAGCTATGGTGATTGTCAGCCGTGAAACCGGTGAAATTCGGTCTATTATTGGTAGTGCTGAGCCTCGTTATCCTGGTTACAACCGTGCTTGGTTAACAAGACGAGCAATAGGCTCATTGGCAAAACCGTCAACCTATTTAACTGCGCTTGGGCAACCCGACCATTATCAACTTAACACTTGGCTTGATGATAGCCCGTTATCAATTAAGCTCGATAATGGTTCTTATTGGCAACCTAAAAACTACGATCGTAAATTCCGAGATCGAGTGATGTTGGTTGATGCTTTAGCACTTTCTCTTAATGTACCAACGGTCAATCTCGGTATGGCATTAGGGCTTGATGCGACCAAAAATACACTTCAATCATTGGGCGTACCGTCTGACAGGATCCCTAATTTACCGTCAAGATTACTTGGTGCATTGGAATTAACACCACTTGAAACAGCACAAATGTTCCAAACTATCGCAAATAATGGTAAGCGCTCACCATTAACAATTTTAAGATATGTATTGACTGATAAAGGCGAACTTGTTTATCAAAGCTACCCACAACAAATTCAAGCGGTATCTCAACAGTCGGCTTATCTAACAACTTACGCTATGCAACAAGTGGTCGCATCGGGAACATCTCGATCATTAAAAGCTAAATATGGCTCATTTAATTTAGCGGCTAAAACCGGCACAAGTAATGATTCACGTGATAGCTGGTTTACCGGGATTGACGGCAAAAATGTTGCGGTCATTTGGATTGGGCTTGATGATCATACACCAATGAAATTAACCGGTGCGACGGGTGCACTAAAAATATATAGTGAATACTTACAAAACAATCCACCGAAAAAATTGCTGCAACCGTTACCGCAAAATATCTTTACCATGCCTATCGACAGTAATGGTCAATGGCAATGCGACGGTAGCAGTGGAGGACGTACTTTACCGGTATGGACAACCAACCCGCAAAGCTTATGTTCAGCCAATAATGAATTGACGCCGACACAACAAGCGCCATCGTGGGTAACGGATATGTTTAACAACTAAGTGGAATATTATGCCTGAATTACCAGAAGTTGAAACAAGCCGACGAGGTATATTGCCTTACTTAAAAGGGCAAACTATCAAACAAATCATTGTTAGGCAGCCCAAATTGCGGTGGCCTATCGATGAGGCAATAAGTGGTGCGCATGGGCAAGTTATTTTAGATGTGCAACGGCGAGCAAAGTATCTGCTATTAAAGTTAACGCATAACTGGATAGTGATTCACTTAGGAATGTCAGGTAGCTTACGTATTTTGCAAAATCAACAAACTGTCCAAAAACATGAACATGTTGATTTGGTATTAGATAATGGCGTAATTTTGCGCTATACTGATCCACGTCGCTTTGGCTCATGGCTTTGGGCTGAATCTATCGATGATGTGACTCAGTTAAAACATTTAGGACCCGAGCCATTAGGTGATGAATTTTGTGCTAACTATTTATTAGACAAAGCCAAAAATCGCCAAGTGCCAATCAAAAACTTTATAATGGATAACCATATCGTTGTTGGCGTTGGCAATATTTATGCTTCTGAGTCACTATTTATGGCACACATTAATCCAAATCGAAAAGTGAATACCTTAAAACGGGCAGAATTTGAAAGATTAGTTGTGGCAATTAAACAGGTTTTGAATCAGTCTATAGAGCAAGGTGGTACGACGTTAAAAGATTTTCTAAAATCTGACGGTAAACCGGGTTACTTTGCTCAAGAACTACAAGTTTATGGGCGATCAGGACAAGCGTGCTTAAACTGTAAAACTGAAATAAAATCAAAGCGTATAGGACAGCGTAATACCTTTTATTGCGAAACTTGCCAAAAGTAATATTTGTGATGTCTATTTTTAGTATATTAAGCAATACCGATCAATTTTCTTCATAGCTTCAATTAATTTTTTTATAAGTTTCTATTTTTTATTACAGATTTTTAAAAAAATATCTTCTTAAACACTTTAAACCTGACTTAAATCAGATTAGTATAAGCAAATAAATTAAAATAATAATATCAAATTCTAGACTGTTAAAAGTTAGTACCACAAAAAAACTGTAAACATATCGTAATTTTTTGTTTTAAATACTCTAGACTTGTTACTCAATATCGGCTATCTTTCTCGCTGAAAAAATATTTATATATGATAAAGGGTAATAACAGCTAATAATGAATGCGATATGTTAATTTTTTTAACAATTTGATGTTACATTTAATTGCGTTTTTAATTTATTAAATCAATGTATTTCGTTTTTATTAAGGAATTTAAGATGATCAAATTTGCTTCTCGCTTTTTGATAACTTGTTTTGTTTTATTTTATACAGTGATGTCTAATGCAGAAGTAAGGATTGTTATAACTGATGGTATAAGTTCTGCAAAACCAATCGCTGTTGTTCCCTTTACATGGATAGGAAGTGGAGAACCTCCACAAGTTATCAATGATATTATTGCTTCTGACTTGCGTAATAGTGGTAAATTTAACCCAATTGATGTTGCTTCAATGCCTCAAAGACCAACTACTGCCTCAGAAGTTAATCCGGCGCTTTGGCGTAATATTGGTATTACAGCCGTTGTCGTTGGTTCGATTCAACCTGATGCATCGGGCAAGTATAAAATTAACTACCAATTAATTGATACCGTCAATCGTCCTGGTGAAGTTTTAGCTGGCAATGAGTTTTCTATTGAAAAACGCTGGCTTCGTTATGCCGCTCACACTGCTAGTGATGAGATCTTTGAATCGTTAACTGGTATCAAAGGTGCCTTTAGAACTCGAATCGCCTATGTAGTGAAAACAACTAAAGGTCAATTCAAACATGAATTACGGGTATCAGATTATGATGGGTATGATCAAGTCACGGTACATCGTTCAAAAGATCCCCTCATGTCACCTACATGGTCACCGGACGGTAAAAAGTTAGCTTATGTAACATTTGAAAATAATCGCACTTCTTTAGTATTAAAAACACTAGGTAGTGGATCGGTTGAAACTCTCGCTTCGTTCCCACGACACAATGGCGCACCGGCATTTTCACCGGATGGCAGCAAATTAGCATTGGTGTTATCTAAAGACGGTAGCTTGAATTTATATGTAATGGATTTAAGATCGAAGAAAATCACGCGTATCACATCAGGCCGTAGTAATAATACTGAGCCATCTTGGATGCCAGATAATCAAACAATCGTTTATACTTCTGATCAGGCCGGTCGTCCACAGCTTTATACAATTAATATCAATACCGGTGAATCGCAACGTTTAACTTGGGAAAATACCCAAAATCAAAATGCACGTGTGGCACCGGACGGTTCGTTTCTCGCTTTGATTTCAACCAATAATGGTGAGCAACATATTACTCGGTATGATTTCGCAACCAGTACTTATCAACGATTAACTGATACTTATTTGGATGAAACACCAAGTATAGCGCCAAATGGTACGATGATTATATATAGTTCATCTGAAGGTTTAGGGACAATTTTGAATCTTGTTTCGACCGATGGTAACTTTAAAGCAAAACTACCGGCAACTGACGGGCAAGTAACATTCCCGGCATGGTCACCTTATTTATTAGAGAACGGTTAAAATTTATTCAATATTATAATGATTAAAATTGTGTAAAGCTTAAGGTCGTTATAATATATAGCTCTAATCTTTCTAGTTAGTAACATCGATTACTTTGAAGTTGGTTAGAATTAAAAAATAATAAGTAACAATTTATTCAAACACAAAGGAGTTAATACAATGCAATTTTCTAAATTTCTTAAAGTAGCTGCGATTGCTTTACCATTAATCGCTGTAACTGCATGTTCATCTAATAGCAGCAACAAAAATGGTGGTAATGCTAACGCTACTTTAACACAACAAGCTTTAGAGCAACTTCAAAAATTACAACAAGTTAACACAGTATATTTCGATTACGATCGTTATGATGTTAAACCTGATTATACAACATTATTAAATGCGCATTCAGTATTCTTACGTACTTGGCCTCAAGTTTCTGTACAAATCCAAGGTCATGCCGATGAGCGTGGTACACCAGAATACAATATCGCATTAGGTGAGCGTCGTGCTAATGCTGTTAAAGCATACTTACAAGGTAATGGTGTTTCTGATTCTCAAATCACCGTTAGATCATATGGTAAACAAGAACCAGCAGTGTTAGGTCACAACGAAGCAGCTTATGCTAAAAACCGTCGTGCTGTAATTGTATACCAAGCTTATTAATACCACTATATAACGGCTGATTTTCAGCCGTTTTTCTTAAGTTCACACCGAGTTGATATAATATGTATAAAAGAATATTCACGTTGTTCTTATTTCTTTCATTTGCAGGTTATGGTTGTGCTGCAGGTAGCTCAGATATCGATAGAACAGTTCAAGCACAAGGTCAATTACTTATACAGAATCAACAAAAAATAAGTGATTTACAGGCTGATGTCGATATGCTTCGCGGTCAATTAGAAGAGACCAGACATCAACTGAATCAGACCATAGAACGTCAGAAAATGATTTTACAGCAAATGACAAATGGTTCCGGATTCTCTTCTGGTGACAATACCTCTTCACAGTCCAATGATGGCGAACCAACTTCAAGTGCTATTCCCAATGATGCTTCAGGTGTTGTAGGTTGGACAACTTCAGGGAATGATAAAACAGATTACAATTTTATCGTTAAATTTGTTAATGATAGCCAACAAACTAATGACACCATTATTGCATTTGAAAGGTTTTTAAAAGCTTACCCAAAGTCTAATTACCGAGCTAATGCCAATTATTGGCTCGGGCAGCTTAACTATAAACAAGGTAACAAAGATAATGCATCATTTTACTATGCAACTGTAGTAAAAGATTTTCCAACTTCAGCTAAAGCTGCTGATAGCCTTTATAAAGTAGGGTTAATTTTACTTGATAAAGGTGATAAGAAAAATGCAAAAGCTGTTTTTCAACAAGTCGTTAGTAAATACGCTAAAGATAAAAATATCGCTGATTTAGCGAGAAAGAAACTCGCTTCGTTGAAATAAAGTGTATAAATAACCAGCTATCAAACAAAAATAGTAATAAAAGGGTTGCGAAGCTTGATAATTATAAGTATTATAGCAACCCGAAATTGCTTGAAGCCTTAATCAATAAGACGTCAGTAATTCTATTCAAAAATGGGTTGTTAGCTCAGTCGGTAGAGCAGCGGACTTTTAATCCGTTTGTCGAGCGTTCGAATCGCTCACGACCCACCACTTTCCTCCTTCAATATTTTACATTATCAAGCAACGATAAAAATTATTGTGATAAAGCGAGTTCTCTTGTCATTTTATTTAAAACGAATGGTATATCGCTTGCTGACCTGTCATATAAACCAATGCTAAATTCTTTGCTGGTTAATGATATCTTATAAAACTTCCCGCATTTTTGTATTTACCACAGCCATGTCAAAATAATATTTTATATCAATAAATTAAACGTAACACTGCATAGTGAATTGGTTAAAAAATATAAAATAAGTTGCAATGCAAATAATAATCATTATCATTAATTGCGAATCAAGTCGTGAATGAAATCACTTATAACAATCGATGATAGGATAAACAATGAAATTAGTTAATCAATTAACCGTATTAGGGGTATTAGGTACAGCCTCTTTTATCGCAACTGCACAAGACCAACAGGAAGATGAGGCTAAGATTGAAACAATGAAAGTTGTTGCCACCATTACCGATAGTCATGATCAACGGCTAAAAAAATCAGCAACCGCAACCAAAATGCCTCTTGATATCAAAGATATTCCTCAAACAATAAACGGTATTAACCTTGAACAAGAAAAAATTTATGGGCAAAACGATTTAAGTGTGCTGGTGAATAAATTGCCCGGTGTTGATACCACTTATGATATGCGTGATGAAGGCATAAAAATTAGGGGATTTTCGGCAAGTTCGGGTGATATTTATCGTGACGGTGTACGAGCCAGTGGTCAGGTCAGACAAAGTACTGCCAATATTGAACGTGTTGAAATATTAAAAGGTCCGGCTTCTGTGCTTTATGGGCGTGGATCGGGTGGCGGTATTGTGAATATGATTAGTAAACAAGCTAATTTCGACTCTCCCACCACATTGAGTTTACGTGGTGGTTCATGGGATAAATACGGCGGTATGGTTGATATCAATCAGGTGTTAACCGACAAATTGGCAATACGGATGACTATCGATCATCAAACAGACCATAGTTTCCGTAAAGGCATTAAGCAACGAGATACCATGGTATCGCCAAGTATACTGTATGATAATCTCGGCGGGTTTAGTTGGTTAGTACAATATACCCATGATAATTTATGGCGCCGTCCGGATAGAGCACCGGCATATTATGATTTACCGAAAGGCGTATCGATAAAAACTGCTTATGCGCACCCGGATGATTATGTGAAAGATAATTATCGTTCATTACGTTCAGTCATGGGGTTTGAATTAAATTATGATTGGTCGCTTAAATTAACCAATCAATACCGCAAAGCTTCACAAAATTTTGACCATATTTATGGTGGGAGTTATTGTTCGGTAAATGGTCAATTGAGTAATGGTAAAGCCTGCAACTATCCCGGTAAATTACAATTTCGACGAGCATGGCAAGAAACGGCTAACATAACCTATAGTAATACACTTGATTTAATGGGCAAGTTTAACACTGCTAGTATTGAGCATGAAATGTTAGTTGGGATTGAATACAACATTGAAAAACGCCAACCCAGGCTTGCTTTAACCAGTGCTTATCCGGAAGTGGTCGATCCATTTCATCCTCACTGGTACTCAAAAAAGTCACATTACAGTAAATTGAATACAAAAACGAATCACAAAGCGACTTCTAAAGGGCTGTATTGGCAAGATTTAATCAGCTTTACAACCCAGTGGAAGTTACTTGCCGGATTACGTTATGATAATTATGAATTTGCCTCCAATGATGAACTAAAACATCAACGTCGCTCCTATAGCGGTCATTCATTAAGCCCAAGAGTTGGTTTGATTTGGCAACCAATCGAATCACAAAGCCTTTACGCCTCTTACAGTAAAAACTTTTCGCCGTATGGTGGACGTGGATTAATTACCCTCTCTACTGACCCCAAAACGGTTTATGATGATAAACCCCAATATTCACGCCAATATGAAATTGGCATTAAAAGCGATTGGTTAGGTGATAAGCTCTCATCTCAAATCGCCCTTTATGATCTTGAACTTTACAATGTGCGCTATCAACCTGATGCAGTCAACGATCCTTATAATTGGCAGGTTAGAGGTAGCGATCGAAGCCAAGGTGTGGAGTTTAGCCTAATTGGTCAACTCAGCTCATCATGGTATATCAATAGCGGTATAGGCTATCAGCAGGCGAAAGTGCATAAAGATAACAAAAACCCGGCTAATAAAGGCAAATATTTATCCAATACAGCCAAACAGAGCGGTTATGTCAACGTTCGTTACCTACCTGCCGATAATTGGTTTACCGAGCTGGAGTTTAATTATAAAGGTTCGATGTATAACGATGACAAAAATCTCTATAAGCGAGCAGGATATGGCTTATGGAATGGTGCTATCGGTTATCAAAGCAAATCGTACGATATTACGCTAGCTGTGACTAATTTATTCGGTAAAAAGTATTGGCGCTCAAATAGTATGCCCGGCACACCAAGAGCCTTTTTGCTGACAGCCAGTTACAAGCTATAACACCTAAAAAGTATTAAGGTGATTATCTGAAGATGAAATTGCTTTAAACTACCCATGACGTTTCAAACAATTAATATAAACCAAGAGGGAAGCGCTTCCCTCTTTAATAAGATTATTGCCGATAAGATTACTGCCCTTTTGCAGACAGCTCAATGATTTTCATTGTGACTTCAAACGATTTCAAAAAAGAAGATAGCGGTAAAAACTCAAAACATGAGTGGAAATTGTGTGCGCCGGTAAAATAATTTGGTGTCGTTAACCCACGTGCTGATAACGCTGAACCGTCTGTTCCTCCTCGCATGGCAATGGTATTAGGCTTAATACCGAGCAACTCAAAGGATTGATAAATGAGATCAATACAACGGCGATCTTCACCTAAATAGTTAGCAATATTGCTATAGGTATCGGTAATATGACATTCGATTTTGGCTTTTGGATATTTAACCCGAATTAACTTAATCACCTCTTGAATATAGGCTTTACGAGCTTGATAGCTGGCTAAATCAAAGTCTCGAATACTCATTTTTAACGTAGTGGTGCTTTGATTGCCAACAATATCATTAAACCAATAATAGCCCTCTTTACCTTCAGTGTGCTCAGGCGTCTGGAAGCTATCAAAGCAGTTAATAATATCGTTAGCGACTCGAATTGGATTGACCAACACATTTTTGGCTGACATAGGGTGAGCTGATACCCCTTGAATTTCAATAGTTGCTGAACCTGCATTAAAGGTTTCATACACCACTTCACCCAGTTCGCAACAATCAATGGTATAAGCAAAATCAGGTTTAAAACGTGTTAAATCAAGTTTTTTGGCACCGTTAAGCCCCACTTCCTCATCAGGCACAAAAGCAACATAGATATCGCCATGCGGGCGGTTTTGTTGTTGTAACTGATCTAACATGGTCATTATCACGGCAATAGCGGCTTTATTATCCGCCCCAAGTACACTTGTGCCATCGGTGACAATTAACTCTTGATTAAGATATTTCATCAATTCAGGGTGCTCATCAACGCAAAACCAGATCGCTTTTTCTTTGTTTAATAAAATATCTTGACCGGTGAAAGTGACACGCTGAGGGTTAATCTTATCTGAAAGCGCCACATCAACGGTATCAAGGTGGGCGACAAAACCAATATTTGGGGCAGAAGGATCATTACCGGCTAATTTTGCTGTAACAATACTGTGTTCATCAAGATGCACATCTTGTAAATTCAGTTGCAATAACTCTTGCTCAAGTAATTTGGCAAGCTGTGTTTGTCCCGGTGTTGAAGGAACATGAGCACACCCCGCTGCACTTTGGCTGGGAATGCTGACATAACGTAAAAAACGTTCAACTAATTGTTCAGTCATATTCATAATATGTTTGCGTCCTTATCAATAATTAACTTTCGATTGGCGGATAGACATACCCACTGTCAAAACCAATTGGAATACCTAAAAACCAAAATAGCAGTAAGTTTATCGTCAAGGCAATCAGTAAGGCTGCGGTATAAGGGATCATCATCGAACTTAATGTACCCACGCCGGTTTGTTTACAGTACTGTTGGCAATAAGCAATGATTAACGGATAAAAAGCAAACATTGGCGTACTGACATTAACCGCTGAACTGATGCGATAAGCGGCTTGCGTCAATTCCGGCGATATGCCAACTGACATCAACATAGGTACAAAAATTGGCGCTAAAATTGCCCATTTTGACGACGCTGATGTAATTAATACATTAAGCATACTGGTTAAAATAATCACCCCAAAAATGGTGACAACTGAAGGCAGATGTAAAGCTTTTAAAAACTCAGCCCCGCCGATAGCAATTAACGTCCCGATTTGAGAGAGTGAAAACACATATAAAAATTGGGCACAAAAGAAGGCAAACACAATAAATGGAATCAGTGATTTAATAATATTTTCCATTGATTTTACAATATCACGTGACGATTTAAAGGCGCCAGTGATAAACCCATGAATCAAGCCCGGAATCGCAAAAAAGACAAATAATAGCGGAACGATAATTTGCATGATCGGCGCTTGATTACTGGTCATACTGCCGTCCGGCGCACGTAATAACGAGTTTTTCGGTAATAAAAGTAAAACTAAGCCAATGGCGATAATTAAAAAAACCACAGAAGCGACTTTAAAAGCACGATTTTCAATTGGCGTGATTGCCGGTGAATCAGCAATATTATCTAACTGTAGATCTTTATTTAATGGCATGGTTGCTTGCAAACGTGGCTCAACAATTTTATCGGTGACAAACCAACAAGCAATTAAGACAAAAAACGTCCCACCAAAACTCAAAAAGTAGTTACAAAGCACATTGACTTGATAACTAGGATCAATAATTTCCGCCGCACTTTGCGTAAAGCCTTGCATAATGGGATCGATAATTGACGGCGTATAGCTCGAACTAAAACCGCCAGCTAATCCGGCAAATGCAGCGGCAATACCGGCAAGAGGATGACGACCGGTTGCATAAAACATCATTGCTGATACCGGCATTAAAATCACATAAGCCGAATCCGATGCAATATGGCATACCATACTGACAAAAATAACCGACGGGGTCACTAATTTTTTGGGTGTGACCGCTAACAACTTTTTAAGTAGCACATGAATATAGCCACTACTTTCGGCAATACCAATCCCTAAAGTGGCAACGATAGTGATACCGAGTGGCGGAAAGGAGACAAAATTGTTCACCATTTTGGTTAAAAATACCACCAGATGATCCGGCGATAGCATATTAACGACTGCTACTTTTTGCTGGGTAACCGGATTGATGTAGTCAAAGCTCACAAAAGACAGGAGGCAAGAAGCCACAAAACAGATAACTAAAGCGTAGAAAAACAGCGTTGTGACATCCGGAATTTTATTACCAATTCGTTCAATAGTATTTAAAAAACCGCCACTAGGTATTGGCGATTGATTTTTTGTTTGATTCATAAAAAAAGTACGTTTGAATAGTGTTCGGAAAGACAATTTAGCATAGATTAATTATACAGGCAAACAAGGCTTTGAGCGTCTTTTTTATACTCAAACGTAGGTAATTTCTGAAACTTTTTTACATTATTATTACTTATGAAAAAGCCTATTTTTATATTTTCTTTGATGAGCTTAATCCTCAATAATTCGATAGTATATTTCTCAAGGCGGTGTAAATGCTGGTATTGGCTCAATTTCAGCGATTAAACCGTTGCTCGTCAATAATAATAAATTTTCATTGAGTCCGATTGCATTAAAAAAATTTGGTGCTATAGTGTGTGAATATTTAGTCACAAAAATGGCATAAATATGCAGTTTGAAAATAAATGATATTTCACGAAGTATGATATATAAGCAGTGAGGTTTTTATTATGGTTTTCGATCTCGATTTAATTAAACGCATCTATCAGCACTATCCACAAAAACTTGACCACATCCGCCAAACTATCGGAAACCCCTTAACCCTAACCGAAAAGATCCTCTATACCCACCTTGCCGAAGGCGAGAAACTCAAAGCTTATCAGCGAGGTGAGGATTATGTAAATTTTTCCCCCGACCGTGTGGCAATGCAAGATGCCACAGCGCAAATGGCGCTTTTACAATTGATGAATTCCGGGCGTAACAAAGTTGCTGTGCCTTCTACCGTTCACTGTGATCACCTGATTCAAGCTTACAAAAATGCTTATGATGATCTGATTGTTGCGCAAAGCAATAATCAAGAGGTCTATCAATTTTTACGGGATGTATCAAACAAATACGGCATCGGTTTTTGGAAACCCGATGCCGGCATTATTCATCAAGTTGTTCTTGAAAATTATGCCTTTCCCGGTGGAATGATGATAGGCACTGATTCGCATACCCCAAATGCCGGTGGGCTATCTATGATAGCTATTGGTGTTGGCGGGGCGGATGCTGTTGATGTTATGGCGGGCATGCCGTGGGAACTAAAAATGCCGAAAATTATTGGCGTAAGGCTAACCGGTAAATTATCCGGCTGGGCTTCACCTAAAGATGTGATTTTAAAACTGGCTGGGATCTTAACGGTAAAAGGGGGCACCAACTCAATTATCGAGTATTTTGGCGAAGGTGCATCATCGTTATCGGCGACCGGCAAAGCGACTATTTGTAACATGGGCGCCGAAGTGGGTGCCACCACCTCAATTTTTCCTTATAGCCAAAAATCAGCCGACTATTTAGCGATGACAGGGCGTCAAGAGGTGGTGGATTTAGCTCAAGATTTAATGGACTGCTTTAATGCCGATCCGGCCGTGTTAGCGCAACCGGCAAACTACTATGATCAGGTCATCGATATCAACCTGTCCGAACTCGAGCCTTATGTTAATGGTCCATTTACCCCCGATCTGGCCTATCCGATCTCAACCTTAGCCGCTGCTGTGGCTGAGCACAATTATCCCGATAACATGGAAGTTGGCTTGATTGGCTCATGTACTAACTCATCATATGAAGATATGATGCGGGCGGCATCAGTGCTTGATAGCGCTAATCAATTAGGGCTTAAAGTGCAAGCGAAATTGATCATCAATCCCGGCTCAGAGCAAGTAAAATATACCTCACAACGAGACGGCATTTTACAGCGTTTTGAGCAAGCCGGGGCGGCAGTTATGGCAAATGCTTGTGGTCCTTGTATCGGTCAGTGGCGGCGTGATGATGTGGCAGATGAACATAAAAATGCCATTGTTACGTCATTCAATCGTAATTTTGCCAAACGTAATGACGGTAGCCCAAATACCTATGCTTTTGTCTGTTCACCGGAAATTGTGGTGGCATTATCCATTGCCGGCAAGCTAAGCTTCAATCCACTCACTGACAGCCTTGTTAATCAACAAGGACAACAAGTAAAACTGCCGGAGCCTTTTGGGGATGAACTACCCAAACAGGGATTTGCCGTTGATGATGCCGGCTATATTGAGCCGCTAGCTGACGGTAGCCACATTACCATTCACATCGCCCCAAATTCAGAGCGGTTACAACAATTAGCGCCTTTTTTACCCTGGGACGGACAAGATATTGTATCGCAACCGCTGTTAATTAAAGTTGCCGGCAAATGCACAACAGATCATATTTCAATGGCTGGTCAATGGCTTAAATTCCGAGGGCATTTAGATAACATTGCTAACAATATGCTAATTGGCGCCGTTAACGCCTTTAATCAAAAAACCAATTGTGTGTTGGATGTACAAACCGGCGAGTATATGCCCGTTCCGGCCTTAGCCCGAAAATTGAAAGCCCAAGGTTTAGGCTCGATTGTTGTTGCCGAAGAAAACTACGGCGAAGGATCCTCACGTGAGCACGCTGCTATGGAGCCTCGTTTTTTAAATGTAAAAGCCATTGTGGTTAAATCATTTGCTCGCATTCATGAAACCAACCTTAAAAAGCAAGGCATGTTAGCGTTGACCTTTGTTGATAAAAATGACTACGACAAAATTCGGCAAGATGACCAAATCAGTATTACCGGCTTAATTGATTTTGCGCCGGGCAAAAATCTAACCTTAACGCTTCACCACCAAGACGGCACCACTGACAGTTTTGCCGTTGCGCATACCTATAATCAAGCACAAATTGAGTGGTATAAAGCAGGCAGTGCCCTAAATAAGCTAAAAGCCCAAATTAACCACAATTAAACATAACAGGGAGAAACCCGATGAAACAGCAAGTTTTAATTGAAAATGGACAGTTAATCGTACCAAATCATCCGACCATTCCTTTTATTGAAGGTGACGGCGTGGGCAAAGAGATATGGGCAGCGGCCAAAACGATATTTGATACTGCCGTTAAAAAAGCTTATCACGGCGAGAAAAGCGTACAATGGTGCGAAGTGCTGGCAGGCGAAAAAGCTTACAACCTCACCGGTAGCTGGCTTCCGCAAGAGACTATTAATGCCTTTAAACACTATCTTATCGGGATCAAAGGTCCATTAATGACACCGGTTGGTGAAGGAATTCGTTCACTTAATGTGGCATTACGGCAAGAATTAGATCTGTATGTCTGTTTACGACCTGTGCGCTGGTTTAAAGGGGTAGAATCACCGATTAAACATCCGGAAAAGGTCAATATGACCATTTTTCGGGAAAACACCGAAGATATTTATGCGGGCATCGAATGGCAACAAGGCACCCCCGAAGCCGAAAAATTCTATCAATTTTTATCGGCGCAAATGGGCGTTAACAAAGTGCGATTTCCGAAAACCTCATCATTTGGGGTTAAACCGGTATCGATTGAGGGATCGCAGCGATTAATCCGTGCAGCGATAAAATACGCCTTACAACATCAATTACCGTCAGTCACATTAGTGCATAAAGGCAACATTATGAAATTTACCGAAGGTGGATTTAAACAATGGGGATATGCCTTAGCCGAAAGCGAGTTTGCCAATGAAGTATTTACCATGAATCAATATGCCAAAATGGCCAAAACTAATGGTCAAGCTCTTGCCGATGAAGCCTTACAAGCGGCCAAATCATCCGGCAAACTGATTATAAAAGATGTGATTTGTGATGCCTTTTTACAAAATACGCTGCTTAAGCCACAAGATTACAGCGTTGTGGCTACCTTAAATCTTAATGGTGATTACATCTCCGATCAACTTGCCGCTCAAGTTGGTGGCATTGGCATTGCACCGGGGGCAAACATTAACTATCTGACCGGGCATGCGATTTTCGAAGCAACGCACGGCACAGCACCGGATATCGCCGGGCAAAATCAAGCCAATCCGTCCTCGCTGTTATTATCGGGTGTGATGATGTTTGATTATCTAGGTTGGTATGAAGTAGGGCAACTAATTACTCAAGCTATGGAAAAACTATTTCAGCAAGGAAAAGCCACAACAGACTTAGCCCGCTTTATGCAAAATGGGCAACCCTTATCCACAAGTCAATTTACCCAAGCGGTAATTGATAACTTATAAAACAAGGGCGGTAAACAAAATGAAAGAGAAGTTTTTGGTTTATAAATTATCTGAAACCATTAAAAACACCAGCAAAATTGAGTCGCAGCTATTCGAAAAATTCAATGTCAAACGTGGTTTACGTAATGCTGATCACACAGGTGTACTGGTTGGATTAACTAAAATCGGCGACGTGCTAGGCTATGAGCGGTTAGATAATGGTGTATTAAAACCGATTGACGGAAAATTATTGTATCGTGGGATTAATATTGACGATCTGGTACATAATGCTCAAAAAGAGCAGCGAACAGGCTTTGAAGAGACCATTTATCTGCTTTTATCCGGCTATTTACCGGATGCGGAAGAACTGCGTGACTTTTCCCGATTACTTTGCGAATCAATGGCGCTGGAAAAACAGACCAAAATTGCCATTATGCAGCTCGAAGGTCACGATGTGATGAACATCTTAGCAAGAACCGTGCTGGAAATGTACACCCATGACCCACAAGCGGATGACACTTATCGAGACAATTTAATGCGCCAATCAATTGACTTAATTGCCAAATTTCCGGCGATTATTGCTTATGCCTATAACATGTTAAGTCATAGCGCCAAAGGCAAATCGTTACATATTCGCCACCCGCATGAAGATTTTTCTATCGCTGAAAATTTTTTATATATGATGAAAGGCTCCGGAGGTTATACGCAACTTGATGTGAAAGTATTAGATCTCGCCTTGATAATTCATGCCGAACATGGTGGGGGTAATAACTCAACCTTTACCGTACGGGTGACCAGTTCAACCGGCACCGATACTTATTCCTCAATTGCTGCCGGTATCGGCTCGTTAAAAGGACCCTTGCATGGTGGGGCAAATTTGCAAGTCGGCAAAATGCTCAAACACCTCGCACAGCAGATCCAAGATTGGACTGATGTTACCGAAATTGATAACTACTTAAAACGCATCTTAAATAAAGAAGTGTTCGACCAAAAAGGGCTGATTTATGGCATTGGACATGCGGTTTACACCGTATCCGATCCACGAGCAGTATTGCTTAAAGAAATGGCGTACGAACTGGCTAAAGAGAAGGGACGAGTAAAAGAGTATGATTTTTTAAACTTGCTTGAACAACGTGCCATTAATGCCATTGTCAATCGAAAAAACGCCCGAACCAAAAAACAGGTCTGCGCTAATGTCGACTTTTATTCCGGATTTGTCTATGACATGATTGGCTTACCGAAAGAGGTCTACACCCCGTTATTTGCCATGTCCCGAATTGTCGGTTGGTGTGCGCATCGAATTGAAGAACTCAATTTTGATGACCGCCGAATTATTCGACCTGCCTATAAAAACATCGGTCAGCTTAAACCATTTATCCCTCTTGAAGATCGTTAATGTTATCCGCCGTCAGCACACTGCTGACGGTAAAATCGAAACCAGCGCTTATAAAAAAAGCATGGTGCTTTAAAGCAATAGTTTGTAGACTATGTATCATTATCTGTTCCAACCCTTTAAGATTGTATAAAAATCATCTATGAATCTTTTAAAATCTTTAGCAACAGTCAGTTCAATGACAATGGTATCACGAGTATTAGGCTTTGTGCGTGATGCAATTATCGCCCGCTTTTTTGGCGCCGGCATGGCAACTGATGCTTTTTTTGTTGCTTTTAAACTGCCTAATTTATTAAGACGTATTTTTGCTGAAGGCGCTTTTTCGCAAGCATTTGTTCCAATCTTAGCGGAATATAAAAATCAGCAAGGCATCGACGCTACCCGCACCTTTGTCGCTTATGTATCAGGCTTATTAACACTGGTACTGGCGCTGGTCACCTTAATTGGTGTGCTCACCGCCCCTTTCATCATTATGTTAACTGCGCCGGGATTTTTAGAAGATTCGACCGAAAAATTTGAACTTGCCACCACCTTACTACGCCTCACTTTTCCTTATATCTTTTTTATATCGCTAGCATCGCTGGTTGGGGCAATTCTTAACACCTGGAATCGATTTTCAGTTCCGGCCTTTGTGCCCACGCTGCTTAATATCAGCATGATCATTTTTACACTCTTTCTCACCCCTTATTTCGATCCGCCAGTATTGGCATTGGCGGTATCTGTTGGGGTTGGAGGTATATTACAACTCCTTTATCAGCTCCCTTATTTAAAAAAAATAGGCATGTTAGTCTTGCCACGCATCAGCTTTAAAGACAGCGGAGTATGGCGAGTTTTAAAACAAATGGGACCAGCGATTTTAGGCGTTTCAGTGGGGCAAATCTCACTGATTATCAACACCATTTTCGCCTCGTTTTTAGTATCGGGATCAGTTTCGTGGATGTATTATGCCGACCGATTAATGGAGTTCCCCGCAGGCGTACTCGGCGTAGCGTTAGGCACAATACTATTACCGTCATTAGCAAAAAGCTTCACAAACGGCGATCAAAAGCAATACAGCGAGCTATTAGATTGGGGATTACGCTTATGCTTCTTACTCGCTCTACCTAGTACTGTCGCTTTAGGGGTCATATCAGGCCCATTAATCTCAACCCTATTTGAGTACGGACACTTCACCTTAACTGACACCTTAATGACACAACGGGCATTAGTTGCCTACTCAATAGGCTTGCTTGGACTGATATTAATCAAAGTACTGGCGCCGGCTTTCTATTCCCGACAAGATATCAAAACACCGGTAAAAATCGCCATAATAACCCTTATCTTAACCCAACTGATGAACTTGATTTTTATTGGACCACTACAGCATGCCGGACTCTCCTTATCAATCGGACTGGCTGCATGTTTTAATGCCGGATTACTCTTCTGGCAATTACGCAAAAAGCAACTCTACCAACCGCAACCGGGTTGGTATCTATTCTTAACCCGAGTGATCATCGCAGTCATACTCATGTCAGCCGTATTATGGTTTGGCGCCCAACTCCTACCAAATTGGTCAACCGGAACAATGCTAATGCGTGTAGGACGATTACTCTTATTGGTAATCGCCGGCATAATCATCTATTTTGCCGCATTAATGGCAATGGGATTTAAAATAAAACATTTTATAAAACGGATTGATTAGGGGTAA